>CBDTUS010000191.1:0-7012 GCA_965363725.1 uncultured bacterium | reverse complement strand
TGACCTGCTCACTGGCGGCGATGGCCTCGAAGGCGTTGATCATACCGGACACCGTTCCGAGGAAGCCCATCAGCGGGGCGATGGTGGTCACCGAGGACACCCAGATCAACCCGCGCTCGAGGAAGGACATCTCGATGGTGCCGGCGGTCGCGATGGCCTTTTCGACCTGGTCGCGGCCCTTGTCGGCCTTCTGGAGACCAGCGTACAGGATGGCGGCGATGGGTCCGCGAACCTTCTGGCACTCCTCACTGGCCGCCTGGACACCGTCGTTGCGCAGCGTGGTGATTATCGTACCGATGAGTCGCCGAGTATTGACCCGCGCTCGGTTCAGCGTCCACATGCGCTCGATGATGAAGATGAAGCCGACCAGGGCGACTGTCAGCAGCCACCACATGAAGGTCCCACCCTTGACGAACAGCTCGCCGGCGCCGGTATTGCCCAGCGGGGAGCGGTCCACAACACCCATGAGGCCGCCGACCGGTTCAATGAACTGGGGCACTTCCTTCAGGGAGTCCGCCGCCGTGGAGCCGAAGCCCAGGGAGTCGCTGGTGGCCTGGATCTTGGCGAACCTGTCTTCGCCCGGCTCTTCGGCCGGCTCGTCCTGAGCCAGGACGGGAACGGCGATCAGCAGGGCCAAGACCCCGAGGATTGTGAGCCGGAAAATGGCATTATTCAACATACCGTGACGAGCCATTGTGCAAGTCTCCCTTTCCAGATATTGGGACCCTTAGAAAGACTGGTGCCGGGACGCGGAGAGTCAAGCAGGTGGGGATCTGCAAGTCCGCAGCCAGCGGGTCCGCTCCAGTGCTTGTGAAAACACGCAGCCGAACCCCGAAAATCACCCGGTCATTGGTGTCTAGTCGCTTGATATAATTAGTGCAGATGGGGGTACCAAGTCAAACCCTTTATCAGCCAGGGGAGTCACTCCTCGCCCTGCATGACATTCGACGACTCCAGGGCGTAAAACCCCGAACCCGTCCGATCGATAAACAGAAAGCGCTGCCCCATGCCCTTGCGGGAAAACCTGTTGGGGAACAAGGTGTTAACCACATTGTCGTATTCCCACAATTCGAAGGCGTAATTGTGCGTGGGTGAGTAGACCTGAGTCTGCCGTTGGGCCTCCGCCCGCCGGGAAAACGGCATGGGAATGCCCCCGCTGTTCTGGTAGGGGTCGAGTCCCTGGGTCCCCTCGACGTTGCCCCCCTTGGCTTCGGTGCCCTCGCGGTCCGGGGCGAATCTCTTGTAGACCTTGATTCGGGCGTCGTCCTGGTCGCGGAAGTTCATCGGCATGTGGTGGAGCTGGACCTCGTCCGCAGGTCCCATGAGCAGGAATACCTCGCCGCGGTCGTCGTTGGCTCCGAACTGCCCGAATCCGCCCAGGAACTTCCTCACATAGGCCAAACGGTACTGGAATTCCAGATAGGCTTCGTTGACGGGGCTTTCGGGGTCGGGGTTGAGGGTTTCCCAGAAGTCATCCAAAATTTTCTCCTGCTCGGCCGGACTGGCGACCAGGAACGTTCGCAGGACATCTCCCTCGAGCACGGTGCGTCCTTCGCCCAGGACCTGGCTGCGGTGGCGACCCAGGGCATCCAGGCGCCAAACCACATCGAATTGCACCAGGGAGGCCCGGCCCTGCCCCCCCAGGGGGGCCAGGCTCATCCGATATGCGCCTTCGGGCAGTAAGTTGACATCCAGTTCGTAGAACAAAGCGGCGGGCCGTCCGGCGGCCAGGGCGGCCCTCCCGCGCCGGTCCACCTCAATGGTGTCGTTGATGGCGTAGGCCATGTCCAGACTGGCCACCTGGACCATCAGTCCGGGAAAATCCTCCTCCAGGCCCACCCCACCGGCAGGTGGCCACAACGGCAGGAAGATCTGCAGCCGGTCCTCCTCCAGACCGTACCGGCGGGAGGGATGCATGTAGTCGTGTAGCCAGCCGCCGGTCCTGCTGGAATCGGTGACACTGTCGGGATCCCAGTCGGTGAGCGGAGCGTGGGCCAGGAACAGGGGATCCTCCAGGGCGATTCCCAGGCCGGTCCGCGGCCCATCTTCGGCCGCCCAGGAGGTGGCGCATTCGCTACGGGTGTTCTTTTTTGTCGCCTGGTTCAGAATGCCTTCGCGGCGACGGTTCACGTCGTAAACCTGGCAGGACAGCCGGCCGGAGCGAAAGGAGACATCCTCAATCACCACACCGAAGACCTGGAACAGGGTGCTGGAGGACGCCTCCAGATCCGAAAGCGTGCTCGTTCTTACGTGCCGTTTCTGCGAGAGCACCTGGCCGTCGGGACCTTCCAGTTGGACTTCCAGACGCATCCGCCCCACATACCCCCCGTTTTCTTTTTTGTACTTCAGGTCGGCATTGGACACCTCGACCAGGACCAGGACATCCAGCCGGTCTTCGGCCACCCATCGGTTGACCACGTCCACATAGGTGTGGAAGTTTCCGGCCCCGTCCAGGGGGTGCAGCATGGCCCGACCCGCGGACGGCAGAAGCAGAACAAGAATCAGGAGTGAAAGGATGGAGGTTCGCGTCCGGACAGACCGTCCTGAGCGGCGTGACTCGAGTGCCATGACCAGGCCTTTACTGTGGTGACCAACCGATCCCCCTCGACCGGCTTCGGGCGGACCCGAGTGCCATGATTGTAGGGAATCGAGGGCGAAAATGCCAGTCCCCAGTGGATATTTCACGCTGGCGGGAAAAAGAACCGCCCCGTTTTCACGGGGCGGTGGGGCAGCTCGCAGATCCTGATTTGTGTCGTGGAGGCTGGTGGGCATATCCTCCCCAGGATCCGTTTCCAAATCGATCAATAGGTCACCGACACCGTGAACCGGTGGACGTAACCAATGGCATCCATGTCCACGGCGCTGTAATCCGCGGAGATCTTCGTGGTTTCGCCGGTGGGCAGCCCGGCGCCGAACCCGAAGGCCAAACCGTCGGTATCATAGTTGATGTGATACCCGGCCCGGGCGAAGAACATTTCGTTGAGGCCGTACTCGAGGCCCACGTTGGCCCGCTCCAGGTTGTCGGCGGGGTGCTGGAACTCGAGGGCGATGGTCATCCGCTGACGCTCGTTGCGGAAGGCGTTGAAGCTCGCCCCCACCTTGAAGATCACGGGCAGTTTGGACTCACGCTCGTCGAAGGTGAAACTGCCGCCCAGGTTCTGGATGGTCATCCCGAGCTTCAGGTCCTTGATGCCGATCCGGTACATGATACCGAAGTCCATCGCCCCGGTGTTCACTGCGCTCTCGGCCAGGCCCATGTGCAGATAGTTGAGCGTCAGGCCGGCGGAGAACTTGTCGGTGAAGAACCGGGCATAGGTCAGTCCGAAGGTCGTCGTTCCGGCATCGAAGGTCTCGCCGGTTCCTTCGGGGTTGTAGGCGGTCCGGACCAACTGCGGATCCATCCAGAAGGACCGCACCGAAAAGGCGAAGGTCCCGGGAATGGATCGTGGGTTGAACGCCACGATGGCGGTCGAGAGCTTGGTGTCGGCAGCCCAGCTGACGTGGTTCAGGGAGACCTCGTTGCCGCGGACATTGACGAGCCCGCCGGCATTCCAGAACACCGCCGTTGCGTCATCAGCCACCCCGGTGAACGCCGAGCCCATGCCCGTAGCCCTCGCGCTCACGCCGATCTTGAGTTCCTGACCCCCGAATGTGCCGACTTTTGCGAACCCGGCGCCCAGGGCCAGGGAAGGCAAAACCAGCAAAAGGGTGGTCAGAATCACGATGCGTTTCATGGAAACCTCCAGATCCGTCCGAAGACGGAGTTGACACAAATCTGCCCCTATCACCAGGGCTTACCTGACCACCACGAACTTGCCGACGAAATCCTCGAACCGGCTGTCGTCCGATTGCACGGAATACAGGTAGACACCACTGACAATTTCCTGCCCATTGCGGCTCATGAGATTCCAGCTCACGTGACCGGAGCCATCCAGGCCGCTTTGGGAAATAGTCTGAACCAGGTCGCCGCTGACCGTGTAGACCTGAATCGTGTTGTTGGCCCGCGGCAGGTTGGTGAACGTGACCCTGACTCCCGTGGGGTCGTCCCCGTTGGGATTGAGCTCCTGGTATTCGGCCAGGGCTTCCCGGGTGGCGGGGTTGGGGTACACGTAGATGTTGACGCCAAACTTCTCCCGCTCTTCGGCCGTCTGGGCCGAGGCCCCCGGCACGGTGGCGCTGAAGGAAGAGCCGGGATCTCCGACCAGTCCGGGACCCACGATATCCAGCGGAGCGTCATCGTCGCGATCTTCATAACGCTGGAGTTGATGGTCGGAAGACGTCACCGAGTAGAAATAGATGAACCCGTTGTGGATGTCCCGATCCACGTATTCGTAGAACTTGCTGCCGCGCTTCTGGAAAACCCCGTTGGCCGGGTCCGCCGCACGGGCTGTCACGGCAAAGAAGGTATCGAGGGCGTCGGGATAAGTCTCCCAGGGAACCAGGCCCTGGAACTGGGGAATGACGATGCCGTCGGAATCCCGGATTTCCGGCCGGGCCCTCAACAGGGCCAGGGGATCGTTGTCCACCACTTCCTGCATGGCGACATCGAGGTCCTCGAAGCGGGGATCATCCAGCACATTGGGCCGGTAGGAAATCACTTCGAGTCCCGTGTTGGCTCCCAGCGGCAGAGTGTCCTCGTAGACGACCCCATCCACTTCCACCTGGGTGATGAAACTGTTGACCACATCGTACTCACTGATCATCTGCCAAAGGGTACTCTGGGGGCCATTGACCACCGAGGAGCCGAAGGGCCGGTCCCAGTTGTCGGCCCGCCAGATCCGGTAGGACTCGAAATCGACCTCCTGCAGGCGGATATCGTTGGCGTATTCGGGACTGTCTTCCCAGTACACGTGGACCCGGCTATCGGTGGGCCACAGCCGCAGACCCGGCGGCGGCGGTGCCATGCCAACGAGCCAATTGATCTGTGTCTCCAGGCCCCTGACACCGGTGCAGCCGGCGATGTCGTCGAGGTTGGGGTTGTCGCAGGTCCAGGTAGCGGGATCCTGAAAATCGGCCGGCTGGCAAACGTACCCGTTCTGCCTATTACATTCGAAACAGTTGTCCATGTTGAACATGGCACATTCTTTGATCTCGCCGTCGACCTCGAAGTTGAAGAGATCCGATTCCTGCACCCGGGGCTGGTTGAGCAACCATTCCCCGTCCAGGCAGGTCGGATCCATGTAGTCGGGCGTGAAATTATCGAAGGCACCCGGTGCGAAATCCTGCTTGCAGAGCATGGTTTCCCTGCCCTCGATACCGGGATTGAAGGACGGGGAACCGTCGTTCGGCTGGACCTGGGTAATCTTGTCGACGTAGATCCCGTCCCAGGTCAGGAACGCCTCGGCGCAGTGGGCCAGCAGCCCCTGGCCGCCGCCCTCGTCCCCGAGACCAGCCCCCACCACCATGCCCACCTGGAAGGTGAGGCTTTGCCCGGGCGGCAGCAGCGCGAAGGGGCCGGCCGAGACCAGGAAACGGAAATCGTCCTGTTTGCCCTGAAGGGTGTCGCCGTCCCAGTCATCGGTGACGGCGCTCAGCAGCTGGTAGCGCTCGTCGTCGTTGTTAGGGTCGCCGCCCTGTTCGAAGGCGGCGTTGCCGGAAAAGGACTGGAAGGTCCGCATGCCGACGCTGCGCGGCGCGCGGACACCCGCGGGATCCACGTCATGGCCCAGGAATACGATTCCGAAATACCCCTCGAGACGGCCCGATTCGGCGGCATCGTACATGAAGCCGACCTGGATGGGCACGAAACTGCCGTCGGAGGCCCGCACGAGTCCGGGAGAGCCGTGGTTCGGGGGCCAAGAGCCCGCCATGTCGTCGTCGGCCGTGCCGCCCAGACCGCGGGGCCCGATGTCGCTGTCGGAGAAGAAGCCGATGTAGACCCTCTCGATGTCCGTCACGCCGACATTGTTGATGGTGTAGTCGAACCCGACGAAATCGTCCACCTGGTCGTTTTCCCACTGGAAGGAGGTCTGAACCATCTCCAGGTTCATGGGGGTATGATTCGGGAAGTTCTCGATGGCCAGCCGTGTGTTGTCGTAGTTCGTCAGAACGAACATCTGGTTGCCGATCTGCCCGAAATCCTCGTCGACCTCACCGTCCTCGTCGTCGTCGAAGCCGTTGAGGACCTCTTCGTCGATCAGGCCGTCCTCGTCGTCATCCGGTCCGGGCTGCGGGTCCCGGCGTCCGCTGGCGCCGGGGTTGCCGGTCGGACGCAGAACCTTGGTCGAGATAGCCTCGTAGATGGTGTATTTCAGATCGTCGAGGGGGGCGAACTCGTTGAGCCCCGCTCCACCGCCGGTCGAGCAGAGTTTTTCACCCAGCACGACCCCGCCGACCCACAGGCCCGAAGCCCACAGGTATTCGTCACCGGACCCTGAAGGCCACTGGCAGGAGGGTGCATCGGACCAGGGTCGCGAAAGAGAATAGCTGGAACCGATCAGCCCGAAATTGGTGATGTTGATCTGGACCTCGCCCACGTTCATGACGAAGGAGCCGTCCAGAACGAATATCCCGTTGGGGTTGTAGCCCATCTCCAGGATATCCCCTTGGGTGTCCACCCAGGCCAGTGCCGGCACCGCGATGCTGGCCATCAGCAGGAGGCAGCCACCTGGGACGGACCATCGGGCAATCCGCCGGAGACTCCCTGCATGTCTTTTGATGGTACCTAACATTGCCTTCCTTTCCTCCCCGGCGCCGCTGGACGGCCCGGCAGGTCTGCCCCTATCTAGAAGTAGTAACCGATCCCGAAGCGGAACAGCCGGTGTTGCCCGAAGGTCCGCGGGTCGACGAGGGGAATGAATTCATCCGACCCGTCGCCGTCGGCATCCTGCAGCAGGGCTGCTCCATATTTTCCGGTCTCCGTCAGATACGCCTGGCCACCGTACGCCGCCCCGTTGATCATGCCCGGGCTGATACCGGCGCCCCCCTCGGCAACGACCACGTCCTGGTTGATCAGATTGAAAGCCTGCAGCTGCAGCGAAAGCCGCTTGCCGTAGAAGTTGATGTTCCGCTC
>CBDTUS010000190.1:0-7013 GCA_965363725.1 uncultured bacterium | reverse complement strand
GTACTTCGGCAACGCCGGCCCGGGCCTGGACCGTCCCGATGAGCGGACCCTGTTTACGGTACCGGACCAGGCCGAGGCCATGTTCGGCGCGCGGATTCTCAGCGAGTCCACACGGGACATGATCGCCGCCGACCCCCACGCCGGGGTGACCGTGCGCCCGTACACGGGCCAGGAAGATCTGGAGGGCGGACTCGCCTGCATGGTATTTCCCGACGCCAACGTCAGCGTCACCGAGGCCCGCGACGCCCATGGAGTGAGCACCACCAGCGTGAAGGTGGTGCCTGAAAAGACGCCCTCCAGCGGTCAGGTTGCCCTGACGCGGAACATCGACGGCCAAGCCGTTCCGGTGATCATGGTTTCCGAGGGCACCTTTACGAATGTCTACCGGAAGGCAACACCGGATACGCCGCGCCTGGCTCCCGGCAAGTACGTGCGGCTGATCAACGCCGAGCTGCTGACGGGTTTCCTGAATCCGTTCTTCGTGGTGATCCTGACCCCGGTGGTGGTCTGGTTCTTCGCCTGGCGGACCAAGAAGGGCAAGCCGGTGTCCACGGCACGCAAGATCTTCTACGGCATGTTGATCACCACGGTCTCGTTGCTGGTCATGGCCCTGGGGGCCAACCTGGGCCAGGACGGAGCGGCCAAGACGTCGATGATGTTGCTGGTCTACTATTACCTGATCATCACCTTTGGCGAGCTCTGCCTTTCGCCCATGGGATTGTCGCTGGTGACCAAGCTGTCGCCCAAACGCCTGGTGGGCCTGATGATGGGCGGCTGGTTCCTGAGCACGGCCATCGGCAACAAGATGTCCGGGTTCATCAGCGGCCTGGAACCAGGCACGACCATGTTCGTGGTGCTGGCGGTGGCCATCCTGGGCGTGGCGGGATTCATCTTCGCCATGCTGCCGCGGCTGGACGCGGCGATCAAGAAATACGGCGCCTGACAGGGCGTTTGAATCTTCGGCCCGCGTTCCTGGGCGCGGGCCTTCCGAAATGCGAGGTTGCTTTTGAAGCGTTCCATCCTGCTCTGGGTTCTGGCTTTTTTTCTGACAGCGAGCTTTCTGGTCTGGCAGAAGATCTCCGGGCCGACCTACGAGAAGAAAATCAACACCGAGGTCGCCGGCACCCGGATCAAGGGAGAACTGCTGCGGACCCACAGCATCACCGCGGACATGCCGGTGACCATCGAGGTGCAGGACGCGGCCGTGAGCGGGACCGTCGTGTGGCGGCGGTATCCCACCGAGGACCCCTGGACCCGGCTGCCCATGGTGCGTGATGGCGTCGTCCTGCGGGCCGCCATCCCGAGGCAGGGCATGGCCGGCAAGGTCGAGTACCACGTGGAGTTCGCCAAGAACGGGCAATCGGTCATGGCTCCGGCCCACGAAAACGCCGTGGCCCGGTTCAAGGGCGACGTGCCCAACACCATCCTGATCCTGCATGTGTTTGCCATCGTGATCGCTTTCCTGTTCTCCACGCGGGCCGGCTTCGAGGCCCTGAGCAACGGGCCGTCCTTGAAAATCCTGTCGCGGATCGCCCTGGGATTTCTCATGGTCGGTGGACTGATCCTGGGCCCCATCGTCCAGAAATACGCCTTCAACGCCTTCTGGACCGGATGGCCGCTGGGCGAGGACCTCACCGACAACAAGCTGGCGGTTGGCGCTCTGTTGTGGCTGATCGCCGTGATCCGCTCGCGCAACGCGGGACCCGGGAATCCCGCCGGGAAGTGGTGGGCCGTAGCCGCGATGATTGTTATTATCGTGATCTTCTCGATCCCCCACAGCATCCACGGTTCCACCCTGGATTACGATACCGGGGAACACATTCAGGTGATGGTGGAGACGGTGCGGGGGTTGGTCGGCTGATCTGTTCGGGATCATTGGGTTTGTCAAAAAGAACCGGGATGTCCTCAGCCTTTGGCCTGCGGATTACCCGGTTCTTTTTGACAAACCCAATGATCCCGAACAGATCAGTCGATCAACCGGCGGCCGACCCGCCACACTTGTTGGTTCCCGGTACCTGGCGTATTCGGTGGGAAACTGGGTGTATGGAATTCCATACTAATTGAGACGCTCCAGCTGCTGACATTCTCTCCTGATATATCTTCAAGTGATTGTTTCTAAAGGTTTTGATGCGCATGCCAGGTGGCATTGCCTGGTGGTCCCTCCCTTGCGGTTTCCCGACCAGAAGGTTTTGAAACACGGATTACCTGGATCGGGAATCCGGAAAGCGAGGGGGGAGACCCATGATGACATTTCTTCTGATACTGGTGTTGAGCCTGGGGACGGTGCAATCGCTCAAGGTCGCGCCCGACCAGGCCCTGACCGTTATTTCGGCGGGATCGGGGGATCCCGTGGTCCTGCTGCCGGGATTGTCCGGCTGCGCCTATGGTTACAGGAAAATCGTTTCCCCCCTCGGAGATTCCGGCTTCCGCACCGTCATCATTGAACCCCTGGGAATCGGATCGTCCAGCCGACCCCGCCAGGCGGACTACACCCTGACCGCCCAGGCGGACCGGGTGGCCGCGATCCTGGACTCCCTGAAGATGCGCGATGTGGTCGTCGTGGGACACGGAGTATCAGCTTCGGTCGCCCTGCGACTGGCCTACCGCCGACCGGAGCTGGTGGCCGCGGTCCTGGCCATCGAAGGAGGGGCGTACGAAACATCGGGTTCGCCGGCCATGGCCAGGACCCTGAAATTCGCTTCGGTGGTGGCCAAACTCGGCGGCGGCCGATTGTTGCGAGACAGGTATAAAAGCAATCTCGAAGATGCCTCCGGTGACCCCTCGTGGATCGATCGCCGGACCCTGGGGCGCTACCTGAAAAATATCGACCACGACCTGGATGATTTCATCCATGCCCTGCGGGCCATGGCCGGTTCCACCGAACCCGAATCTCTCCAGAAAAATCTGACTTCAATATCCTGCCCCGTCCTTCTGCTGTCCGGCGCGGCGCCCCACTCGGGATCCCTGACCCCAGAGGAAATCGAAATCCTCGCCGAGGGATTGGCCGACTTTTCGGTGCAGCCGGTTCCCGAGGCGGGGCATTTCATTTTCGAGGAACAACCGGAGGTCGTCGTGGCGGCGATCAAGTCCTTGAACCAAAAACAGGAGGTGTTGTCATGCGCTCGATAGTGACAGGCGCGGCGGGGTTCGTGGGAAGCCACCTGGTGGAAAAATTGCTGGCTCGGGGGGATGAAGTGGTCTGTGTCGAAAGGCCGGGAGCAGGCCGGGGTTGGCTCGAAGGTCTGGACATCGAATTCCACGACTGTGGATTGGATGATACCTCGGCCCTGAAGGACCTCATTTGTCCGGCGGATGTCGTGTACCACCTGGCCGCTCTCACGGAAGCCAGGTCGGCGGCTGAATGTTGCCGGGTCAACACCCAGGGAACGGCCAACGTCATGACTGCCGCGGCCGGCTGCGCAAGTTCGCCTCCCCGTGTGGTGTTCATGTCCTCCTTGGCTGCCGTGGGTCCGGCTCCGGTCGGGGGATGCCTGACCGGCGACACCCCGCCCGTGCCCCTGTCCCAGTATGGCCGGTCCAAACTCCAGGCCGAGGCGGTGGTTCACGCTTTTTCCGATCGTGTCCCGTCGGTCATCTGCAGGTTCCCGGCGGTCTACGGACCCCGGGATCGGGTGGTCCTGAAATTGTTCCGCATGGTGGCCAAGGGGTTTGCGATGACGATCGGTCCCTGGGACCGGGAGGTCAGCGTGGTCCATGTCGCCGATGCGGTCGATGGTCTCATGGCCGCCGCCGCTGCCGGCTCGGCGGTATCGAGAACCTACAATATTGCCTATCCCCAACCCATCACCTGGGGGCAGTTCGTCCTGGCCATCGGCCGGGCCATCGGGAAACGGCCCCTGAAAATCGCGGTGCCCGTCAACGCGGCCCGACCCATCGCCCTGGCGGCGGAATCGGCGGCCTGGCTGGGGCGTCGAGCTGCGGTCCTGAACCGGGATCGGGTGCGGGAACTGGCCCAGGCCAGCTGGGTCTGCGAAGCGTTGGCCGCCATGGAGGAAATCGGGTTCCGGCCATTGTATCCACTTGATACGGGGGTGGCCGCCACGGCGGTCTGGCTGAGGAGAAACCAATGGATCTGAAAATCGACCAACCGAAAATCCGGACGCTTTTCATGTACTACAATATCGTTCTGACCGGTGTCTGGATCATGCGGGCACCACAGGCGTTCGCGATGCCCTTCATGGTGGTTCTCCACGCGGGCCTGGCCTATCTGTTTCTCGAGTGGCCCCGGATGGGGATCGGCGCTCCTCGGTTGTGGCGGATCCTTTCCCGGTTCTTTCCCTTCCTGGTCTGGGCGTTGGCCTGGTCGGAAATCGGCTGGATGTACGACCTGGCTCGCCCGGTGGTCCATGACGGGACCATCAGATCCCTGGATCTGGCCCTGGTGGGATTCCACCTGAACGAAAACCTGGCCCTGTTGGCGCCCTGGTCCTTCGTGCGCGAGGTCATGGGGCTGTCCTATCTCTCGTACTACCTGCTGGTCCTCGGGCCGCCGGTCGTCCTGGCCTTCAAGGGGCGGTCCCGGGAGCTGGAGGACTACACCTTCGGACTCATTTCCACCTACCTGGTCTGTTTCGTGATCTACCTGGTCGTGCCGGTGCTCGGTCCCCGCGACCTCGCCCTGGCCGCCGGCCACACCGCCCAGCAGGTGGGAGGTTTGTTCGGCCCGCTGATCGACGCGATTTTCGCGGCGGGTGATTCGCTGGGGACCGCCTTCCCCAGTTCCCACTGTGCCGGATCCGTCGCCGCGGCCCTGCTGGTCCGCAGACATTTCGGCCGCATCACGGGACTCCTCTGTTTCCTCTGGGCCGGATTCATCGTCGTGTCCACGGTCTATACCAACAACCATTACGCCGTCGATGCGGCCGCCGGAGTGCTCGTCGCGGTGATGACCTCGAAACTCATTTCGCTTTATGGTGCCCGGTCGATCCGAAAGACCGTCCCGCCGGCATATTCCCTTTCCGAAAACGGGATGGGCCTGTCCGGTCGCCGGGATTCGGAAAGAAAAGGAGGATTGTCATGAACAGGATTCTAGTCACCGGTGCCACCGGTTTCGTGGGGGGACGCCTGGTTCCTCTGCTGCTCGAACAGGGGAGGGAGGTCCGGGTCTTCGTAAGGAATCCCGACCGTCTCGATATTCCGGTCCGCCATCGAGTGGAAGTCGTATCCGGGGATCTGCAGGATGAAGAGGCCATGGATCGAGCTGTCACCGGTTGCGGAACCATTCTTCATCTGGCCGCTCTGGCTCAGGCCCATGTGAGGGACCCTCGGGATTATTTTCGCGTCAACACCGACGCGGTGGACATTCTCCTGAAGGCGGCCGCCCGCCAGGCCGTGCACAGGGTGGTCCACGTTTCCACGGTAGCGGCGCTGCCGCCGGTCAGATACGGGTCCGCGCGGGGGATTTCCCGACGTCCAACCGTCTATGGAGAAAGCAAACGAGCCTCCGAACTGCTGGTCCGAAAATACGTGGAAGACGGGCATGACGCAGTGATCGTTCGCCCCTCCCGGGTATACGGACCGGGCCCCTGGAACGACGCCAACGGAACGACGCGGCTGATGGCCATGTACCTGGATGGGCATTTCCGGTTCCGCATGAAAGACGGAGGTGCCCAGGCCAACTACGTCCATGTGGATGATGTGGCCGCCGGGATCGCCCAGGCCGCCGACCGGGGTGTCCGCGGCCGGGCCTATGCCCTGGGAGGAGAAAACGCCACCCTGGCGGAATATCTGGGAATCATCGCGGAAATTTCAGGGGTGCATCGCCGGGTCTTCGAGGTGCCGCCCCAGGCGGTCTTGCCGATCGCCGGGTTGGGTGCGATCTGGGGATGGCTCGGGGGTTCACCCAGTCTGACGCCATCATGGCTCAACAATTTCCTGGAACATCGCCCCCTGGACATCAGGTCCAGCCAGCGGGACCTGGACTACGCGCCCCGAGATCTCGCCACCGGAGTGGAACAGACGCTCAACTGGCTTCTGGGGATCGGAGGAGGTGAGGAGAATGTCTACCGCGCGCTCTATCGTTGTCAACACCCCGCAGCGTGACTCCCGGCCGGCCTGGGTGATCCTGGTGGCCATGATGGCGCTGACCCAGTTCTACTACTGGACGCGCGCCGATACGATCGGCGTCACAGCTGTTGGCCGGGGCTGGGTGGAAATGACCGGGCAATCCATGACCATGCTGCAACACAATCTGGCCGCGGGGCTGATTCTGGGGTTGATACCCCTGCTGTGTGCGAAAAAGCTGTGCGGATTGGGGCTGCGCGACCTGGGACTGGGCCTCGGCCGACCGGGGCGGGGCCTTGCCTGGCTGGCCGTGGGGATCCCGGTGGCGCTATTGGCAGCGAAATTTTCCTCGGTCCAACCGGAAATGAGGGCGGTCTATCCACTCGATCCCGGTCTGACGACCTCCCCGGGGCCCTTCATGAGGCATGCCGGCCTCCAGTTCGTCTACTACAGCAGTTGGGAAATCCTGTTCCGGGGCATTCTACTGTACGGATTGAAAGACCGATTCGGATTTGCGTCGGCCAACATCATTCAGACGGCGCTATCGGTAGTGGCCCATT
This sequence comes from uncultured bacterium, assembly GCA_965363725.1. Lineage (GTDB taxonomy): Bacteria > Krumholzibacteriota > Krumholzibacteriia > LZORAL124-64-63 > LZORAL124-64-63 > JAGLCY01. Next base: position 429 of record CBDTUS010000190.1, on the reverse strand, counting down.
TCGGCCGGCCATTCACCGAGACGGCTTCGGCCATTCCGGCCGGCCTGGCTTTCGGTGGGGTAGCCCGCCACACGGGGTCCGTCTGGTATGTGGTCATCATCCACTGGGCCGTGGGAGTGGCGCAGGACTGGTTCATCGTCTCCTGAGAATCACAGGGCAACCGGGGCTTGGCAACCGGACAGTGGCGTGGCATGCTGGGGACAAACCATTATTCCGGGAGACCAGCTGTGAGCGGTGACAAAAATCAGGAAAAGCCGCGCCGGCAGTTGATCGACCACCACCACAAGAAGCGGCCCCTGCGCACCTGGGTGTTGCCCCTGCTGGTGATCGTGGCCATCATTGTTTTTCTGCCCCGGCTGGTCGCCCTCCTGGAGAAATGAAGGGGGCGGGCATCGCGCCCGCCCCGTTGTTCTCCCATCGCTGAATTCT
>CBDTUS010000189.1:0-7034 GCA_965363725.1 uncultured bacterium | reverse complement strand
CTTTGCACGATCTGGCTGATGCGGGCGGCGGCTTCGCGGGTCACCTTCTGGTCGCGCTCCAGGATTTCCAGGGCCTGCGCGAACTTCTTGTTTTCCAGGGCCACCGGATACTCCTCGGTCACCCACTGGCGGATACGCGATACGCACCTCACCGACACATCATTCACACCGTTGATGGCGCCCAGCGGATTGTTGACCTCGTGCAGCAGGCCCGCCACCAGCGAACCCAGGGCCGCCATCTTTTCCGATTGGACCAGCTGGTTCTGGGCTTCGTGGAGCTCGTCGAGCAGGGCTTCCAGCTGATCGTTCTTTTCCTTGAGCTCGACGTTCTTGAGGCGTGAAATTTCGGCTTCCTGTTCGGCCTTTTCCATCTCGAAGCCGACCTCGAGATTCTTCAGCCGGGTTTTTGCCTGGTCGCCGACCACCTCTTCCTTGATCTGCTGGTAGATCTTGTAGTGCACCAGGGCCGCGCCCGGATCGTTCATGTCGTAACAAATCTCCGACAGCACCATGTGGGCCTGGAACACGCGCGGCTTGGCCTTGATCTCTTCGGCGATGTCCAGGGCCCGCAGCACGATGTCGAGCGCCTCTTCGGGTTTGCCCTCGGCCACCAGAAGTTTGCCCAGGTTGATCAGACTCGTGCTGACCGCCTGCTTGTTGCCGAACTTCTCCCTCAATTCGAGCGCCCGCAGATGATGCTTTCGCGATTCTTCGTATTGCCCCGTTTCCTGGAGAACGACCCCGATATCGTTGAGAGCCCTCGACTCGCCGAGGTCGTTGCCTCCCTTCCGGAAAATCTCGAGGCTCTGACGGTGGTACCCCAGGGCCTTGTCGTATTGGTGTAGCGCCTGGTAGACCGTCCCCATCCCGGTCAGCGCCCGGCCCCGGCCGACATCCAGATCGAGTTCCTCGAAAACCTTCAGTGTTTCCTCGTGATACTGGAGAGCGCGGGGATAGTCGCCCATCTCGTGGTATCCTCCGCCTATTCCGTGAAGCAGCCAGCCTTCGTTGAGGCGGTCTCCTGATTTCCGGTGGACCTTGAGCGCCTCGAAGGAACAGGCCAGAGCCTTTTCGTAATCCCCCAGGCTCAGGTGGATTCCCGACATGATTCCGTTGACCAGGCCCAGACCGTTGTCGTCTCCCACGGCTTTCATCAACTGCTCGGATTCCAGCAGGGTGGCGGTGGCCTTTTCCAGATCGGACATGAGGTACTCCCCGAACCCGATGAGATAGAGACTGTATCCTATCCCTTTGTCGTACCCCAGGCGTCGGGCCATCCCGAGCGCCGCCCGGCAGGCCTCGCGGCCCTTGCTTTGGTCCTCGAGGAAAACTTCCCGGGCCAGCTGGTTGAGCAGATCCACCCTCTCGGGACTGTCTCCCTCCGGCAGGGCATCCAGCTCCGCTTCCAGTGTCTTCACGTCGGGCTGCAAAATCACTCCTTCACTTTCGGTCGGTCCCTTCATAGTGAAGGTCAAGATACGTCCACCCCCCTTAAATCGCCCTCATCCCGGTGCAGCAACGATCACCAAGGAGTAAGGGGCTTGATCACCTGACTCACCTTAAGGGGATACGTCTCCAAACAAAACGGCCCCGCCTTGGCGGGGCCGTTTAGCTTGGAGGCGCGTCCCATGCACCTCGTTCAGGCGATCAAGCCCCTTACTCCTTGGTGACCGTCGCATCCTCGATAATGGCGGCATACTTGTACCCCGCCCCAAAATCCTTGTTGACGGTCAACGGCCCTTCGACGGTGACCATGTCGCCGGCGGTCACGGTCGCGCTGGTGGTCACGGTCAGATCGGCCGTCGCGCCGCTGCCGGTGCCGTCCTGGATGTGAATCCAGTTGGTGCCCATGATATTCGGGGTGAACTTCACGACTTGGCCGCGAACCTTCACGTTCTTTCCGCCCAGAGAGGCGCCCTGGGTAAAGATCTCTTCGATGGTGAATCCACCGGCGACCTTGGCCACATCCTTGACTTGGGCCTCATCCACGATGTTGTGGGCCCCACCGGAACCCATGCCACCCATGCCTCCGCCACCGTCGCCATGGGGGCTGGCAGGAACGGCCGCTTGAGGGTGATCATGAGCAACGGTCTCGCCGGCGGCTTCCGCAGCCGCGGCATCCATGATCGACCCCACGAAGTAGATCACTTCGAAGGTGCGGTCGAGAGATTTGGCGTGGAACTGGGGCATGGCCATGCCCTTGTCGGTGACGATTTCCTGGCCTACGGCAACTTCCGCCTGGGGCCCGGCAGCCCAGATCTTTTCCTTGCCGGTGTCCAGATAGACGTAGGTGTAACCGCCCGAGTTCATGGTCTCCACCACCGTACCCCGCCACATGTTGGGGTTGACAGCCGGAGCCGCGGCCTGGGTTCCGGAAGACGGGGCGCTTTCAGCGGTTTCTTTCTTATCGCCGCAGCCGGCCAGGGCGATCATCAGGACGGCGGCCAGCAGTGTGAAGACCAGGGCTGACTTCTTCACGGGATTCTCCTCGTTGGGGAAAGATATCGGGCCGCCCATCGGCGGTTCCCGGGCATCATCGAATAACCCGCCGAAAATATAACGTTGCCGGTGGGAGATCAAACCGGTTGTGGCCGGAACCAGCCGATCAGTTTTTCCCCAGCAGCCGGAACATCTCCTTCTTGTAGGTTTCCACCCCCGGCTGGTCGAAGGGATTGACCCCCAGCAGCAGCCCGCTCACCGCCACGGCCTTCTCGAACATGTACAGGAGCCCGCCCACCGTTTCGGCCGACAGGGCTTCCACCTCGATGCTGGTGCAGGGCACCCCGCCGGCCAGATGGGCCTGTTTCGTCCCCAGGAAGGCCATGTGGTTGATCGCGTCCAAGCTCTTGCCGCCCAGATAGTTAAGCCCATCGAGGTTGTCCGGATCATCGCCTGGAACGGTCAACCCGGCCACCGCGCGGTCCACGCACAGGAAGGTTTCCTGGAGGTTGCGCCGCCCGTCCTGGATGTACTGGCCGAGGCTGTGCAGATCGGTGGTAAACACTGTTGACGCGGGAAAAATGCCCTGGCCGCCCTTGCCTTCGCTTTCGCCGAAGAGCTGTTTCCACCACTCCTGCAGCATCTGCAGATCCCCGTGGAAGGTGCTCATAATCTCCGTGCTGAACCCCTTTTCATACAGGAGGTGGCGCGCCGCGGCGTAAGCGTGGGCCGGATTGGCCGCCAGATCGTCGCTTTGGCAGGCCGCCCGCATGGCCTTGGCTCCGGCCACCAGGCCCCGGATATCGACCCCCGCCACCGCCAGGGGCACCAGGCCCACGGGGGTCAGGACCGAAAAACGGCCGCCCACGTCGTCGGGAATCACGTAGGTCTCGAATCCCTCGGCTTCGGCCAGACCACGCAGGGCGCCGCGGGAGGCGTCGGTAACTGCGGTGATGCGGGCGGCGGCCCCCACGCGACCGTACTTTCTTTCCAGCGCTCGCCTCAGCAAACGGAAAGCCACCGCCGGCTCCAGGGTGGTGCCGGACTTGGAGATCACGCAGACCCGGAATTCCTCTTCATTCACCCGCTTCAGCACCCGGTCCAGCGTGGCCGAACACAGCCCCGTCCCGGCGAAGATGATTTCCGGATACCCGGCCGCCGGCCCCCCCAGCGCCTCGAGGACGGCCCGGGTGCCCAGGTACGAACCGCCGATGCCGACCACGACGTAGCTGTCCGCATCCTCGCGTGCCCGGGCGGCGGACGCTTCGATTGCGGCTATTTCATCCCCGGTGATCCGGTCGGGCAGATCGAGCCAGCCCAGAAATTCGGAACCGTCACAGGAGCCTTTCTCCAAGGAGGCGGCAACTTTCGTCACCCGGCCCGACAACGCCGCCATCGCCCCCGGTTCCAGCACCCCTTCCAGCCCCGAAAAGTCCAGTTTGATACCGCCTGTTTCGATGATCATGTCGATCCTTTTCGATTTAAGGATCCCGGAAGCGGTTTGCGCCCGGGGCCACTCCTGTTAGATTCTGGTTTCAGGGAGAATACAACCACTGGTTCGATAATCAAGCCCCCGGAGCGTTCATGGCCCTGGCCACCCCCATCATCGCCTGCAGCTACGCGGAGATCGCCCTGAAGGGTCGCAACCGCAAGGTTTTCCTGCGCAAGCTGATCAACAACATCACCGTAGCGCTCAAGGGCGAGTCGATCACCTCGGTCAACCATGTGGAAAGCCGGCTTTTGATCCATCTGCCCGACCCCGGACGCGCCCCCGAAGTGGCCCGGAAGCTGAAGAATGTCTTCGGAATCCAGTGGCTGTCACCGGTGGTGGTGGTGCCGCGAACGGAAGTGGACCCCGAACTCCGCGAAGATCTCGAGGCCGAACGGGAGCCCCGCCTCACCCGCCTTTGCGAAGTGGCCACCACGCTGGCGGAGGAAACCCGGAAGGACGCGGCCAATTTCAAGGTCGACACGCGGCGAAGCGATCCCAGCTTTCCCCTGAAATCACCCGCGGTCAGCTGTGAAGTCGGCGCCGCCGTGCATCAAGCTACCGGACTGCCGGGCAAGATGTCCCACCCTGACCTCACGGTGAACGTGGTGGTTTTGAAGGAAAACGTACTGGTTTTCACGGGCAAGGAGCCGGCCTACGGGGGATTGCCCTTCGGCTCCAGCGGCCGCACCATGGTGCTGCTATCCGGAGGCATCGATTCCCCCGTGGCCGCCTGGCTGATGATGCGGCGCGGCAGCCGTCCCGACTTCGTCCATTTCTACTCCGGAAGCAACGTCGACGAAGCGGACGTGGCCAAGATCAAGGACCTGGTGAAGATCCTCGCACGGTATTCATCCGTTCCGCTGAAATTGTACCTGGTGCCGGTGGTGCCCTACGAGATGCGGGCCATCGGCGTGATCACCGACAGCTACGACATGGTCATGTTCCGCAGGTTCATGGTCAAGACGGCGGTCCGCCTGGCCCGCAAGCGCAGCTGTCTCGGCCTGGTGACCGGCGACAGCCTGGGCCAGGTCGCCAGCCAGACCCTGCACAACCTGGGCGCCATCAGTTCGGACGTGGAGCTGCCCATCCTGCGGCCGCTGATCGGCATGGACAAGATGGAGATCACCGCCTGGTCGAAAAAAATCGGGGCCTTCGAGACCTCGATCCTGCCCTACCGCGACTGCTGCTCCCTGCGATCGCCCAAACCCGTCCTGACGGCCCGGGCCCGGGACCTGATTCGGTTCTCGGAAAAAATGGAATTGGACGAGGCCGTCTTCGAGGCGGCAGGGAACGCCGTGATGGTGAAAATCGAAGCAGGCTAGCTGGCGACGGGCTCGGGCTCGGAATTCAGGAGACTCTTGAAGTCGTCGATCGCCGCACCCACGATGTCGGTCACCTGGTCTTCCATCTCCGGGCCGATGCTCAGACGGTCCTCAGCCTCCTGGTCCAGGCAATAGAGCGGCCCGTCGGAACCCAGACCCCAACCCATCCGAATGCACAGGATATCCGCCACGTGGACCAGGTCCACGATTTCCCGGAACTTTTCCTCGGCCTCGCCGGGGCTGTGATGCCACCGCGCGGCGGCCACCACGTTTTCCGGGAGCTTCCAGTACTTCAGCAACTCGGCGGCGGCTTCGGCATGGTCGATGCCCAGCACCTGACGTTCGGCTTCATTGAACGACAGGCCCTCGTTGGTCACCAGGTCCTTGATGGGTTGGTCATCCACCTCCACGAAGGTGCCCAGCAGGATCTTACCCATGTCGTGAAGCAGGCCCGCGGTGAACGCCTCTTCGGAGCCGGGAATATTCTTGATCTTGGCGAGCTGCTCGGCGCAGATGGCCGTGGCGATGGAGTGCTGCCACAGACCGTCCGACTCCATGTCGTAACCCTTGACCGGTTTGCGCACCAGCGGAGCCACCGACATGCAAAGCACCATCTGGAAGATCCGGTTGGTGCCCAGCCGGGTGATGGCTTCCTTGACGGTCTTGATGCGACGCGACCAGCCGAAGTAGGCCGAGTTGGCCAGCTGCAGCAGGTTGGCCGTCAGGCCGGGATCGTATTCGATGACCTTGGCCAGCTCCTCGAAGCTGACCTCTGGGTCGCTCAGGTATTTTCTCAACTTGACCACGACCGAGGGCATCGAGGGAACCGAGCGGACCTTGGCCAGAATGTCGTTACGCACTGTCACAATACGACCTGTACCTTCGCCGGAGTGGAAGCTAACCCTTACCGGGTATTAATCGGCCCATTCCACCATGTCCTTGAGTTCTTCCTCACTGAAGAAATGCCCGCTTTCCAGCAGGATGACGTCCCGGTCCTCCAATTGGCCCATTCCGTTGATGAAATCGGGTCCTTCCATGCCCCCGGCCATCGAGGGGGGAAACTGGATTTCGTCTTCGGCGATGTTCACGACCTCGCAGACCTCGTCCACCAGCAGGCCCATTGTCGCCACCGAGCCCAGCAGCGGGATCTGGGCGATGATCACGCAGTTCTTCTCGGTTTTCTGCGCCGACTCGAGCCTGAATAGGTCCCGCAGATCAACCACGGGAATATCCTGGCCGCGTAGGCGGATCCGACCGCGGACATGGCCCGCCGCCAGCGGGAGCGGGGAGATGCCCGTGGCCCCGACGATCTCCTGGACCTTCAGGATTTCCAGTCCGTATTCCTCGTTCCCCAGCCGGAAGGACAGGTATTTTCCTGCCTGAGCCAATTGTGCCACTGCGCATTCGGGAGCCATCGTCGTCCTCCATGTTCCTTGTCCGCGGCGGCAATAAATTGGCCGCCCACACTCTGCCGATTTTTCACCTCAAAGTTCCGCCGGGATTGAGATTCCGTCTCATCTTCCCCGCCCACCTTCACAACCTGTTGCCTTAGAATGTGTTGTCGGTTTCTCCCTGTTTCTTTGAGCGCGGTGCTACCTTTCCTATTTCGGGCGGCTCCTGCTCTTCTCCTTCGGTAAGGCAACCCCTATGCCAAGACCCATCCCACATCGGGCCATCCAGGTAATCCGCACGCGCTATCCGTAAATTTGCTGAAAGTAAACCCTACATATCCTTCGTTCATATATCCAAAATTATTTCCTGAATCATAACAGTTCAATCTA
>CBDTUS010000188.1:0-7154 GCA_965363725.1 uncultured bacterium | reverse complement strand
TCGATCAACAACCGCTTGATCATCGAGTGGGACAACATGGCCAACGGCGTCAACAACGGCATTTCGGAAACCTTCCAGGTCATCCTGCAGGATCCGGCCTACGGGGCGGGCGATTCCGGTGACGGTATCATCACCATGAACTACAAGGACATCACCCCCACCGACCAGGAGACGGGCTACGCCACCGTCGGCATCCAGAACGAGGATCGCGACGACGCCGTCCTGTACACCTACTTCAACCTGTACCCGCGGGGATCGGTCACCGTCACCGACGGCCGCAGCATCACCTACCGCACCGTCATCCCCCAGGCCCAGGGCATCATCAAGGGAGCCGTGACCAACGTGGCCGGCGGGGGACCGATCGATGGCGCGACCATCAACGTGGTGGGACGCAACCTGAACCTGATCAGCGCCGGTGACGGAAACTACCAGGGCAGCCTGGTCGTCGGCACCTACGACGTGGCCGTATACCATCCCTCCTTCTCCGCCGACACCACTTCCGGCGTGGTCATCGAGGAAGGCCTGGAGACCGTGGTGGACTTCGCGTTGACGGACATCGCCGGGCCGCTCTTCGAGCTTCAGGCCATTCCCGAAAGCACGGACGATACCACCGGCCCCTACGACGTGGTCTTCAAGGTCACCGACTTCAGCGGGATCCAGGAGACCCGGTTCTTCTACACCTCCAGCAGCAGCGGCGGCCCCTTTGAACTGACGCTCGAGGCCGAGCCGGAGGCCGACACCTGGCGCGTGTCCATCCCCGGTCAGGCGGACGGCACCATGGTGCAGTACTGGCTGACCAGCACCGATCTGCTGGACCTGACGACCAGCGAACCGGCCGGCGCGCCGTTCGACGTCCACGCCTTCACCATTGCCCAGACCACGGTGCTCTATTCCACCGAAATGGAATCCGCCGGCGACTGGACCTCCGGTGCCGCGGGCGATGACGCCACCACCGGCATCTGGACCAACGTGGACCCCAACGGGGTTTACGAAGGCTCCACCGAGATCTCCCCCGAGGACGACCACAGCGATCCGGGCACCATGTGCTGGGTGACCGGGCAGGATCCCGTGGGCTCAACCCAAGGCACCGATGACGTGGACGGCGGTACCACCACCCTGGTGTCTCCGGTCTTCGACATCACCACCTACGGGGGTCTCGAGGTCCAGTATCACCGCTGGTACACCAACGACACCGGCAACGCCCCCGGCGAGGATTCCTGGGTGGTCCAGGCCCAGGCCGAGGACGGATCGTGGGTGAACCTGGAGAACACCTCGGGCTCCAGCCGCACCTGGCAGCAGATGAATTTCATGCTGACGGATCACCTGACCCTGGGTGACAACATCCAGTTCCGGTTCGTGGCCAGCGACCACTTCAACGGATCGGTGGTCGAGGCGGCCGTGGACGACTTTGTCCTGACCAGTCTGCCGCTTATCGCCGACGCCGAAGCGCCGGCGGTCGACCTGGTCGCCCCCGACGGCACCCAAGTGCTGGAGCCGGGCACGAACGTGGACATCACCTGGACCCAGAGCGACGACATCGGCGTGGTCCACGTGGAAATCCTGTTGAGCACCGACGGCGGCGTCACTTTTGACTACGCCGTGGCAGAAGGGCCTCTCAACGGCACCATCGACTGGACCGTCCCGGATCTGATCGGCCCCACCAACCGGCTCAAGGTCACCTGCCATGACGCCGCCGGCAACAGCACCGAGGCCGTGTCAGCCAACATCAAGATCGATCAGGCAACAGCAGTCGGCGACCTGCCGATGGGCCGGCTGGCCCTGGCCCAGAACTCGCCCAACCCGTTCAACCCGCGCACAGAGATCAGCTTCTCGTTGCCCTCGCGGCAGGACGTGACCCTGCGGATCTACAGCGTGGAAGGCCGCCTGGTGCGGACCCTGCTGCAGGGCGTCCAGGAAGCCGGTCTGCGGACCGTCGTATGGGCCGGCAAGGACGATCAGGGCAACCAGACGTCGTCCGGACTGTATTTCTATCGCCTGGTCACCGACAGTGGTACCCTGACCCGTAAGATGACGCTGCTGAAGTAGAACCTTCCTGATGTTCCGGTTCCGGACCGCCCCAGATTCCGTGGCGGTCCGGAGCCGGTTTCTCCATCACCGGGGGAGCTTGTCGTGAAATCCCGCCTTCTTGTTCTGGGCCTGTTGGCCGCAATCCTGCTGATGATGTCCGGCTGTGCCAGTGAAGAAGTGAAACAGGTTCGCGTCGCCGCTCTCGACGAGGCGCCGGCCGAGGACGCGTTCACCCTCACGGCCACCCTGTGCCGCAAGGTCGGCAGCAAGAGCGGACGACGCATCGGGGTCGGCAGTGAATTCACCATGGCCAAGAAATCCTACGTGCGGGCCTTTGTGGATTTCGGCAACGTCGAGCCCGACCGGCCATACACCGTGCACCTGGTCTGGATTCGCCCTGACGGCCGGGAGATGTTCCGTAAGTATGCCGAAGTGCGGCAGCAGGCGGTGAAAGAGGAAGAGTATCGCACGATCATCAACTGGCTGGACGCCGAGGACCTTCACAAGGTCCGGTCCGACACGCTGGTGAATGTCGGACCCGATTTTACCCTCGAAAGCCGGTTCAATATATCCCTGTCCAAGGAGAGGGAGCCCGGTCTGTATCGTTTCCGGGTCTATCTGGATCGTGGCCTGCTGCTGGAAAAACCATTTACCGTACGGGAACGTGCGTGACGATGGCGTGATCGTATGGGTCAGCCTACGCTGAGCCCCTCACTCCACCCTCACTTTGATCCTCAGCTCGAACCCCGGCGAATTCCCCCCGTTGACTCCGCTGAAGGCCCCTTTGGGGTTCACCCGTAGATGCGTCACCCCCGCATCGAATCCATCGGTATCAGGACTGGGGACATACGTGTAGGTACCCCCGCCATCGTTGGAGAACACCACATCGTTGGCGGGATTGCCGAAGTTGATAAAGGTATAGGTCAAACCACTTTCATCCGGTGTGGTGCCGTCGCTGAAAAGAACGGGACCCGAGGCCGGTCCAGGACCATCGAAATCTCCGACGAAAAGGGCGGTATCATTCGGAATCAATTCGGTGACTAAGAGGCTGTCGGCATCGGTGCTGCCGATGCCCTGGTTGGTCAAGGCTATGGTATACAACATGACGGCACCCGGAATGGCCTTGGAGTTGGTCTGCCCGTTGACTGGATCGGAATAGACCTGGGCGGTTTTGACCAGCAGGATGTCCGGCAGCGGCACCTCGACCCGATCGGCGACGGCGTTGCTGTTGTGGGGCCCGGTCTGGTCGCTGGTGGCGGTGGCGAGATTGTTCACGATGCCATCCGGATCATCGAATGGGGAATTGACCGAAACCTGGAAGGTGACGGTCATCTGTTCACCGGCTGCGAGAAAATAACCGTTGGCCAGATTGGGTGGCGGACCACCCGGATTGGTCGCAGGCGGACCGCTCAGGGTGTAGGCGATCTCGACGTTGTCGAAGTAGATGTAACTCGTCGATTCCGAGCTGCCAGACCCCAGGAATCGGATCTGCGTGTTGGCCGAGATGTAAGGCGTCAGGTCGAAGGTTTCCGTCGTCTGGACGGTCGGAGTGGGCACCCCGTGAGGATAGGTCTTGAGGTTGACCCAGCTGCCGACGGCGTCATCCCAGACGGCCAGGGTCACGCTGCGGCTGGTGGAGTTGTTGCGCCACACATCCAGACTCAGGGTCGCGGACAAAGCCCCGCTGAGGTCGGCGGCCCGGGAAGCCCCATCACCGGTGATGTTGACATCTTCACCCCCACCGATCTCCAGCGCGGGGGGCGAAGTGTCGGCCTCCACATGCCCACTATTCGGTCCGTCCGATTCACCCAGCTCCTGCCAGTCGTTGCTCCAGTTCTGGGATCCGTGATTGCCGGCGTAGGAGACGGTGTTGAATTCGTCGCGCACGGTTTCGCTCGTGGAGGTGGGTGCGGTCACCTGGGTGCTGCCTGGCGTGTAGGCGGTGCCCGTCGGCAGGGCATCGGTCACGCCGACGCCGGACAGGGGAACCGTGCCCGTGTTGGTCACGCTGATGGTGTAGGTGATCGGATCGCCCGCAAAGACGGAACCTCCGGCATCCGAGGCCTTGATGACATCGAGTCGAGCTGTCCCAGGAGGAAGGGAAGGCTGGATCCTGATTCTGACCATGGCCTGATCGTTCGCGGAATTGGGGTCGGGCTGATCCGAGTTCAGGTTGGCGGCGGTGTTGATGATGGTGGCGCCGCCGGTGCCCGCATCCACGGTGGCGGTGATGGTCAGGGTGGAGGTGGCGCCATTGGCAAGGGTGCCCACTGTCCAGTTCCCACTGATCCAGTCGTAGGCCCCCTGGCTGCGGGTGCTCGATATATAGGTGAGCCCGACGGGCAGCTGATCGGTCACCGTCACGTTCGAAGCTACCGTCGGGCCATTGTTGGTGACCGACACGGTGTAGGTGACGGCGCTCAGTTCGCTGGGCGCCAGGTCGTCCACCATCTTGGTCACACTCAGATCGGCGCTCTGGACGGTAATATTCGCAGCGGCGGTGTTGTTGGTCGGATCAGGATCTCCCTGATCCACGGCCGTGATCGAGGCGGTGTTGGTGATCACCGAGCCCGCCGTGCCGGCGTCAACGGTCGCCGAGATGGTCAGGGTGGCTTGGCTCCCGCTGACCAGATTTCCCACGACCCAGACGCCGGTGCCGTCGTTGTAGCTGCCCTGGCTGGCGGTAGACGAGGCATAGGTGACCCCTGCGGGCAACCGGTCGGAAACAGTGATGTTGTCCCCCCCGTTCTGTCCGCTATTGGTGACCACCACCGTGTAGGTCACCGTCTGGCCTTCGGTCGGGGTGGCCGTGTCCACGGTCTTGTTCAGGGCCAGCTCCGTGCCGCCGACCAGAATGTCGGCAACCGCGGTGTCGTTGGCCGGGTCCGGGTCGATTTGATCCAGGCCGGAAACTGCCGCGGAATTGCTGATGACCGAACCCGCCGTGCCCGCATCCACCGTGGCGGTGATCGTCAGCGTGGCGCCGGTGCCGCTGGCCAGGTCCCCCACCGTCCAGACCCCGGTACCTTCGACATAGCTCCCCTGGCTGGGCGTCCCCGCCACGAAGGTGACACCGGCCGGCAACGGGTCGGCGAGGCTGATACCGGTGGCCGCACCCGGGCCGCCGTTGGCCAGGGTGATGGTGTAGCTGACGGTGCCGCCCTCGTCGGGAGCCACCTGGTCCACGGTTTTACCGACATTCAGGTCGGCCGCCGTCCTGAGGAAGATGTCCGCTCCATCCGAATCGTTGGTGTTGTCAGGATCGAGTTGATTCGTGGCGTAAACCGCGGCGGTATTGGTGATGGGCTGAGCCAAGCCGCTGGCCCCGGGGGCGATGATCACGTTGATGTCCAGGGTGGCCTGGGATCCGCTGGCCATCGTCCCGATATTCCACACCCCCATCCCGTTGTCATAGGAGCCCTGTGACGCCGCGGCGGACTGAAAGAGAACCCCGTTGGGGAGATTGTCCTGAAGCTGCACTCCAGTGGCATCATAGGGACCGTTGTTCGCCGCCGTCAACGTGTAGACGGCGGGATCCCCTTCATCCCGGACCGACTCGTCGACCGTTTTGGTCACCACCAGATCGGCATTTTCCGGATAGACGAACGACATGGTGTTGCTGCTGACGGTGATCGCCTCGTTGGAGGTAAAGGCGATATAATCCACCAGGGCCGTATTTTCGATCGTGGCCCCGTCAGGGATCGTGGGATCCACCTGAACCTGGAAGCTGACCACCGTGGTTTCGTTGAAGCCCAACTTTCCCCCGCTGGATCCATCGGCGCCCGTCCCCAGCCTCATGATCACCCGGTCGTTGGCTGCGTCGAACTCGGCCTGATCGTCGCCGGCCGCATCCGACTTCGCCCCGGCGTTGGCCCCCGAAATGATCTGGAGGCTGCCGCCGACATAGTTGGTGAAGGGTGACAACGAATCCTGCAACACCATGTTGATGGCATCGTCGTTCCCGGTGTTGGTGACGGAAATCGTGTAGGCGATGATGTCGCCGGGATACAACGCCCCCCCGTTGAGGTCCGTCATGGTCTTGATCACATTGCCCTCGAGGATGGGCGAATAGATATCGATGCCGAAGGTCAAGACACCGGGATAATACCAGTCGCCGTTGGTGGAAAAGGTCAGATCCGCACTCGTCGCACCATTCGGGATGATCCCCGAAGAGTAGGGTAGGTCCACCAGGTCGATATCGAACCCGAGCTGGTTCACGAAATTGGGGTTCTTGGCGGTGACCTGGGTTTCCAGCCTGGTGATGGCGCTGTTGAACAGGTTGTTGGGAGGATTGAGGAGGTCCGAGATCGTACTGCCGTTGACCTGGAAGAAATCGCCGCTGGTTCCCAGGTCTCCCTCGTAAGCAACCATGCCTACATGGGTCGCAAAGGCCCCGCTGAGCGGGGTGCGAAAACCGCTGACATTGGTATTCACGGTTCCCGATCCGGAGACCACGGCATATCCGTCGAAGACATGAAGGTGACGGAGGTTTTCCGCAGGGTCTTGCAGGACAATCACCAGGCTCCACCCGGCGTAATGGCTGGGTCCGGTTCCGGTCACAGCTTGGACGTTGGCCACGGTATAGGTCCGGGTGCTGCCGGACGACTGGAGCCGAACCAGGCCGGTAACCTCGGCAAATCCCTGATATCGGGTCCCCGAAGCGCTAACGTCCAACGGAATGTTGGAATGTAGGCTTTGGTAGCCGCTACCAGTGGACAGGAACACCTCGTTTCTCAGGTTGATATCTGGAGGGTTCGCAGCGGTGGCGTTTTCCGTGTCGGCTCCCCAGTAGAGGCCCGCCCACAGAACCTCCCCGCCAGGGGGGATCGTGAAGTCGGCGCTGCTGGAATTGAACGTGCCGCCATCGGCGTCCACATCCACATTGACCATGCTGAAATCGTTGTTGTTCAGTAGCGTTCCCATGCCGTTCTGACTGGCCGCGGCATCGGGATCGCTCGGATCAGCGCGCAGGGAGGTGTTGCCGATGTGGAAGATATCCCCGGTGGCGTTGGCTTCGAACCGGGTGGTAAATGGCCGGCGCACCTCGGCCCTGGCCACTCCCGCCAGGGCCAGGGCCAGCAGGATCAGTATGACCACCGCTCGAGGCGCCCCCCTGGGAGGTGGCC
>CBDTUS010000187.1:0-7161 GCA_965363725.1 uncultured bacterium | reverse complement strand
CTGATTTTTTGAAAGAGGCGCGATGATCATACTCTTGAACAGCACCAAGACCATGGACCTCACTGCTGCCGTGCCGGCGCGGCTGAAACCCACTGAACCGGGGCAGATGGAGGAGGCCCGGGATCTGGCGGGGCCCCTGTCCAGGATCAGCCTTAAGCGCCTGGAAGTGCTGATGGGAGTCCAGGGCAAACTGGCCGATCAGACCCGGGGGGACCTGGCCCTGTGGGGCCGCGAGGGCCGCGCCCGCCGGCCCGCCCTGCTGGCCTTTACCGGGTTGGTCTACAAATACCTGGACGCCCCGACCCTGACGGCCGCCCAGTGGAAGCGGGCCCACAGGAGCGTACGTATCCTGTCGGGGCTATACGGGTTGCTTCGGCCCCTGGACCTGGTGGAAGCCTACCGGCTGGAGATGGGCAGCAAGGTCAAGCCAAAGGGGGCCAAAAACCTGGTGGACTTTTGGAAAACTCCGGTAACCAGTGCCCTGAACGGGGAATTGAAAAACGGTGAACCGGTCATCAGCCTGGCGGCCCAGGAATACATGAAGGCGGTGGACGTCAAGCTTCTGCGCGGTCCCGTGGTTCACCCGGTGTTCAAGGAGCGCCTGCCCGATGGAACCCTCAAGACCGCACCCGTCCACGCCAAGATGGCTCGCGGCGCCCTGGCCCGTTTCGCCCTGACGACCGGCGCCAAAAAGCCCGCCGATTTTCTGGCCTTCGCCGAACTCGGGTGGGAAGCCGCCGCAGAACCACCTGCCGCCGGTCCCTGGCTGTTTCTCCGTGAACGCCGGGATTGACGGCCGGTCAGGGCGCGCCGCCACATGAGCGTGGGGGTCAACGGGGATGAGCTCATGGTGCGGGTCGGGCCCGACCAGTACCTCGCTGCCCTGGAACGTCCATTCGCTCGGGAAATGGATTTCACGGGCAAGGCACTCAAAGGATTTGTCTATGTGGGCGAAAAGGGATTCGAAAAGAACAGCGATCTCGCAGCCTGGGTCTCGTTGGTCCTGTCGTTCGTGGCCACCCTGCCGCCCAGGTAGCCTGGCGGTGGCGGGGTTCCTGGCGCTGAGCCTGTTGGTCGGCTGCGGTTCGGGCACAGGCGAGGTGAGCTCCGCCCCGGGGTCCGTCCAGGAGGGCGAGGCTTCCTACTACGCCCACCGGTTCCACGGTCGGCCCACCGCCAGTGGGGAGATCTACGATGAAAACGAGATGACCGCCGCCCACAAAACCCTGGCCTTCGGCACCACGGTGCGGGTCACCAACCGGTCCAACGGGAAAAAGGTTATTGTCCGCATCAATGACCGGGGGCCCTTCGTGGAAGGGCGCATCATCGACCTGTCGTACGGGGCGGCGGGGGAACTGGACATGATCACGGCCGGGGTGGTGCCGGTGCGGGTCGAGGTTCTGAACACCGGCGGCGATTTCTAGCGGACGGAAAAAGGCGACCGGAAGCCGCCAAGGCCGCGGTCGCCTGGGAATTTCCGTAATAAGGCCGGTCAGATCTGCTCCACGGCCTCGACTTCGGGAATGCGGGCCTTCATGCGAGCCTCGATGCCCTGCTTGAGGGTCATCATGCTCATGGGGCAATTGCCGCAGGCGCCCTGCATGCGCACGGTCACGATGCCTTCATGGAAATCGATGAATTCCACGTCGCCGCCGTCGGCCTGCAGCGCGGGCCGGATCTCGTTCAGCACTTCTTCGATCTTGTCCCTCATGGCGTTCCTTTCGGCCGGTCGTTGGGGCTTGTCGCGGTGTCATCCCCCGACACCGAAAAGTTAAGGTCCCGCCTCAGGATGTCAATCTCCCGGTTAGGCGTTGTTTCCGGAGGCGGCCTCGCCTATGATCGCCGTTTCATCGGCTGTGCGGCTTCAAGAA
This sequence comes from uncultured bacterium, assembly GCA_965363725.1. Classification (GTDB taxonomy): domain Bacteria; phylum Krumholzibacteriota; class Krumholzibacteriia; order LZORAL124-64-63; family LZORAL124-64-63; genus JAGLCY01. Next base: position 5,290 of record CBDTUS010000187.1, on the reverse strand, counting down.
GCGGGATCCTCCGGTCCGGAAAGGTCAGAGACATGGTGCCAGGATTGTCCCCGGAACTCGCCACGGTGCGCGACCTCGCCCTGCAGGCGGGGCAGGTGCTGCTGGACAGTCTGGGCAAGGTGGAGACGATCTCCCAGAAGACGGCCACCGAATTCGTCACCGACGTGGACCGCCGGGTGGAGGATATGCTGATCGGGCAGCTGAAACGGGAATTCCCCGGGGACGCCATCCTGGCCGAGGAGTCCGGCGCCCACGAGGCCACCGGCGACCGGATCTGGTATCTCGATCCCCTGGACGGCACAACCAACTATGCCCACGGGTACCCCTTCTTCTCGGTGTCCCTGGCCTGTCGGGACGCCGCGGGGCTGAAACTCGGCGTGGTGTTCGCACCCTATCTGGATGAGCTCTACCTGGCCGAAACCGGATGGGGTGCCCAGCTGGAACGGCCTCGGCATGATGAAATGAGGATGCTGGCGGCCCGCAGTGAGGTGGGCGTCAGCCAGGCCCTGCTGGCCACGGGTTTTCCCTATGAGCGAAACGAGACCGTCGACCTGAACACGGGATTGGTGCGGGATTTCCTGAAGGCCCAGTGCCATGGCGTGCGGCGGGCCGGCAGTGCCGCCATCGATCTGTGCCATGTGGCCGCTGGCAAGCTCGACGGATACTGGGAGTGGCGGCTGCGCCCCTGGGACACCGCTGCCGGAACGCTGATCGCACGGGAAGCGGGTGTCGTGGTGACGGACTTCGCCGGCAGTGACGTCATGATTCCCACGGACCATATCCTGGCGGCCGCCCCGGGTCTCCACGGCCGTATGAAGAAAGTCCTGGCGCCCGTTCTCGCGGCTGCCGGGCCCGTCGAGGAGGTGCAGCCGTGAGCGGCGATTTGATCGTGGTGGAGACGACCTTTCCCGACCGGGAATCCGCTGAAAAGGTGGCCGGCCTGATGGTCGACGCCGGCTTGGCGGTCTGTGCCCAGGTCGGGGCTGACCTGGTTTCGTTCTACCGCTGGGACGGGGCGGTCAAGCGTGACGAGGAACTGGCGGTGACCTTCAAGGTCCTGCACAACCGTTTTGACCTGTTTTTCGGGGAGCTCAATCTGCAGCATCCCTACGATGTTCCCCAGATCATCTCCTGGCCGGCGAGTCGCGTGAACAAGGCCTACCTGGAATGGGCGCGCGGAAAGAAGAAATCATGAGGGGGCCGGTCCGGTTGGTCCTGACAGCGGCCCTGCTGGCCGTCGCGCTGTCCGTATTCCTGGGGGGGGCTTACGGATCACCCACCGACGCAGGTGAGACCGCGCCGGCGGATTTCGGTTGGCTGTCGGTCGTGCCGCCGGTGCTGGCCATCGGCATGGCCCTGGTGACACGGCAGGTCGTGGTCGCGCTCCTGCTGGGCGTCTACTGCGGTTCGCTGATCATCACGGGCCATCCCGGAACCGCTTTCCTGCGGGTGGGCGACACCTATCTGGTCGGCGCCCTGGCCGACGATTCCCACGCCGCCATCCTCATGTTCTCCTCGATCCTGGGCGGGATGGTGGGCGTTCTGTCCCGCAGCGGCGCCACCGAAGGCATCGTGCACTGGTTGACCTCGCGGGTCTCCGGACGACGCGGCGGCCAGGTGTCGACGGCCATCATGGGCACGGTCATCTTCTTCGACGACTACGCCAACACCCTGCTGGTGGGGTCGACCATGAGGCCCTGGACTGACCGTCTGAAAATTTCGCGGGAGAAGCTGGCCTACCTGGTGGACAGCACCGCGGCTCCGGTGGTGACCGTGGCGGTCATATCCACCTGGGTGGGCTTCGAGGTCGGTCTGATCCAGGAGGCGATGGCCAGGCTGGGCCTGGGGGGGCAGGCCTACACCTTTTTCCTGCAGTCCATACCCTACTGCTACTACCCCCTGCTGACGTTGCTGTTCGTTTACGTGACGGCCATCACCGGGCGGGACTACGGTCCCATGCGGACCGCGGAACTGAGGGCTTTTCACCAGGGACAGGTGCTCCGGCCGGGCGCCCGGCCCGCCAGCGAGGTGCCAACCCCGGACGATGAGCTGGTAGCGGGATACGGGGGGACGCCCGCGAACCCGCTGCTGGCGGGGATTCCCATCCTGTCGGTGATCCTGGTCACGGCCCTGGGCATCTATTTCAACGGCCGGCAGGCCGCGGTCGCCGCGGGCACGTCGTCGCCCGCGCTCCGGGAAATTCTCAACAGCGCCGACAGCTTCGCCGTGCTGACCTGGTCGGCCCTGGTTGGCGCCAGCCTGGCCGTGATCCTGGTGGTGGGGTCCAGACGACTGTCGCTGATGGACGCCCTGGACGGCTTCATGGACGGCGTCAAGGCGATGGTCATCGCCGTGACCATCCTGCTGCTGGCCTGGTCCCTGAGCGCGATCTGCGACAACCTGGGCACCGCGCACTACCTGGTGGAAGTCAGCCGGCAGGTCCTGTCGGCCCGCCTGCTCCCGGTGGTGGTTTTCATTCTGGCCGCGGCGGTGAGTTTCGCCACCGGCACTAGCTGGGGGACGATGGCCATCCTGATGCCGCTGGTCTATCCGCTGGGCCACCAGCTGCCCCTGGACGCCGGTCTTTCCGCGGACCTCGCGCTGAGGATTCATCTGGCGGCCGTTAGCGCCGTCCTGTCCGGGGCCGTGTTCGGAGACCATTGTTCGCCGATTTCCGACACCACCATCCTTTCTTCCCTGGCCACCGGCTCCGACCATGTCGACCACGTCAAGACGCAGATGCCGTATGCCCTGACGGTGGCCGGGATTTCCATCCTTCTGGGATATCTTCCGGTGGGATTCGGCCTTTCCCCCTGGCCGTCCCTGGGGCTGGGAGCTGCCGCCGTCGCGTTGGTGATGTGGAAGTTGGGGAAAACCGTCCATGAGTAGATCCGCTGTATGGTGGCGCTTGTTTGGTGCTGCATCATCGATGGATCTTGGGGCTGGCTCCGACCTGCTCCGGACCGTAGATTAATGCCACGTAGAATTTGACTTGGGTCACGTACGGGAGAGCACCATGCACCGCCACTTCGCCGCCAACGGAACCGCCTGCCGGATGCTCGGCACGGTCGCCCTGATGGGGTTGCTGCTGGCCTCGGTCGGCTGCGGAACTGGCCCGATCACCTTCGTCTATCCCGACGAGGCCCTCGATTTCCAGCTGCGCAACCTGAAGATGCCCGCGGTCTATGTCGACACCGTGACGGACATGCGGCCCCCCGAACAGCGTCAGGGCCAGGGACAGTTCTTCAAGATTCTCTACCCCAGCGACGAAACCTGGGAAGTGCCCGCCACGCAGATCTACGCCGAGGCCCTGGCCCAGGATCTGGAGCAGACCCACCTGGTGGAACTGGTGCCGCTGCACTCGCAGGCCGACTACATCATTTCCGTGGATCTTCTTTCCCTGGGTTCCCGGCTGCAGCGATCGCCGGCCTCGTTCCTGCTGACCGGGGCGCTGGGAGCCGGAGTGGGCATGGCCCTGGGCGGCGATGCCTCGCATCGCGCCAAACTGGCGGTGACCCTGGGGGTGATCTCCATGCTGGCCATCCCGGTGCCGACGAAGAACTACGCCGAGGCCGAGGTGCGGTTGACCATGAAGGACCGCACCGGCAACGTCCTGTGGCAGAAATCCTGTCTGGGGGAGGTCGAGTCCAAGAAATACATGACTCCCACCTCACGGCAGGACCAGGAACTCGTCAACGAATTCCTGACCAAGGCGGTCAAGCGGGCGAACGCCTGCCTGCTGGGACAGCTGCGTCAGGAATTCATCGACCTGGGCGCGGAATCCGCCGAACCCTAGGACCCTTCCCACCGCCCGCTACAACAGTTCGGCCGCCAGGCTGGCCAGTTGGCTGCGTTCGCTCTTGGCCAGGGTGATGTGGCCGTGGATCGACTCGTTCTTGAACCTCTCCACCACATAGGTCAGCCCGTTCGACGAGGCGTCCAGATAGGGATTGTCGATCTGGTAGGCGTCCCCGGTGAGGATCACCTTGGCGTCCTCGCCGGCGCGGCTGACGGCGGTTTTCACCTCGTGAGGGGTCAGGTTCTGCGCCTCGTCGATGATGATGAAGACCTTGGGCAGGCTGCGGCCGCGGATGTAGGTCACCGCTTCGGCCTCGACCACCCCGGTGTCGTAGAGGTACTGCACCTTGTCGCCGGACTGTTCCAGGTTGGGGTCGACCAGGAACTGGAGGTTGTCCGAGACCGGCTGCATCCAGTTGGTGAGTTTTTCGTCCTTGCTGCCGGGCAGGTAACCGATGTCCTTGCCCAGCGGCATGATGGGCCGCGAGACCATGATCCGGCGGTAGCGCTTCTCCTCGGCCACCAGTTGCAACCCGACCGCCAGCGCCAACAGGGTTTTGCCGGTGCCCGCCTGGCCGAGCATGGTCACGAGCTGGATGTCCTCCCTCAGCAGCAGTTCCAGGGCGAAGTGCTGTTGCAGGTTGCGGGCCGACAGGCCCCAGGGATGGCTGTCGCCGTGCCGCAATGGTTCGATGTTGCCGGAGTCGGACCGGTAGATGCCGCGCGCGGTGTGTTTGGGATTCGAGGCGGCTTTCAACAGCACGCCCTCGTTGGGGCACAGCTCGGCGTCGATGGCGATCGTCTCGCCCTGGTAGAACCGGTCGATGTCCTCGTCGGGTACTTCGTGCTCGCTCCAGCCGGTGTAGAGCTCGTCGAAGTTGACCACCCGGTTGAGGTAGTCCTGGGCCTGGATGCCCAGTGCGTCCGCCTTGACCCGGGCGTTGATGTCCTTGGTGACGAAGATCACATCGGCCCCGGCTTTCACCAGGGCGCAGGCCGCCGCCAGGATGCGGTTGTCGGGTTGGGACTTGTCCATGCCCTTGGGCAGGAATTCGGTGAAGCTTTTGACCACGACGTAGAGTTTGCCGCCGCCCGGCAGATCGACGCCCTTGCTCAGGGGCTGCCCGTCGCGGTGGCCGTCGATGGTGCGGATGACGCGCCGGGCGTTGCGGCCCCGCTCGTCGTTGCCGCGCTTGAACCGGTCGAGTTCCTCGAGTACGTCCACCGTGAGCACGATGCTGTGCTCCTCGAACGCGGACAGGCTGTCGGCGTCGTGCAGCAGGACGTTGGTGTCGAGGAGAAATGTGCGGCCGGCGGGGGTGGGGATGCTGCCCTGGTCATCAACCCAGTGGCTGGTGTTCACGTCCATGTATCCCTCCAGAGGTTGGCCCGTTGGTGTTCGTCTCGTTGATCCTAACGGGGCGTTCCGGAACGAAGGGTTGTCAGGTTCCTTCCGGATCCGAGAGTACCTCAAATCCAGACCCTTGTCGCC
>CBDTUS010000186.1:0-7203 GCA_965363725.1 uncultured bacterium | reverse complement strand
CCGAGGATTTCTTCCTGAAGGCCCAGGAAGTTGTCGATCTCCTGAACCGGTACCTTGGACCCATGCTTGAAGACGAGGCGGACATGGCGGAAAAAGGGCCGACCCTGGCCCGGCAGTTCGTCGCCATGAACGCCTACGGCCCGACGGGCTACGCCATGTGCGCGGTGATCGCCTCCCGCCTGGGAGAAGGGCGGCTGCGGGATGCCGGCCGTTCGGTGCCCCTGTTCCTGGCCGCCTATCAGGAAGCGGCCCTGCGCAACGAGGTCCCGGTCCCCTTGCCCGGAACCCCCGGCACGGAGCTTTACATGACCGTAAAGGCGCTTGACCCCAGCACCTTTTCCGAATTGAAAGCGTTGCTGGGACGGGTGTTTCCGGAATGACCCCTGCGGGGCAGAAACCAAAAAGGGCGGGACCATGGAGGTCCCGCCCTGTATTTATCCCTGACGTTGATCAGTCCTCGTAACGTGAAAAGACCGGCTCGACGTCCACGGGAATATCCGCCAGCTTATCCAGCGCCGCGGCCAGTTCCGGAGCCATGGCCCCGTATTTTTCGATGAATTTCACCGAGCCTTCATAGTCACCCAACGCCTGAATCATACTGATTTCCCCCACCAGGTCTTCGATGGCCTGCTCGAAAACCGCCACGTCGATGGAGAAGCGGCCCGTGCCTTCATCCACGGAAATGGCGTCCTTCTCCATCAGGTAGTTGAACTGGATGGCGTTGGCCTGGCCGTGGGCCTCGCCGATGCCGAAACGCACCGACCGGAACAGTCCCGCCAGGTAGGTGGCCGACTGCTCGGCGAAGATGGTCTCGGGAAAGTAGCCGCGGCCCGCCCGGGTCAGGGCAAAGATGGTCCACTCACCCATGGCGTCGGCCTTGGCCTCCTCCATGGTGGAATAGGTTTCCTTGAGTTCCAGGCGGACCTCCGTATCCCGGCCGTCGACGGTGATTTTCCCCGGACCCAGGCCATGGCTCATCTCGTGCCACAGAGTGTGCAGGAAAAACGACTCCGCAGTCAGGTCCCCCAGCTGGTCCTCGGCCACCAGGACATCGGCGATCGGCAGGAGGATCTGATCGAACTTGGCCTTCATCACGTTGCGCAGCAGGACCTTCTTGCTGCCCTTGGCCTCGCGCACCCGCTCATCGTTGGGCAGGTTGAAGGCGATGGTCTGGATGCCCGCACGCGTATCGCCGGCGGAGTAGACCTCGTCCACCACCCGGATGGGCGACTCGCTGCCCCGGTTCATGTTTTTGTGATCATCGGGAATCGGCAACTGCGACTCCAGCCAGGGAAGCTCGTCCTTGAACTTGGCCAGCCGGGCGCTTTCGCCCGGATCGGTGACCGTCACGAAGGATTCGAAGGCCGCCTTGTAGCCGAAAAGCCCGTCTTCGTAGGTCTCGTAGGGACCGATGGTGATCTCGACGTCGCTGTCCAGGTCCATCCACAACATATCGGATTCGTAGTAGTCGTCCGTCTTGAAGGCGTCGGCTCGCGATTCGAGGAAGGCCTTCAGGCTGGCGTTGTCCGTCAGCGCCGCCGCTTCCTTCAACAAGGTGGCGGCCTCAGACAACCGTGTCGCGAAGTATTCGGAATAGGGCACGGCCATCAAGGCGCCGGCTTCGTCACGGCGCACCATGGTGAACAGTCCGTCCATGCCGTTGGCCGAATCGGAGATGAAAGCCTTTTCTTCATCCGTCAGATCGAGGGGATAGTAGTTGGCCCCCTCCGGATGATGCCAGGTCCCGAAAAAGGGCTCGTAGTGGAACCGCCGGTCCCAGGGACCGCCGTTGATGCGGAAATAGCGAAGGGCATCACCCTGCTGATCCGCCGGCAGGTCGGCAATGCGGTCGGCCAGTTCCCGCCGACAGGGCGTGGCCTGCAGCAGGAAGATCTCGTTCATCAATTTGCTGGCGGCCACCAGTTTTTCCAGCACCTGGGTCTGGGTGGCGTCCAGGTGAGACAGGTCCGGGGAAAGTTCCGTGGAGACATAACCGGCGAGCCGGGCGGACAGATCATCCACCGCGGTAAGTTCGCCGCCGGCGGTCCAGCCGCAGGGTCCCGTGCCGGGCGCATCACTCACGGTCTCATCCTTTTCACCGTAGCAACCGGCCATCGCAAACAGCATGACCGCCGTGGTCAGGACGGCCGCGAAAATCGTTTTGGCAGACAGGCCGAAGGGGTTCATGGCTGGCTCCTTCCTGGGAGGCAAAAAAAAACCGCGACCTAAGCCGCGGTTGAAAACTGGCGGGAGCGACGAGACTTGAACTCGCGACCTCCGGCTTGACAGGCCGGCGTTCTAACCAAACTGAACTACGCCCCCGCCTAGAATCCAAAGAGTCCGGAATATAAGGGCAGCTTCGGAACATGTCAAATTATTGTTACGGCCCCCAGGGGCCCTCTGATAGGTCATCAGGGGTGATATCGTAAAGAGCCCGAACCAGCCATTTCCCACCCAGATGGCCCTCCAGATCAGCCTGGAGGGAAGGATGGCCCAGAGCCAGACAAACGCCTGCGGGAGCCAGGTTTTCCGGCCAGGAGGTCGTGGCGGGCAAAGGCCGGTGGGAAGACACCATCAACCGATCTACGGGATCCTGCCGGAGCGCCGCCTCATCCGGGGTCAGGACCGTGCGGAACATCCCCTCCAGCTGCTTGGCGAGGAGGTCCAGGGCCCCGCCCCCGGTGCCCGCATCGTTCTGTCCCGCCGCGGCCTGCCAGCGGTCCCCCTGGGAAAAATCCAACCATACCAGATCCTTGGCCGGATCTGGAAATCCCGGGACAGCCAGGGCTCCCAATCTATCCCGGACTTCTCGGTAGACATCCGACGTGGCCGGCGGGGGGACCGAGGTCCTCGTCCCCGAGGAGACCGGCCCCAGGGAAGAAGACTCCTTCAGGGGAAAGGCGGCGGCCGGGATTCCCCTCGTCAGGAACCTGTCACAGCCCGCGCGGGCCAGGTGTTCGAACCAGGCCCGCGGCAGCGAGGCGGGATCGAACAGGCCGTCCTCCAGCGGGACGGGCCCGTCGACGCCCAGCCCGGCCATGGCCGGGCCCAGGGCGCCCATGGTGATATCGTCGGCGAACAACAGAAGGTCCAATCCCTGGCCCGCTGCCAATTGCTTCCGCGAGGCTGCCAGGAATTCCCCGTCCAGGGTCGCCGGCAGGCCGCCGTTTTCGGCCGGGTCCTTTCTGCGGTGAAGATGGCCCACCATCACGGCGTCCGCGCCGGCGGTCAGGCCGTGCACGAAAGGATCGGCCAGGGCCCCTTGACCGACGTCCGTTTCGGCCAGGTGACTGTCCCGGTCGCTTCCTCCGTGCCCCGGCCAATGCTTGAGGCAAACCTTCAGACCGGATTCCAGCAGCCCCGTCACCGCGGCCACGGTGTGCCGGGACACCAGGGTGGACTGTGCGCCGAAGGCCCGCACACCGATCACCGGATTGTGCCGTTCGGTGAGAACATCGGCCACCGGGGCCAGCACCCGGTCCAGGCCCGCGGCACCCAGACGCTGGCCGGTTTCCCGGAATACGCGCGCGGTCAGTCCGGCGTCGTCGAGGACCCCCAGCCCCCACGCGGATGGCGGACGGCCCACCGCAAGGGCCAGCTGGGATACCGGACCGCCTTCATGATCGGCCACGATTTCCAAGCCCGGAGACAGATCATGGAGGACCTGGCAAAGACCTTCCAACTGATTGAAATCAATTATATTACGGGAAAATAAAATAACTCCCGCCGGACGGTGTTCCGCAATCCAGGCCTCCTCGAAACCGGTCAGCCGCGGACCCTCGAGCCCCACCACAAGATGGTTGGCCAGATCCCGATTCATTTTTCGACCTCGCTCAATACGGCGCCCTTGTAGTAGTGGTCGAGGATTTCCTTCGCCGACTGTCCACGTTCCGCCCGGGCCAAGGCGCCTGTCTGGCACAACCCGATCCCGTGCCCATATCCGCGCCCGCGGGCCGCCACCTCCAGCAGGCGGTCGCCATCCCGGACCAGTTCCAGGTGGAACAAGGCGCTGCGCAGGATGAAGGGGTTCCCACTGGCGGGCCGCAATACCCAGCGCACCCGATCGCCCAGCAGATGATAGACGCCCGCGTCGGTGGTGACGGTCATCCGCGCCACCCGACCGCTGGTGGTCCGTTCGAGAATCTCCATGTCCCGCAGGCGGCCGGGGCGGTGTGCCGAGGAGGAACCCGTCCTGGGAGAAAATACCGGACCCGCCCAATCCTTCCGGCCGGGTGCGGTCATGTATTCCACGTATTCGGGCAGGGTCTTCTGCATGATGTCTTCCAGCTTGCCGGAAGGCCAGGATTCGCGCCAGTGGAAATGGCGGCTGGTGGCGCAGAAAGCGTCGCCTCCACCGCGGGGCGCGTCGGCCCGGCTGTTCAGATAGGGCCGGGATCCGCGCGTCCAGACCTCCTCGATGTTGCTGGAAAAACCGCCGCAACAAGCGCTGTAGTAGGCCTCGATTTCCACTCCGTCATACCGCAGCACCAGGTCGCGGGTGTTTTCCACGGCTTCGTTGCAGAGATCGTCCTCACCGCCAGCCCCCTTGTAGACCTGGTCCTGCACGCTGGCGTACACGTCGAAACCACGGCTCCGGCGTGTTCCCAGGTGACTGATGGTGTAGGTCCGGGCGGCCACGGCCTGGGCCTCCAGGGCAGCCAGTTTGCCTCGGTCGTGACGCCCGATTTCCCAGGGCACCACGCCCCGCAGATAGGCTTCCAGGTCCACGCTGTTCACCAGGGTCACGCCCCCGCCCGTGGGCGTGGGCAGGACCAGGAATTCCCCGCGGTATTCAAATTCACCCTGCTGCGCCCGGGTGCCGGGATCCACGGGCTGCAGGATCACGGTGCTCGCCTTGCCCGACTCACCACCGCCCCGCCAGGACACCTGGCCGCCGGACAGGGAACAGGTCAGCCGGTCATCCCTTTCCAGGCGGGCCAGCCGGCTTCCGCTGGCGCCTTCGAGGACCAGGGCACTACCGGTGGCCGTCAGCTCCAGGGAGTCCTGATTTTCCAGCAGCCCGACTCCGATCAGGTTAGGCAAACCGGGACGGGATACTTGCGGCGCCGCTGGTTCCGTCGCCACCGGAGGCGTTCGTTTGGGACCGCCACATCCGCCCAGCATCAACCCTACCATGACCAGTCCGAGGAAAAGAAACCCCGGCAACGGGTTGTCGCCGGGGAACAAAGTCAACTCGCGGGCCGAGATCCTTCTCATACCACACCTTTCCAACCGCTCAGATCGTGTGCCCTGTCAACGCATCATCACCAGTCGCTGCATGTCGCTCACCACCAGGCCGCCACTGGTGTCCATCTCCACGCGGTAGAGATAGGTACCGTTGGCCATCTCGTCGCCGGCATGGTCCCGACCGTCCCAGTCCACCACACCGGACCCTCCCCCGGCGAACCGGAAGGATATCCTGGCGACTGGCCGGCCCGCTACCGAAAAGACACGGATGGTTCCCGAGCTCGCCGGCAGACCGCTTTCAAACACGAACCGGGTGCTCTCGCGCATGGGGTTGGGGTAGTTGAACACCTTGCCGATGGTCGCATCGATGGCCGTTCCGGTACCGGCCTGAAGCACCAGTTCGGTCGGGAAGCCGTCGATGGTCAAAACGACCTCGTGCTCGTCATCTGCGTTCTGGGTCGGCGACGTCGCGGTGAAGTCGACACTCAGTTGCTGGTTCTTGGCCAGGTTGAACGCGATGTCCGACAGGGTGAGGGTTTCACTGCTCAACCCGAAATCCACAGCTGGGTCGTAACCCAGCAGCCAGGCCGCGCTGGTGACCTGCGTGCTGAAACTCATCGGCGTCTGGGCGGGAAACACGAAGGTGGCCGGATCGATGACCTCGCCGCCGGTAGAGAACACGGCGGTCTGGGGCATCAGCAGGGCCAGTTCATAGTGCCGATCGCCTGCCAGGGGACCACCGGTGTCCCAGATGCCCACGGTCAGTTCATGGTCGTACGGATCTATGGGCACCTGCAGGGTGTAGTACACTTCCTGCTGGTCGGCCTGTCCGGGCGGCAGCGATTCGGTGACCACTTGTCCCGTCAGGTCGGATCCCTGCGAATCCCGCACCTCGATGCGGTCGATCCCGGCCTCGTCCCGGGCCACAATGGTGACGGTGCGCAGGTTCGTCTCGTCGGTGGCGAAGATCTCCGCCTGGCCGCTGATCCCCTGATTCGGGGAACCGACCAAGGTGGCGGCCACCACGGGTTCACCGGCGTCGAGCCCCATCAGGGGATCTCCCAGGATGACGTACTGGGCCACCATTTCCTGCACGAAGCGGCTCGGGTTGACGGCAAAGATGTCGGCCTCGGAGGCCCACATCAGTTCGCCCAGGACCCAGCGGCTACGCATGGTCGCCGAGTTGCCCACCGTCCGCTGGGTGAGCGGATTACGCATCCAGCGGCGCATGATGTACTCCCCGAAGACCCGGTTCTCGGTGATGTACTCATAGCCGGAGCTGGCGTAGGTGGCCGAAGCCCCGGCCCGTGAGCGCAACAGGAATTTCTCCGAAATGGAACGTTCCTTGGGCCGGGTGCTGGTCAGAACGGTGTTCTGGGCCCAGTCGCCGATGTGACAGCCCAGCCCCATGAAAACCCAGGGCTTGTCGGTGTTGCTGATCTGGGCCACGTCCAGACGCCCCACCCCGTCGTTCCGGTCCTCCATCCAGTACTCCGAGGACAGGACATAGGCATTGGCGTGCCCCTGGTAGTGGGCCACCAGGCCGCCCTGGTTCAACTTGCCGATAAGAAGGGGCGTGGCCACGGCGCCGGTATAGCTCCGGACCTCACTCAGGTCCCGCGGAGGTGGAGTCGGCGGCGGCGGATCGAAAGGAAAGGCCTCGTCGGCTTCCAGGGTGGTCTCCAGCAGCACCAGCGTGCTGTCCAGCAAAACCGGGGAACCTCGGCGCCACATGGGCGCCAGGGAATCGGCCAGGCTGGTGGCGAACACCGTCTCGTTGCCCCTGTAGACCAGGGTGTCGGCGGCGGCGGCGCCGTACCCGTTGGACCACTGGTCGTCGGCAATAAAGATGCCCCGACGCCGCCAGTCCTGGCCGGCCTCGACGTTGTCCACGGTCATGACCTTGTCGATCATCAGGTCGAGTTCGGCCACGGAGTTGCACGGGAACCTGCCCGTGTACATTTCCCAGGGTCCGTACACGTCGCTGGGAAAATCGTCTTCGGGGTAGTTCGTCCC
>CBDTUS010000185.1:0-7213 GCA_965363725.1 uncultured bacterium | reverse complement strand
CCCGCCGATCCCCCCCGGCGAACCCGAGCGGGACTGACGTTCGGTCAGTACGGCCTGACGGTCGCCGACCTTTTGCACCAGGACCGTCTCGGTTCCTGGGATGTCCTGGCCGCCGGCGGCTGGCAGGACCGGAACGCCTGGCCGGTGCCGGCGACGGTCCAGGACCAGACCGGCGAGGAAGAAAGGGCCAACAGCGACCTGAACCAGTATTCCCTGCTGCTGCGGGGTAGCCGCCCGGTGGCGGGTACGGGACGGTTGAACCTGTTGGCCACCGGTTGGTCGGCCGAAAAGGGCGTCCCGCCCGAACTTCACCTGGGCGAAGACGCCCGCTTCTGGCGCTACCCCGTGCGCAAGCGGGGGCTGCTGGGAGCATCCCTGGACCTTCCGCTGGGCCATGAAGGTTTGTGGGATCTCCAAACGGCCCTGTCGGCGGATTTTTTCGAACAGGAAATCGACCCCCGCGGTCCCGATGGCTGGGATCAGCCCCTGGAAACGGGTCAGGAATACGAACACAACTGGGACCGCACCGGATACGGGAAGTCCCGCCTGAACCGGTGGCTCGGAGACCGGGCGCAGATCTCCGTCCAGGCCGACGCCCGCTACACGCACCACCGGGAAAGCCTGACCGTCGGCGGGCCCGTCGAGGCCTACGCCCAGTGGCTGATCGCCCTGGTGGCCCAGGGAGAGTTCCAGCTGTCGGAACTCTGGCTCCTGCAGGCCGGGGCCGGTATAGATCACGCAGCCACCCCCGAGTCGGGCGACAAGGCCGCCAATGACCCCGAAAATGCGCCGGCCTTGAACCTGCGTGCCCTGCGACACCTGGGTGACCGGAGCCGGGTCTACGCCGCGGCCTCTCGACGCAGCCGTTTTCCTTCCCTGCGGGAACTCTACTCCGGGGCCCTGGGCCGATTCGTCCCCAACCCGGACCTCAAGCCCGAGCAGCAGGATCTCTACGAAATCGGCCTGGCCACGGACCATCGGGCCTGGGGCCTGGAAGCGGCGGCCTTCCTGAACTATCTCCACGACGGGATCGAAAAGATGAAGGTCCCCGGGCCGGGCAGCCAGTTCCAGCGGGTCAACCGCTCGGAAATCCGTGTGCCGGGCCTCGAGCTGGTGGGGTACTGGAATCCGGCGGGGTATCTGACGGTCAACCTGCAGCACACGGTGATGTCGGCGCGGGTCAAGGACGGGGACTCATACGATAGTCCCGCCGAGGACCGCCCGGACTACCTTTCGCGGGCCGGCGTCAACTGGAGCCGGCACGCCGGGCCCGGCGCCCTGTTCGAGGCGGTAGTCACGGGCGGTCGCTGGAGCGCCGACGCGTCTGGGGCCTCCGCCGCGACGGACGACCTAAAACGTCTGCCAGCCGGAGTGACCTGGAACCTGCGTGTGAGCTGGCGCCTGCTCGGACCGCGCACCCGAACGGAAGCCCACCTGCGCATCGACAATCTGTTCGACCAGCTTGTCGCCTACCAGGTGGGTCTGCCGAATCCGGGCCGCGTATTTTCCGGGGGCATCTCCGCCGAATTTTGACCGGTCAGGGAGCAACGTCCCAATTGTTGGTCGAAACGCTTCCATACAGGCTTTCATCGTAGTCATCGGGCACTTCGATCGTCTTGGTCGTCTTACCGATCGCATACCCGAAGATCAGGGAATACCGGTTGCCTTCGGGCGCCGTCGAAACGGCCAGGTTGATGGGAATACTCACGCCCCCGTAGTTGAAGCTCTTGCCGAGGGCCACGATCAACGAGGTCCTGGCCTTGGCATTGTCGAACTCGTTCTTGGTCGCCACGACGTTCGGACCCATGCCGAATTCCCAACCCTGGGGCATGCGAATGCCCATGGCCAGGGTTGCGCCAGGCACGAATTTTCCATATTCCACGCCGGCGATCATCGGCAAGAACTGGATGACGAACTGGGGCCCGCCGCCGTCGGGAATGACCTGTCGTTCAAAATGCCACCCGAACTGGCTGACGACACGACCGACATCCTGGCGTTCGAGTTCACGCCACAATTCGGTGTTGCCGGCGATGTAGGTCACGCCAAAACGCGGCCCACCCATGTTGCGCCGGTTGAATTCCACAGGCACCTCGATTTCCTTGGCCAGAACAGGGGTGATACCGATCATCAGAACCATCCCCAACAGGATGAGCATTGTGCGGGTTTTCATGACCTCCTCCTTTCAATTCGTAACCGGGAGTTTCACCCGGTTAGATCAAGAGGAGGGCCAAACGGGACACGCCGAGCCCGACCTTGCCAAGCTGTTATTGTTCAATGAGTTGAAATTTTGGAAAAGAAAGCCCGGCCCAACGGGCCCAAGCCGAAAGTCTGATCAGGGTCACAATGGAGTGCCCCCGGGGGCACAGGCGATATTCACGACGTGCGCAGATCCAGATCCTTGATCATCCGGTTCAGGTAGCTCCGCTGCAGGCCCAACCGATCCGCAGCCCGGGTCTGGTTGTCCCCACATTCGGCCAGCACCCTGCCGATCAACTGCCGCTTGAATTCCGTCACCGCTTCCCGGTAAGGCAGGTCGGGGTCGATGTCCGCATCCGACCCGTGGGCGATATCCCGGTTGGACAGGACTTCGGGGGGCAGCAGATCCGCGGTCAGTTCCTCTCCCGTTCCGAGCACCACCATTCTTTCCATGGCGTTCTTGAGCTGACGCACGTTGCCCGGCCAGGCGTAGCCGCCCATGACCTCGAGGGTGCGGGGCGCCAGCCGGCGGGGACCGCACTTGAGTTCGGCGGCGAAGCTGGCCAGAAAGGCCTCTCCGAGGAGCGCCACATCTTCGGGCCGTTCCCGCAGGGGCGGGACCCGCAGGCTGATCACGTTCAACCTGTAGTAGAGGTCTTCGCGAAACCGGCCCGCGGCGACTTCGGCCGCCAGGTCGCGATTGGTGGCGGCCAGGATGCGGCAATCCACCTTCACCGTCTGGTTGCCGCCGACCCGTTCGAATTCCCCGGCCTCGAGGAAATGGAGTAGCTTGGTCTGCAGGTTGGGACTGATGTCGCCGATCTCGTCCAGGAAGGCGGTCCCGCCGGCGGCGGCTTCCAGGCGTCCCGGCTTGCGGTTCTGGGCCCCGGTAAACGCGCCCCGCTCGTGTCCGAAGAGGGTGGATTCGATGAGATCATTGGAAATGGCCACGCAGTTGACGTAGACGAAAGGACCGTCCCGGCGGGGACTTTTTGCGTGAATGTATTCGGCCACAACTTGCTTGCCGCTGCCGCTCTCCCCGCTGATGATCACGGTGGTGTCCGCAGCCGCCACCCGGTCGGCGGTGGCCAGGACCTCCTTCATGGCGGGCGCCGCGGCCAGCACCTGGACCCCCGATCGTTCGGTCAGCGCCTCCAGCGACCGGCGGACCTGGCGGCGTTCCACGGCCTTGCGAACCACCTGCTCAAGCAGGTCGAAGTCCGCGGGTTTGGTCAGAAAATCGTCGGCGCCGTCCTGCAGGGCCTGCACGACCTTGTCCACCGACCCGTGGGCCGAAAGCACGACCACGTCGGCGGGATGCCGATCGGCCTTCAGTTTGGCCAGGACCTCGAACCCGTCCATGACGGGCATCGACAGGTCCAGCAGGATAAGGTCAAAGGCGCTTTGGGCCGCCGCCGAAAGGGCTTCCCGGCCATCCGCGGCGGTCGAAACCTCACAGCCCCAGTACTCGAACCTGTCCTTCAGGGCCCGGCGCAGGGCTTCGTCGTCATCGGTGATCAGCACCTTGGCCTTGAGTTCCATCATGACTGTTCCCCCGCTGGATTTTCGACCCGTGCCAGCTCGATCGTGAATACGGCACCGCCTGCAGGATGGTCTTCGCCCCTGATTTCCCCGCCCATCAACACAACATACTCACGGGCGATGGTCAGACCCAAACCATACCCACCCCTGGCCCCGTCGGGGCTGGGCTTGCCCTGTACGAACCGCCCGAAAGGATCGTCCAGCCCGCCGAGGCCCGGTCCATCATCGCGGACCGTGATGCGGACCCAGGCCTGGTCCGGTGAATCGACCGTGACCTGGATCCTCCCGGTTTCCGGCGAGAACCGCACCGCGTTTTCCAGGAGGTTGACCAGGACTTCAGTCAGCTTGTCCTCGTTGGCGACGGCGAGTCCAGGTTTCCGGAAGATCGTCGCCAGATCCACCGCTTTCGCTTCCGCCAGGGGCCTGACGGTACCGACGGCCCGCTTGACGGCCCCCGCCGTGTCCAGGGGCTCGCACGCGACTTCCACCTTCGCGTTTTCCAGCCGGCTGATTTCCAGCAGGCTGGTCACCAGGCCGGCCAGATGATCCGCAGAGTCTCCGAGAGAGGACAGGTACTCCCGCTGCTTGGGATTCAGGTCTCCCGCCAGGCCGTCTTTCAGATTGCGGATGGACCAGCCCATGGACGTCACGGGGGTCCGCAGATCGTGGGCCACGCGGGACAGGAAATCGTCCTTCAGGCGGGACAGTTCATTCAACTGCCTTCTTTTGAGACGTTCCCCGGCCACCGTCCTGGCCAGCCGCACCTGTTTCAGGCGTCGCATGGCCAAGGTGGAACTTCGACGCAGGAATTCCCTGTCGCCGGGGATGAACAGCCTCCCGGTGGTTTTGGGGCCCAGGAAAAGCGCGCCTGCGGGGTCGTCCTCGTTCCCCAGGCGCTGGATGGTCACGAATCCCGCCTCGTCCAGGGGTGCCGGAATGGTCGGCCCGGAAAAATCGACCTGTGCCAGGATTTCCGCCAGGGCTTCGCGGGAGTGTTCCCACCCGTCGCCGGCAGTGATGATCTCGGGGCCGTCGCTGATCGCCACCAGACAACGGTCCAGATGAAGGGTTCCCTGAACTCCCTGTCCCAGACGCGCGGCCAGATCATGCAGGTCCACCGCAGCGTCCAATTCCCCCTGGAGTTCCAGGAGGATTTTTTCGAATTCCCGTTCGATCTTGAAAAATGCCCGGTCCACCCCCCTGCCAATGATTTCGTGCAGGGGACGAAAAAGAATCCCCGCGGTCACCCCGCAAAGGATGACCACGATGCGCCACCATGCGGGCCAGGGGTCGGACCAGGCGGGTCCCACCAGCAGCACGGGCAGGACCACCAGGGCCACCAGGAGCGCCGCCAGAAAACCGTAGATCAAACCCCGGCGCAGAATGATGTCGATATCAAGAAAACGGTACCGCACCACCGCCAAGACGAACCCGGTCGGAACGGCGAGTTCCAAGATGCGGTCGAAATAGGCAGGGAACAGGGCGGGTGCCCCGAAAAGATTGGGCAGGGTGCGAAAAAAAACATAGGGAGCCGAACCGACCAGGAAACCCAAAATCAGCCAGCGGATCTGCTGCCGCTGCCGGGCTTCCTCGAGCCGGGCGACCCGGGTGACCAGAACCGAAAATCCCGCCACGACCTGAAGGATCAACAGGCTGTCCGCCACCGCCTGGGGCGGGTTCAGGCGGCTCCAGGCAGCCGGACAGGGTTGGCGGAAATAGGCCAGGAAGGCCGTGCCCTGCCAGAGGACAACGGCGAGCGCCATCAGGTAGAGGACGAGTGGCAGCCAGGGCCGCCGGCGCAGCAGGGGCGAAGCTGTGGGAAAGGCGAGGCTCAGGTGGAGAAAAGCCGCCGGCAGGAAGGCCAGGCTGGTCAATTGCATCAGCGGCCGCAGCAGGGACCAGCCCCCAGGGTCGGATTGCCCGTAGACCCCCCCGACAAAAACCCCGGTTCCGTAGAGGATGGAAATCCAGAAGAAGAGGGGCACCGCCGGCTGGTCAACCCTCGGAGCGAAAACGAAAGCGGCCACCGCCCAGAAGAACAGTCCGCTGATCAGGGTCACCAACAGATAGGACCGGTGATAGGCCGCTACCAGGGTCACCTCCCCGGGAGGTTGTCCCGGGTCGGGAGGTTCGATCCCGATCACGCTCTCGGCGGGATATCCCTCGACCAGAAATCGGGCCTGGTCCGCCGAGCCGACCTCCACCCCTTCCATCCGGACCGGCCAAACCACGCCGGCCAGGTCGAAGTCCGCCGGCAGAGCGGACAACTCCGCCTGGTGGACAAAGGCCCACAGCCCCAGGCCGAGAGCCGCCGTAGCGATCAACCGATAGGTGGTTTGTCTGGAAATACGGACGATCCCCCTTGCCGATTTCCGGTTGCCGGTTCCTCCCATCCACCCCTAGGTGATTGATACTACACCGGACCGGGGGCATATGGCCAGCGGCGCGATGGCGGGTTCGGATCAGACCTGGACGAACTTGGCCGCGGGCACCCCGCAGACCGGGCAGTTGTCGGGAGCTTTCCCGAATTCAATGAAACCGCACACCGGGCACAGGAAGAAGTCGACCTCGGTCAGGTCCTCGCCCTTTTTCGCGGCTTCGAGCGCCAGGGCATAGAGTTTGGCATGTACCTGCTCGGCCTCGACCGCGAACTTGAACATGCGTTTGGCCTTGTGGCCTTCGGCTTCCGCTTGCTCCAGCATGGGCGGATACATCTCGGTGAACTCGTAGGTTTCGCCGCTGATGGCGCCCTCGAGATTCTCCACCGTTCCACCGACTCCGTCCAGCGACTTGAGGTGACCCTCGGCGTGGATCAATTCCGCCTGGGCCGTGGTCCGGAAAAGGCGGGCGATGTTGGGCTTGCCGTCTTTTTCCGCCGCCTTGGCGAAGGCGCTGTATTTCTGGAAGGCCTGGCTCTCGCCAGCGAAGGCCTCTTTGAGATTTTCGATCGTGTTCGGCATGGAAATCCTCCCGGGTTAGCGGGCCGCCAGTCGGCAGCCCATGGCGATGGAAAGGAACTTGGACTCTTCACTGTCGGCGCGGCTGGTCAGGACACAGGGCACCGTGGTGCCCATCACCGCGGCCGCCAGCCTTCCTCCTGAAAGAAGGGTGCAACTCTTGTAAAAGACGTTGCCAGATTCGATGTTCGGAAAGATCAGGATATCGGCGCTGCCGCCGATGGGGGACTCGAAACCCTTGATCAGACAGGCCTCCGGAGACAGAGCCAGATCCAGCGCCAAGGGGCCGTCCACGACCGCGCCGGTGATCTCCCCGCGCGCGGCCATCTCCTTGATCTCGGCCGCGTGGACCGTGGCCTTCATTTTGGGGCTGACCTTTTCGGTAGCCGCGATCAGCGCGGCGCGCGGCTCGGCGATCCCGAAGCTGTGGGCTGCGGCGATGCAGTACTCCAGGATCTTGACCTTGGTGGGCAGATCCGTCGTTTTTAGCTCTTCGATCAAGGTCATAACGGCTCATG
>CBDTUS010000184.1:0-7214 GCA_965363725.1 uncultured bacterium | reverse complement strand
AGGCCGCTTGGAACCGTCGCGCTTCCTGCGCGATCAGGACTACGGGACGGGGCGGACCCCATCCGGGAAAAATCCTAGCACAGAATGCCGGGCGGTCCCATCCATTTCTTGGCGCAACCATCTTCTGAAATTCCCGTATCAATTGACGGTGCCCGGCGCGGTCACCCCGGCCGGCCCTCCCCACATCAGAAGTAGCGGCATCCGTTCGAGCAAGTGGCCCGGGTCTCCCCGACCCCCGAGTCCAACGGCCTTTCCAAAGGCGAGGTATGACCATGCGCTCTTTTCAACCAATCCTGAGCCTTTCCGTTCTCCTGCTCACCTTGTGCCTGGCCGCCACCACGACGGCCGGGGAAATCCATGTCGCCGCAGCTAACGGTGACCTGGCCAGGGTGGAATCCCTTCTGGCCGCCGACCCCGGTCTGATATCGGCGGAGGACCAGAATGCGACCCGGGATCTGCCCCTTCATACGGCAGCCTCGACAGGCCAGTTGGAAGTCATTCGGTTCCTGGTGGAATCAGGCGCCGGCCTGGACGCCGGTGACAGCGACCGCAGCACCGCCCTCCATGTGGCCGCCGTCAGGGGTCATCCGGCCTGTGTCGACTACCTGATCGGGCAGGGCGCGGACCTTGCCTTCCAGGACAACAATGGATCCTGGTCCATGTCGTTCGCTGTTTCCGGTGGCAACCAGGAAGTGGTCGATATACTGGTCAAAGCCGGCGCTCCCCTTGACCTGACCACGGCCAACGGAATGACCCTGCTCCACTTTGCGGCCATGCGGGGCATGGCGGATGTTTTCGACCTGGTCGTCGCGGCCGGGGTCGACCCCAACGGCAAGGCGGACAATGGATCAGTCCCTCTGCACTGGGCCGCTGCTGGCGGGCAGAAGGACATGATCACCCGGCTCGTCACCGCCGGGGCGGATACGGAAATCACCGATGAACACGGTACGACCCCCCTGATGAACAGCGCCTGGCGGGGGCAGCCCGATGGTCTTGCCGGCCTCATTGAAAACGGTGCGAAGGTGAATGCGGTCGATGATTGGGAGCGTTCACCACTCTGGGCCATCGCCGGTCACGGGGACGTCGACATGGCCGGCGCTCTGATCGAAGCCGGGGCCGATATCGATCATCCCAGCGTGTACGGCGAGACCGCCCTGATCCGGGCAGCCCGTGAAGGACATTTCGACATGGTGATTCTCCTTGTAGGGGCCGGGGCGTCTCTCGATGGCCGGGAAGCTCACTGCGGACAGACCGCGCTGCACCTGGCGGCCATGTCAGGATACGGCGATTGCGTGAAGGCCCTCGCAGCAGGCGGGGCCTCCCTGACAGTCCGGGATCATCACGGTTTCAATCCCCCCGACCTAGCCCAACGTTACGGCCATGGCACTTCCGTCAAGATCCTTGCGGCCCAAGGAGCAATTCCAGGCGAATCCCCCTCACCATGTCCTTCCGAATCGGGCTGCCTGGCCGTGTGCGACAAGAACCTTGGTGACAAAAGCCCCTCTCTGGCCGACGGGGAAGCCCGGCTGTGGTATCTGGGCCACAGCGGATACGCCATCCAGACCCGGAACAACCTGCTCGTATTCGACTATTTCCCCGGGGGACGGGTTCCCGACGGCCCGGCACTCTGCAACGGGTACA
The DNA here is from genome assembly GCA_965363725.1 of uncultured bacterium. Taxonomy (GTDB): domain Bacteria; phylum Krumholzibacteriota; class Krumholzibacteriia; order LZORAL124-64-63; family LZORAL124-64-63; genus JAGLCY01. The sequence goes on along the minus strand of CBDTUS010000184.1, from coordinate 5,573 downwards.
TCGACCCGCAGGAGATTTCCGGAATGAAGGTGACCGTCTTTGTTTCCCATGAACACGGCGACCACTTCGATCCCGGGATCTTCGCCTGGGCCGACGCAGTGCCCGACATCCGATATGTCATGGGCTGTTCCGCCGAGACCGACCAGCCCTGTGACTTGATCGAACCCCGACAGGTCCAGGACTTCGACGGGATCAAGGTCCGCACGATCGAATCCAACGACAGTGGGGTGGGATTCCTGGTCGAGGTCGACGGCCTGACCATCTATCACGCGGGCGATCACGCCAACCGCCAAAGGGATTTTTCCGGGCCTTACTGTGCGGAGATCGACTGGCTGGCTGCCACGGGCATCCGTCCCGACGTGGCCCTCATGCCCGTGTCGGGTTGCGGATTCGGTGACCAGGAGGCAGTACGCCTGGGCGTGAACTACGCCTTGGACAAACTGCAGCCCAAGGTTTTCATTCCCCTTCACTCCCTGAATTCCGAGTACCGGTACGAGGAATTCATCGGCGGTTGCCGCAATGAATTCCCGGGCATCCGGATGGTGGCCCCGGAACACCGCGGGGATCACTACGATTTCCGGAAGGGCGAGATCGGCTGACCACCTAAATCCCAGACGCCCCGATCTCGGCCTCATGGCTGCGACCGGGGCGTTTTTCCGTTCTGGTTGCGAATCCCCCGTTTGCGGGTAACCTGAGGAGGGGCCGACGGGACCCAATCAATCTGGTTCAATCACTTATTGGGGAGATAAATAATGGATCTTTCGGGTGCAAAAGCCCTTATCACCGGCGGCAGCGAGGGAATCGGGTTCGGCATAGCCGCGGCCCTGTCGGCCAAGGGGGCCCAGGTGGCCATCATGGGCCGGGACCCGGACAAACTCTGCGCGGCGGTGGAAAAGCTCGGCGTCAAGGGGATCCAGGGGGATGTGAGCCTCGAGGAGGAGGCCCAGGCCGCCGTCAGCCAATTCGTCACGGAGTTCGGTGGGATCGACATCCTGGTCAACAATGCGGGCTTCGGGTATTTCGCCCCCCTGGTCGATCTGGACCGGGAGAAGTTCGAAGAGGTCTTCGCCACCAACGTGACCGGCGCCATGCTGATGGGCCGGGAGGCCGCCCGCCATTTCGTGAAACAGGAGAGCGGCACCATCGTCAACATCTCTTCCACCAGCGGACTGTCCGGTGGGCAAACCTCCTCGGCCTATTCCGGGTCGAAATTCGCCCTGCGCGGCATGACCGAATGCTGGCGCGCCGAACTGAGGCCACACAATGTCCGGGTGATGCTGGTCAATCCCAGTGAGGTGCAGACGCCCTTTTTCGCCAAGGTCGGCATGAAGCAGGAATTGTCGCCGAAGAAGCTGAGGCCCGAGGAGATCGCCGCCGCCATAGTGGGCGCACTGGAGATCGACGACCGTGGGTTCATCCCCGAGTTTTCGGTGTTCGCTACCAATCCGTTCTAGGGGTTCGGTTCCGCTACCGGGCCCATTTCGAACCCGAGCCCCTGCCCCGGCCCGCCCGGGCGCGCTGCCGGGCCGCCTTGGCCGAAGCCGCCAGGCAGGCCGCCACGGTGGGCGAATGCCAGGCATGATCCTCGATCACGTCCAGCGGTTTCTTGAGGACGTTCTCGACACCCCGCAGATTGGCCACGTCGTGAACGCAGCACAGCGACACGGCCACGCCCGTGCGTCCAGCCCTCGCGGTGCGGCCGATGCGATGGACGTAGTTTTCGGCGTCTTCGGGCAATTCGTAGTTGATGACGTGGGATATGCCCTCGACATCGATGCCGCGCGCCACGATATCCGTGGCGACCAGCACCCGCACCTTGCCCCGGGTGAAGGCTTCCAGCGCGCGCTGGCGCTGGGCCTGGGTCTTGTTGGAATGAATGGCCTCCGCACTGACACCGTTCACTTCCAGATGTCGGGCCACGACGGTGGCGGCCACCTTGGTGGCGGTGAACACCAGCACCCGCTCGGAATCGTCGCGCCGCAGCAGATCCAGCAGAAGTTCCGTTTTGTCCACCTTCTCCACGAACATGACCTGCTGCTCGATGTTGTCGGCCACCGCGGCGGGAGGCGCGACCGACACGCTCTGGGCATTGGTCTGCACCGTGGAAGCCAGGCTGCGCACCCCGCCGGTCATGGTGGCGGAAAACAGAAGGGTCTGCCGCGGTTTCGGCACCCGGTCGGCGATCCAGCGCACGTCGTGCACGAATCCCAGGTCCAGCATACGATCGGCTTCGTCGAGGATGAGGAATTCGACGTCGTCCAGGACCATCTCACCCTGCTCGACCAGGTCGATGAGCCGGCCGGGCGTGGCGACGACAAAATCCACCCCGCGCCGCAGGCGGTCGATCTGCGGACCTGACGGGACTCCACCGAGCAGGACCGCAGTGCGGGTCCCGACGTGTTTCCCGTAGGCACGCACGTTCTCGTCGACCTGAAGGGCCAGTTCGCGGGTGGGCGTCAGGATCAGGACCAGGGGCGTGTCGCCCTTGGAGGACGGCCGCTGGCCGATGTCGTCGATGAGCGGAAGGGTAAATGCCGCGGTCTTGCCGGTCCCCGTTTGGGCGCTGGCGATCAGGTCATAGCCGGCACTGACAATGGGGATGGCTTTCTCTTGAATCGGGGTGGGCGTGGTGTAGCCGCAGTCGGCGAGCGCGTCCAGGACGGGCTGACTCAGCCCGAGATCTTTGAATTCGGTCATGGGAATGTTTCCTGTCTCGTTATCCGGGATCACCAGCAAAGTGTCTCGGATGGAGCTCAGGAAGGCCAGGAGCCGAGAGGCATGCGGAAAATCGCGGCAGCTTTTTTGGCGGCCACAACAACGGGCCGCGTGTGCTCAGTCTTTTTTCGTGGTAGAAACATAGGCCCTTGAGGGGGATTCGGCAACTGTTTCGATGGTGGCTGGCCGCGTTGGCAAAAAAAACAGGGCCTGTTTCCAGGCCCCGATTCGCCCTTTGCTCGCTCTTTTATTCACCTTGGCCAATCAGATGTTCCAGGAAAAACATCATGGTCGCCTGCTGGTAGATGTCACGGTTTTCCTTCTTCCGGTAACCGTGCCCTTCATTCAGGGCATTCATGTACCAAACCGTCTGCCCCTGCCCCCGCAGGGCCTCCACGACCTGGATCGCCTCCGTCACCGGGACCCGCGGATCGTTCTGCCCCTGCACCACCAGCATCGGCACGCTGATCCTGTCCACCTGATTCAGGGGACTGATGGCCTCGAGGTGGGCCCGCATGTCGGGATCGCGCTCGTCTCCATATTCCGCGCGCCTCAGATCGCGGCGGTAGTCCTGGGTGTTTTCCAGGAAGGTGACGAAATTGCTGATGCCCACCACGTCCACCGCGGCTTTCAAACGGTCGCTGTAGTGGACGGCGCTGGCCAGCACCATGTAGCCGCCGTAACTGCCGCCGGTCACCGCCACCCGGGTTTCATCCAGGTCCGGCTGCGTGGCGATCCAGTCCAGCAGGGCGCCGATATCCTGGACCGAATCCTCGCGCAGGAACCCGTTGTCCAGCGAGAGGTAGTGTTTGCCGTAACCGCTGGAGCCGCGCACGTTGGGGACGACGACCGCGGCGCCAAGGTAGCTCATCAGAAACTGGTAGGTGCTGCTGAAGGAAGGCCGCGCCTGGCTCTCAGGCCCACCGTGAATGGAGATGATGACCGGGTGCGGGCCGTCGCCCTCGGGCTTGTAGAGCCAGGCGGGAATGGCGTCGGGTCCGCCCTGGCCGCTGTCGAAGGTCGGAAAGTGGACCAGTTCGGGCTCGATGAACCTGTCGGTGTCGAGACCTCCCACCTCGCTGAACGTCCAGCGAACCAGCTCCCCGTATTCGAGTGCTTTTTCGCCCAGCTCCAGCACGAAACTGTCGCTGGGAGTTTTGGGCGTGTTGATGGTCATGGCCAGCCGGAGGCCGTCCGGACTGAAACCCATCCCGCCGATCAGGCCGGTGGGAATCCCCTCGACGGGGACATATTCGCGGCCCACCATGTCCAGCAGGTAAAGGCGGGTCAAGCCGTCCTCGTTCACCGTGAAGGCGCCCCGGGTGCGGTCTTCGCTCACCGAGCCCCCCTCGACGTTCCAGGGGATGTCGCCGGTCAGGATCACCGGTTCGGCGCCCTCGTCCAGGGACCGCCAGGCCAACTGCTGGAACTCACCCTGGACATCCGTCAAAAAGTAGATCCCCCGGCCCTCACGATCGAAGGCCACCGGGAAGTTCGAACTGGGATCGGCCGGATCCCCGGCCAGCATGCGGGTCTTGCCGCTGGCGACATCCAGCAGATGAAGCCGCGAATCCGCATTGCCCACGTAATTGATCACCAGCAGCTGGCGGCCGTCGGGCGAGAAGTCCGCCGGGGCCCAATAGGTCCCGTCGGGCGACTCCCACACCATTTTCGCGGCTTGCGGGTCGGCGGCATCCATCAGCCAGACATCATTGGACGCCCCGTTGCGGCGCGTGCTCTGGAAGGCGATTCGCCGGCCGTCCTGGTCCCAGACCACCGACGTGTTGCGGGATTCCCCATCGGTCAGCATGACGGCCTCGGCCGTCCCGGCGGGGTCCAACAGGAAGATCTGGGAAAATTCGCTCCCCCCCGCGTCCATGGTGAAAGCCAGGTGCTTCCCACCGGGCTGCCGGTCAAGACCTCCGACCGGTTCCTTGAAAAAGGTGATCTGCCTTCGCGCCCCGCCGGGATGATCAACGCGATGGATCTGGCTCACATCGGCGAACCGGGTGGAAACGAATATCCGGTCCCCATCCTGGTCCCAGGATCGGAATCCGGCCGAGCGAACATTCTGGTAGCGATTCAGGCCGTCGACGATCGATTCCGGGATGGCCGGAACATCCTCCATGACCAGGTTGCCGTTGTTGGCCTCGGTGACCACGACTTCGGCCAGCCCCGTGGCGGAAACCATCAGTGACACGCAGATCAGGATCCAAATCGATTTTTTCATCATTTTCTCCCGGAGGGGTTGAAGACGGAAAAAAACTCTACCAGAAAATCCCGCCCTGGGGAACGCCCGGGGTCTCAAGCCTGGAACTGCAGACGAACCTCGTCCAGGCTTTCCTCGGACCCCACCAGGGTCACGTGGTCGTGCAGTTCGAGACGGGTGAACCCGTGGGAATGCATCAGTCGGTCCCCCCGCTGCACATAGAGCACCAGCACGTCAAGTGGCAGCCGCAGATCGCGCAAAGGCATCTTGTGCAGGTCGGGGTTGCGCACCGTGATGTCGACCACGTCCTGTTCCGGATCCAGACCCAGCATCAGCGAGGTGGCCGCCGGCGACCGCACGCAGTGATCCATCAGGCTCACCATGGCCGTGCCCGGATCGACGACCAGAACGCCCAGATCGCGGAACCTGGCCAGGTTCTGGCGGTCGTGCAGATTCACGATCATCGTCTCGGTGCCAAAATGTTCATAGAGCAATTCGCAGATCTGGAGGTTGTCCTCGTCGGACAGCAGACCGATCACCGCACGCGCTCGTTCGGCCTCCAATTCCTGGAGCGATCCCAGGTCCAGACCACGGATCGCCTGGATATCCAGGTCCGAGGCATCCACCTCGGCCTGCCGCTGGCGGGCCC
>CBDTUS010000183.1:0-7229 GCA_965363725.1 uncultured bacterium | reverse complement strand
GAGTCCCGCGAACATTCCAGGTTAGGAAAAACACAATTTCAAAGGCACAACTAAATAAAAGGGAGAGCCTCGAACGAGCCCTCCCAGTGCTGGTCCGGGCTATTTTAGTGCGCGATTTCTCAAAAATTAATTTTGCAAGATGTTGCACACATTAAAGAGCCGGTCAGCTGTCTTTAGTTTACGGGAAAAAAGCCTTTTTGGCAAATGTCCGAGGTCCGGATCGAGGAGATCAACTCCGGTTGCGGGGCCACATCTGGGGCAGGTTGAACTCGTCCAGGAATCCGCCCTCGTCGGCCTTTTCACGATAGCGGGCTCCCACGATCAGTTGCACTCCCCCGGGGATGATCTCAGCTTCCAGCGGAGTCAATCCAACGTCTTCCCCGTCGATCTGCACCGGCACCGGCGGGTCAGTGGCGATGGCCACCTTGCGGGCCTGGAAATGATGCAGGCGCCGGGTCGCCTTGTACCGCCAGGTCAGCATGCGGAACAGGACTGCGATCACATCCCACAGGGACCGGCTCGAGATGACGGTAAGGTCGAACAACCCGTCGTGGGCGCTGGTGTCGGGCGTCACCTTGAGATTGATGTCCCCGATCTTGCCGATGTTCGACAGCAGGATCGTATTGCCCTCGAACTCGTGGACCTTTTCATTTTCGTCCTCGATGAAGATCCGGGCCTCGTCCAGGTTCAGGGCGTTCCGGATACCCGCTCCCACATAGGTAAAAATCCCGAAGAGGTTCTTGAGCCGGCGGGGCGAATCCTGGATCACCCGCGCAGGATACCCGATGGCCGCCATCAGCAGGAAGTGGCGGTCCATTTCCGGGAGGTAGCCCACGTCGAAGGGCACCATTCGGCCGTCCTGGATGTTGCCCGCAGCCATGCCCGGGAACCAGGGCAGGGAAAGGGCGATGGCCACCACGTTGGCCGTTCCCACCGGAACGATGGCGATGGGCACCTTCCGATCGGACCGCGCCTGACCCGAAACGATTTCTCCGACGGTGCCGTCGCCCCCGATGGCCACGATCAGGTCGAACCGACCGCCGTCCTCCGTACCGGCGGCTTCGGCCCAGCGACGCGCGTCATCCGGGCCGCCGGTTACGCGGACGGAACAGACCACACCCCGGGACTCCAGGGACTCCCGTAGCTGCTGGCCGAGACGCAGACCCCGGCTCTGACCCGACACGGGGTTGACGATCAAAAGAGCGCGTTCATACGAGGTCATGGATATTTCAGTCCCCGGGATCGAGGTCCCACAGCGACCACCATCTCAAAACCGTGAAATTTCTCGAATTATAGGGGATACCGGCAGGGATTCAACCCCGGCGTTCGTGAATCACTCGACCTCGGTAGATTGGATCACCCGATCGTGGGTCCCCAACCAGGAGTGGACCTTGACCGTTTCGCCCGGGCCAGCTTCCAGGTCGTCCAGGGATTCCTTGCCCAGATCTATCTTCCAGGATCCGAGCCATTCCTTGTCCTGGTAGGCAATGGCCACCACCACCTTCTCCTCAACGAAATCCGCGAGGAATCCGAGGGCGGTCTCATAGAAATTTCCATCGGTCGCTTCCCCACTGGTCCCGAATCGCGTGTGGAAGTTCTCCCCGAAGCCGACGGAGACCTCCCACTCGCTGGTGGTGATGAACAGTCCGTGGCTGGATCCATCGACCGGCCGCGGAACCTCCACCAGAAGGGCCTCCTTTTCGAAGTCCTCGTAGGGGTCGAAACGCGCGTATTGAAGCCACTGGGGCCAACGGCGGAAAAGCTGGGTGGCAAACTGGCGGGAATGGTCGTTGAGGCGGTCGAGATCGATCATGACAACTCCACGGCCCCTGCACGAGGAAGCCCGGCGGACGTGACGGTGAAGGGTCGGGGGTGCATCAGGTTAACCCTTGGAGCTGGAATCGTCAATTCGACCGACAGAACGGTCGCAGCGGCGCGGCAGCCAGGACGCGACCGGCAGCGGACCGGGCCGACGACCATAAAGAAAATCATCCATCCGCAGGGCGAAATGACGGAACAGCCAGGACCGTTGCAAACCCAAGCGAACCAGGTTGTGCAAGGGGCTGTCCGGATGGGAATAGGGACAGACCTTCATGCACTGGCCGCAGTCGGTTCCCACGGCGCACCAGTAGGCGAAGCAGGCCTCCTGGTCCAGGCGCCAGCGTTTGATCCCGTCGATAGGGATGGGGTCCCCTGCGGGGATGGCCCGGGGAGGACAGATATCAGCGCACTTTTGGCAGATGGAACAGAAGTGGAGAATCGAAGGATCGAACCGGTGCTCATCCACCTTCAACGGCAGGTCGGTGGTCACGACCGCGATCCGGACCCGGGGGCCCAGTTGGGGCGTCATCAGCAGACCCATGCGGCCGATTTCCCCCAAACCCGCATCGCGGGCCACCAGGGGACATACGACTTTGTAGTTGGCGTCGATATGGGCTTCGGCCTTCCACCCCAGGCGACGGATGCAGGCGGCGATCTGCACCGCGATGGCCCCTGAATTCAGATATTGCTGGGCGGACTCCATCAAGGTGGGACCCTCCGGAGCGGCTCCCAGAAGGCCATGGTCCATCTCCACGGTGAAGGCCACCGCGAACCGGTGACCATCTTTGGCGATCAGGTCGATCTTTTCCCCGTACCGTGACCCGCGACCCTTGACCGAGTACAGATGATGGTCCCGCAGCTCCGTCACCCCGCAGGACACGGCCCCCAGCTTGGTGGCCCAGCCCTTGATGAAGGTGGCCGCAGTCGCAGGGTCGATTATTTCCTGTTCTGCCGCGGGCTCACCCTCGATCAGGCCCACCAGCTCTTCCACGGCCGCAAAACTGCCGGCGGCCGCGGCGAAGGAGAGGGGCTCGAATCTGTTGGAATCCGGGGACATGAGTCCCGGCAGGGATCGAAACCGGTCGTCACCGTCACGGTGCTCGGGATGTTCGGCGTAGTAGGAATCAAAGGGACCCGTGCCCGGGACGAGCGCAGCGCGGGAGAACATCACCGTCCGCTCGTCGAGTCGGCCGGCTGGCGCCTCGGGGGAATATCCCCGGGCCCGACCAGTGGGAATCAGCAACGCCAGGACGCCGGCAAGGGTCAGGATCAGCAGGACCGGACCGGCCACCCCTGCCCCGGGAAAAGGCGTCCAGGCCAAAACCAGATAGGGCGCCGGCGTCAGCGCCATCAGGACCAGGGATCGCCAAGCGGCAGTGGCTTCCTTTTCCCGGTGCGACACCACATGGACCCACAAAAACAGCAGGCCCAGACCCAAGCCGAAAAATGTCAGGATGATGGGCAAAACGGCGACCGGACCTGTTGGCCGGATATTCCGGCGGATGGCTCGCAAAGCTGTCCGGTGCAATCTATCCTACGGGAGACTCCAACCCAACCCTTTTCCACCCGTCAGGTGCCGGTGACCTGGAGCCTCTGGGCCAGCTTGGACCGTTGCAATCCAAGGACGAACTGCCGAATATAATCCAGAGCCGTCCGGTCGCCCCCGGGAGAAATCAGGAATTCCAGGCCGATTTCGTCCTGCCAGTCGTTGCGGCCGGCGGGACCCGCGGTGGACCTGCGGATGACGCCCATGACTTCCAGGGAGTCGTCCCGGTCGGGGAAATTCATGCGGCAGATGACGCGCCCATCCTTCTGGAAGCAGGAACACAGCCGGGAATGATCCGCAATGATCCGGGCGCCGGAAAAGCTGAGGTCGGCCAGTTGGCCCAGGATGATTTCCCCGGCAGAGGCTCCGCTCCCCTGGGAAACCGATTCGAGCTCAACCTCGACCTCCTGGGACAACGGGACCCGAAAGGCCCGCCGGCGCTGACTGATGGTCACGGCACTGGGCGGGCTGAACATGGCGCACGGAAGTTCAGTGCCCGGCGTCAACTCGTGGGCCAGGGGCGCCAGGTAGTGGAGGTCGAAATCCATGGACCGGTCCCCCACTCCAACGGAGGCCTTTATGATGGATCCGGGTGCGGGCACACCGGATGCCGGTTCCGTGAAATCCGTGACCAGAATCAGGACCGGCCGACCGCCCAGCTCGCGGCTCTGGACCAGGAATCCCGAATTCATGGTGGCGGTCCCATCCCCCGTCGGGGTTTCCAGATAGATGTCGCTCTCGGTCTTGCGCAGGAAGGCCACGAAGTTGTCCATCGCCTCGGAGTCGTCAAATCCCTGGGACCCGAGCCAATTGTCCGGCAAGTAGATCGATTCCATGCTGGTCAAAAAATCGCTGCCCTTGGCGATCGCCATCTCGGCCCGCGACGGGGCCTCCGCCAGGAAGAACAGCTGTCCCTGTCCGGTGTCCAGGCGGAACTGGAAGGTCCGCAGGCCCCGGGTGTGGAGCGTGACCGATCCGGTTTCACAGGGCTCCATATCCCCGCGGGGATTGCGATCGTCGAAATTATCCAGCAGACAGGACAGGAAACTTCCGGCCAGCAGGTCCAGGCCGGCCGTGTCGCTCCCGTCCTCCGTCCTGGCGGAAAGTTTTTCCAAAAGCTGTTCGTCGCACCCGAGGTGAACCAATTGGAGGGGTGCACCCTTGACCCGCAGGGTGACCAGGGAGGGATAGGACCGCCTGCCTTCGCGAACCAGGGATACCTCCCGACTCGTCACATTCAATTTGCAGGTGGTCAGCAGGGCCTCGGTTCCGGCCTGATTCAGTGCGGTCAGGGTTTCCAGCAGCATGGTCCGTCTTCCCCCGAAGGTGGCGCATGATGAAAAAGATCCACGAATTCCCTCTTTTCATCGACAAGTGCCCGGGACGACTTTATCCTCAATTGGACCAATTTCCTTGCTGACCGCACCTTTTTTGGCGGTTATTTTGGAATCGGAAACGCCATAATCCGGTCATTTCACCACTTCCCGGGGTTGTTTTGGACAAATTTTCCTCCCATGACACGCAGGCGGGCAGCCCCGCCCCCCTGGGCGCCACCGTTCTGGATGGCGGCGTCAATTTCGCCGTTTTCTCCAAGTACGGCACCGCCCTGGAGCTTCTGCTTTTCGACGGCCCGACCGACCCGGCCCCTGCCCGGGTTGTCGCCCTGGACCCCGCCCGGAACCGGACCGGACACTACTGGCACGTGTTCGTGCCCGGGGCGCTGGCGGGGCAGGTCTACGCCTGGCGTGTCCAGGGACCCGATCAGGCCGCCAACGGTCATCGATTCGACGGGTCCAAGGTGCTTTTGGACCCCTACGGCCTAGCCGTGGTCGGTCAGGAGATCTACGACCGGACCGCCGCTCGGGCCGAGGGCGACAACTGCGCCCGCGCCCTGCGCAGCGCGGTCATCGACCCGTCGGCCTACGATTGGGAAGGGGTCCGGCCCTTGCCCGCGCCGCCGGGGCGTGAAGTCATCTACGAGATGCATGTGGCCGCCTTCACCGCCCATCCCTCCAGCGGCGTGGCGGACAAGCTGCGTGGAACCTATGCGGGCCTCATCGAAAAAATCGACTATCTCCAGGAGCTGGGCGTGACCGCGGTCGAACTGATGCCCGTCCATCACTTCGACGAGCAGGATGCCCCCGCGGGCCTGACCAACTACTGGGGCTACAGCAGCCTGTCGTTTTTCGCCCCCCATGCGCCCTTCAGTTCGGACCGTTCGGCGACGGGTCCTGTCGATGAATTCCGCGACATGGTCAAGGCCCTGCACCGGGCAGGCATCCGCGTGATCCTGGACGTGGTCTACAACCACACCGCCGAAGGCGGCGCCGACGGCCCCGTGATCAGTTGGCGGGGATTCGAAAATTCGGCCTATTACCTGCTGGAAGAGGACCGTGCTGTCTTCGCCGACTTCACCGGTTGCGGGAACACCGTCAACGCCAATCACTCGGTGGTCCGTCGTATGATCCTCGATTCCCTGGTCCACTGGGTCGGCCGGATGCACGTCGACGGATTCCGATTCGACCTCGCCGCCGCCCTCGCCCGCGGGGAGGACGGCGTGCTGATGGACAATCCTCCAGTCCTGTGGGCCATACAATCGGACCCGGCATTGGCCGGGACGCGCCTCATCGCCGAAGCCTGGGACGCGGGCGGTCTGAACCTCGTCACCTCTTTCACGGGCGACAAGTTCGATGTGTGGAACGGACCATTCCGCGACACCGTGCGCCGCTTCCTGCGCGGGGACGAAGGAACCATCGAAACCCTCATGGCTCGCCTCGTGGGCAGCAGCGACCTCTTCCCCACGCCGAGTCACCGACCCTTCGGCAGCATCAATTTCGTGACCTGCCACGACGGCTTCAGCCTGCGCGACCTGGTCTCCTACCAGAAGAAACACAACCTGGCCAACGGGGAACAGAACCGGGACGGCTCGGACGACAACCTGAGCTGGAACGGCGGTACAGAAGGGGAGACCGACGACCCGGAAATTTCCATCCTGCGCGCTCGGCAGGTCCGGAATTTCCTTTGCCTGACGATGCTGGCCCACGGCACCCCCATGCTGTGGATGGGTGATGAACACGGCCACACGCGCCAGGGCAACAACAACCCCTGGTGCCAGGACAACAAGTTGAACTGGTTCGACTGGGACCTGGTCAATGCCCATGCCGGTCTGGTCCGCTTCACCCGGGAACTGATCTGGTTCACCTCGCAGATCGGGAACCTGCAGGTCAACCGCTACTGGACCGTCACCAGCCCGGAAAACAGGGGCGAAATTTCGTGGCACGGCACCGAATACGGGAAGCCCGACTGGAGTCCCCCCTCCCGCACGCTGGCCTTCACCCTCGAGCAGGCGTCGACCGGCAACCACGTCCACGTCATGCTCAATGCCGACAGCCGGGACCGGGAATTCGAAGTACCCCCAACCACGGCCCAGAAATCCTGGCACCGGGTCATCGACACCGCCCGCCAGTCCCCCGAAGACATTGTCGCTTCGGCCGATGCCCCACTTTCCGACACCCCTAACCAGCTGATCCCGGCACACAGCGTGACCGTGCTTGTATGCCGGGATAACCCGGTGGAATGATAGGCCCTTGGGTTTCTTTGCGACATGCCTTTTCAATAAAAAATCTCAGCTAATGAAAATTTTTCTGGCGATCTGGTCAGGGTTTCTAGTATTGTTTAATTAAATCGATTCGGGGAGGCTTTATCCGAATCATCAGCAGCAGAACGACATCCTGCCGAACATCAGTCTTTCAACTCGCCAGATTCGCCCAGCCTCCCCGCCTTTTTTCCTCCTCCCGGCCGGGAGGATTTTTTGGTTGTGCCTTTGAGATTGTGTCCGGCCCACCTTTTGCGGTGGGCTGCA
>CBDTUS010000182.1:0-7270 GCA_965363725.1 uncultured bacterium | reverse complement strand
TGCAGATCAGCGGCCGCGACGCCCGGATGATCGATACCTGGGACCATGTCAGCCACCAGTACCGGCGGCGCTATCTCTTTGTTCTCAACCAGGACAAACTGTTGGTTCTCTACACGATGCAGGGTCAGTTCGAATTGATGGAACCGGCGTTCACCGATTTGGCGAATTCACTCGCCTTTGTCGACACCACCGGCGCCGGCGGGAACTAGCCGCAACAGCTTCTGCGGTTCTTCCCGGGCCCGGTCACCGACCGCCCAGACCGTTCCATCCAACTCGAACAGGGCGATCAGTTCCTCCCCGTAGACCGTTTTCTGGACTTCCCAGGATCCGCCGCCGTTGGTGGTGGCCAGCACGCTCGAGGTGCCGTCCTTCACGTTGTAGCCTACGGCCCAGCCGTTTTGCAAATCCGCGAACCGGATGTCCCGCAACAATATATCCAGCTGTTCCAGCTGCTTCTGCCAGGATCGGCCGCCATCGCCGGTGTGATAGATGAGTCCGTAGTCGAACTGGTCCAGGGCGGGCATCTCGCGCCGGTAGCCGGCCACCCAGCCGTGACTGTCGTCAACGAAATGGACCGCCTGGAAATTGGGCTTGTCGTCGCCGGATTTTCCCTCGAGATTGCCCGCGGCCTCGATCTTTTCCCAGGTCTCCCCGCCATTGCCCGTGCGAAAGACGTCCCCGAACTTGCCGACCAACCAGCCCACCTGCAGATCGAGGAACTGGAGCGCGTTTCCCCTCATTTTCTTTTCTTCATCGACGCTCTTCCAAGACTCTCCGCCGTCTTCGGTGCGCCGCACGCCCTCGCGCCCGATGATCCAGCCGTTCATGTCGTCCACGAAACTGATGTCCCTGTTCTGGGCGTAGACAGGCCCCGTTTTCGGAATTGTCTGCCAGGTTTCGCCGCCATCGGTGGTGCGCAGGATGGTCCCCGCCTCGGCCGCGATGACGCCATGCTCCAGATCGGTGAAGTGGACGGCGTTCAGGTCCACCGAATGGCTGCGGTACCGTTTGCCAATCACGCCGGTCCTGTACTTCCAGGTCAGGCCGCCGTCGGTCGTGCGGGCGACGATCCCTCCGGGGACCGAGACGCCTACGGCGCCGACCATCCAGCCGTTCTGGGAATCCAGGAAAAAGATGTCCCGGAATTCGGCGTCCGTTCCCAGTTCGATGATTTCCCAGGGGTCATTGGTGTCGTTGGAGCCGCATCCCGCGGCCAGCAGGCAGAAAAAGATCAGGTATCGACGCACCACAGACATCCTTGTCCGAAGGAAAGGGCAGGCACTCCTTGTCCGGTCATCCTAGATCAACGACCGGCGGCAGGCAAGATCCCGATGGAATCTTCTCAACGAGCCATTTACTGGGGCAATATAAAAATGCCCAGGGAATCCACAGACGCGGAACCGAACAGCCCGATGCCCCCCTCCACATGGAAGGTCGGCGGCTCCACCCCGTCTCCCGCGTTGCCCCCGAACCCCAGGCCACCCCCGGAAAGAGGCGTGGTTCGTACGAGGTCGTACCAGTTCAGATCCAGGGTATAGACATTGATGTTGTATCGGCCCTCAAAAAAGATACCGAACCAGGGCAGCCGGACCCTGCCGTCCAGTGCCGACAGTACGGGGGAAGATCCCTCGCGCGCCAGATCCTCGAAATCCTCCTCCTCGAAAAACGGGGGATCGATCACGTAGTCCGAATCCGGATCGATGCTGAACAGGGCCACCTGGTACCCGTCGGCGAAGAACTGGCCCGCACCTCCGGCCGCGAAGCGGGCCTCGAGCAGGCCTTCCGCGTAGACGAGCTGGTTTTCGGGCTGGAAATAGACCGAATCGCCGGCTTCGGCAAAGGTCTGCAGTTGGCGTATTTCCGTGGTGCCGGAGGAATCGAGCAGCACCCACTCCTGGACCTGGAATCGGGCGGGGGTCGTGGTGCGGGCCGACAGAACTTCATCCTCCGTCGACCTGAGGAAAAGTTCATACTCGGTTTCGGGCTCCACGGTGAAGCCGGTCCCTGCCGCCTGATAGAACCCGGGGAATCCGAGAACGTCCTCATACAGTTCCGATGCCCCGGTGGCGGCGTTTCGGATGTAGATGTCGGCACCGGTTTCAGCCGCATTTTCCTGGGTGAACGGGACATCGGGAGCCAGGGTCCGGCTCAGTTTGATGAGCGGCTGGGGCTGGTCGACGATCAGCACCGCATCGATCACCAGGATCCCGATGCCCTCGGGAGCGAACAGCGTGTTCGGGTCCCGTTCCGGGGTGCAGCCCAGCAGGGCCGACGCCATGGCCGACAGGATCAAACCCCGGCCCAGATTCCATTTTGATTTTCTAGAAAGCAAAGTTCACTCCCACGCTTGGAATCAACGGCAGCATGCGCACCACGGTCGCCTCGGTGATCTCTCCCTCGGTATCGTACTGGACGAACCATTCATTGCGCCGGTTGTAGAGGTTGAACACTTCGAGCACCAGCTCGGCCGGCAAACCGAACAGGCCGAAAGGCCGGCGGGCGCTGACATCCAATCGATGATAGGCCAGTAGCCGACCGCTGTTGCGCGAGGCCGACAGGACCTGCGGAGAATCCGGCGGATCGCCGATGGCTGGATCATCGAGCCGGTAACGGGCCGCCGCCGGTGTGAAAGCCTGCCCCGTGGCGTACCGGAAAGCCCCGGCCAGGGTCCATTTGCCCGCCTTGTAGGTGAGCAGGGCGTTGATATCGTGGCGCCGGGCAAACTTGGGCGGAAAAGACTCCCCCTGGTTCAATTCCGCGAACGTCCGGTCGGACCAGCCCAGGGTATATCCCAGCCAACCGGTCCAGCGGTCCATCCGGTGCCGCAGGAACAACTCGACCCCGCGTGCGTAGCCCTTGCCCCCGGTCACGAAAAGTTCCTCCGCGGTCAAAGTGGCCTGATCCGCCGGCACCTGGTTGTCGAATTCGACCAGGTCCTTCAGGTCGGTGGCATAGACTTCGAGACTGAGAATATCCCGTTCCGAGGGTTCCCACTCACCGCCCACGACCACTTGCCAGGACTGGCCCAGCTGGGCGGTATCATCGATTGGCAGGTAGAAATCCCCCGCCGAAAACCCCTCGGTGGCGACCAGCTGCAGATACTGGTTATAAAGGCCCCCACCGATCTTCAACCGCAGGTCCGGTCGCACCTTGCGGCTGAAGGAAATCCGGGGCTCGAGCAGCGTACGGTCACCGTCATCGATGTATCGGAAGCGCAGCCCGGTTCGCAGGGTGGTCCGGTCGTCGGCGAACCAGCGGTCTTCCGCGAAAGCGGCCAGCTCCCCCGGCCGGGAGCGGTAGTCGATCTGGGTGCTGCGATTGAAGCTCTGGCGATAGATGAAGTCGTACCAGGAATACCCCAGACCGAAATTGAGCCGGTGCTGTCGGCTGGCCTGCCAGTCGAGAATCCCCGCCAGGGTGAGGTCGTTCAACCTGTTGTCGATGTCGAACGCCGTGGCCAGGATCTCCGCGTCGGTCTGGCTGTCGTAATGGCTGTTCGACAGAGTGACCCGTGCCTCGATCTGGTCCGTCAGATACCTTTCGTGCCGCAAGGCGGCCACGGTGTTGCCCCAGGTGAGATCAAACGCCGTGTTGGCGCCCGCGTCGGCCTTCACATCGTCCTTGCCGTGATAGACCTGGAACGTCGTTTGACCGCCGCCCCTGGTCGTGGTGTAGGCCGCGTTCATGTCGTAGAAGAAGTACTTGGGGATGGGGTTCTCTTCGGTGCGCACGGCGCTCAGGATGGGTTCCAGGTAGCTGCGGCGCCCACTGACCAGCCAGTGGTCCCGACCCAGGTTTCCCTCCAGGAATATCCGGGCCGAAATGAAGCTGATTCCGGCCTTGCCCCGGAAGGAATCCGCGGTGGGTTCCTTCATCCCCACGTCGAGCACCGCCCCCAGCCGCCCACCGTATTCGGCCGGATAGGCCCCCTTGTACAGGGAAACGTTGTCGACGACATCGTTGCTGAAGGTGGAGAAGAACCCGAAGGCATGGGTCGGGTTGTAGACCGTCACGCCGTCCATGAGAACGAGGGTCTGATCGGGCCCACCGCCCCGGATGTAGAGACCGCTGGAAATATCGGACGCCGCCTGCACTCCCGGGAGAATCTGCAGTGCCCGCAGGGGATCCGGTTCGACGATGCCGGGGATGGCGTCCAGGGTCCGGGCGTCGATATTGACGAAACCCGTCTGGATATCCCCTTCGATGTCCGTCGTCCGGCCCACCACCAGCAGATCGTCCAAGCGGACGGCATCGAGCTCGAGAGCCACTTCGAGAACCTTGGTCTCGTCTTGCCCCAGGGTGACTTCCTGCACCAGGTTGAGATAACCGAAGGCGACAAACTCCAGGCGGTAGCTGCCGGCCGGCAGATCGGGAAGGTCAAAGTTCCCGTCCACGTCGCCCAGGACATCCCGGCCCAAGCCAGCCCCCTCACAGGCCACGGAAACCTCGGGGACTGTCAGGGTGCCGCCCGACTCGGTCACGGTTCCCTTAATGCTACCGGCCTGAGCGGCCGCGGCGGAGGTTAGAATAAGGAGAACGAGGCCGGCCGTCAGCCGGCCCCGAAAGAATGGGGTCGTGGACATTTTCCCAAACCTGTAAAGAGGGGCGCCTCGCTTCATCCCTGCAAGGGTAAGGATGGATAGTCCCCTGCGCAATTGGGAGTTTCCGCTACAGATAGTCGCCGGGAGGGCCGGGTTCAGGAATTATTGAAAAAAACGGAACCCCCCGCTATGTTTCAGGTTCAATTGCGCCGATGCCGGCTCCCGGGCCGGCCACAAAATTGCCATGAATACAATGACCCTGATTTTCCTGGCCCTCAATCTGGGCGTGGGGCCTTTTGTGCCCCAGGGGGACGTTCCTGACCCGAATGTCCTCGATCTAGCCATGTCCGGCTACCAACGGGTCATCGACGCCGGCGAGGCCCCGGCCCCTTCCCTCATCACCATCATCGACTACAGCAAGCCGAGTACCGAGCCCCGCCTTTTCGTTGTCGACCCGGCCCAGGGAGAAGTCCTGGTGGCCAGCCTCGTGGCCCATGGAAAAAATTCCGGCCAGAACGAGGCCGTCGCCTTCGGCAACGAAGTTGATTCGCTGCGCAGCAGCCTCGGCTTTTTTGTCACCGGCCAATCCTATCTTGGCCGCCATGGGTACTCCCTGCGCCTGCACGGGCTCGAGCCCGGCATCAACGACAAGGCTCTGGAGCGCAACATCGTGATCCACGGCGCCAGTTATGTTTCAGAAGATTACGCCGCCCTTCACGGTCGTCTGGGACGCAGTTGGGGCTGCCCCGCCCTGCCCCAGGACACCAGCCGCGAGGTCATCGACCTCATCAAGGGCGGTTCCTGTGTGTTTGTCTACGGGAATGACTCGACCTATTTTGAGAAATCGACTTATACTGCGCCCAGATAGTCTTTGGTGACCCAACCCTGCACGAACCATATCCGAAAGAGAAGGCTGATGAGAACCCTACTCAAGGCATTTGTCCTGCTCGCTATTCTGGCTTCACCCGTCCTGGCCGACCTCACCGCCGACGCCACCAGCGCCCTCGAGGCCATGACCACCACCCTGGAACGCGATGGCGCGCTGGAGCTCGACGGACAAAAGGTCATGGCCTGGAAATTGGTGATCGAGTTCTACGCCGACAACGGCTATGCGCCCGTCTGGACCGATCCGGCCACCGTGGGCAAGATGCTCCAAGCTATTGCCGACATGCGCGACGACGGCCTGGCCCCCGCAGACTACCATGGACCGACTTTGACGGCTCTGGGCACGACCACACCCGATGATGCCGGCGCCCTCGCCCGGCGTGACCTGCTGCTGACCGACGCCCTTTTGGTGATGCTCTACCACCTCGATTTCGGCAAGGCCGACCCCAGCCGCCTGGACACCGACTGGAATATCAATGATCTCTTCGACGAGCGGGACCCCCTTTCCTCGGAGGTCCGCGAAGAAATCACCTCCCTCATTCTGGATGGTATCAACCAGGGAGATATCGGGCCCATGCTCCAGCTGGCCCGGCCGGATCTCCATCTGTACCAGAATCTGCGTGTCGGCCTGGCTTTCTACCGTGAATTGACCGCCGCGGGCGGGTGGCCCGAAATTCCGGAAGGCCCCACTCTCCGGAAAGACGACAATGATCCGCGCGTGCTCGCCCTCAGGCGCCGTCTGGCCGTGACACGGGATTTTGCCGGAGTCGACCTGACCAGCACCGTCCTGGATGAAGACCTTGTCGCCGGCATCGTCAGGTTTCAGGCCCGTCACGGTCTCGATGACGACGGCATCGTCGGCAAAGGCACTCTGGCGGCCCTGAACGTTTCCGCCGAGGACAGGATGAAACAGATCGAAATCAACCTGGAACGCGCCCGCTGGGTCATGCATCACGGTGTTGGAGGAGATCTCGTCCTGGTCAACATCGCCGCCTACGAGGCCGTGCTCATCCGAAACAAAAAAGGCGAATGGCGGTCCCGCGTCCAGGTGGGCAAACCGTACACGCGCACACCGGTATTCGCCGACGAAATTGTGTATCTCGAGATCAATCCCACCTGGACCATTCCCGCCTCCATCACCAACACCACCACCCTGGCCAAGGCCAAGGCCGACCCGGGTTATTTCGCCGCCAACCACATGGTGCTGCTCGACAGTCAGGGTTCCCAGGTGGACCCACACTCGGTGGACTGGGCCAAGTTGAACAGAATGCCCTACACAGTGCGCCAGGAGCCGGGACCGCACAACGCGCTGGGCCTGGTGAAATTCATATTCCCCAACGTGCACGCCGTCTACCTTCACGACACGCCCAGTCGCCAGCACTTCAGCCGATCGGCCCGCGCGTTCAGCCACGGCTGCATCCGCTTGGAAAACCCCTTCGATTTGGCCACTCTGCTACTGGACGACCAGCCGAAGTGGACGCGCGCCAAAATCGATGAGGTCGTGGAAAGCGGAAAGCGCACCACGGTCAAGCTGACAAAAACGATGCCCATCCTGCTGCTGTACTGGACCGCTTTTTCCGAAACGGCCGGCAGCGTCCAGTTCCGCCAGGATCTCTACGATCGTGATGCTGCTGTGCTGAAGGCCTTGCAGGGACCGGTCCTGCCTCACAAGCGGCACCGACGTTGACCCGGACTATTTGACCAGCATCACCTTGCGGGTGTAGGCGGCGGCCTCTGTTTCCAGGCGAACCAGGTAGCTGCCCGAGGCCAGGTATCGGCCCGCGTGGTCGCGGCCGTCCCATGCCAGGGAGGGGTCTCCCTCCGCAAAAGTCCGGGCGGCCAGG
>CBDTUS010000181.1:0-7273 GCA_965363725.1 uncultured bacterium | reverse complement strand
ATGGACGTACCTCTAGTGTACCAGTTGTCTCGCCAGAGGCATCGCTGGGTAGCTATGTACGGCAGGGATAAACGCTGAAAGCATATAAGCGTGAAGCCCCTCCTGAGATAAGATCTCCCGGGACATTAGTCCCCTGAAGGCTCGAGGAAGACTACCTCGTTGATAGGCCGCAGGTGTAAGCACAGTGATGTGCTCAGCCGAGCGGTACTAATAAGCCGTGCGGCTTAATCATCTCTTTTTTTTCCTTCCGGATTTATTCGGGGGAGAAAACGGAGTACGGCAAAGTGAATGAATCTCAAACTACTCTCCATATTCAGTTGTCCAAGGGCAACGCCAGGCCGTTTCACGCGGTCTGGCAACGTTTTTCGGCGGCGATAGCGCGTGGGCACCACCTGTTCCCATTCCGAACACAGTAGTGAAACCATGTTGCGCCGATGGTACTGCAGGGTTGCCCCTGTGGGAGAGTAGGAAACCGCCGGATTCTTTAAGGCCTCCAACCTCAGGGTTGGAGGCCTTTTTTGTTATGCATGGAACCCGTGCCCATTGAGCCCGTCTTTTCCTTTGGGGGTAGGGAAAGACCCTTCTATCTTTGGCAGGGAAACTTCGTCATCGGCGACCAACAAGGATGGTAATCGTGGGTGGAATGGACAGGATCGATGCTTTCCTGACAAAGACCCTCGAGGGTCATGAATCGACGGCTGGATCGCCCCAGGGGGTCCGGCTCAACGAGGTGGAAGTTTACGGCCTCAGCGACCTGTTGGGACTGGGGTGTTGCGCCGCGGCGTTCGTCCCGCTGACGGCTTCGGAGGCTGAATGGGACCGATGGGCCGAACAGGGTGCGGCGCTGGTTGGAAGCGAAGCCCGCGTTCTGCTCAAAGTTGTTGGCCGGGATATCCTGCACAAGACTGAACTGGGAGGCGTCCGCGTCCTGGAGATCAGCGGGTCAACGGATCCGCGCGCCCTTCTACGAGCCGAGGCCGAACGGATGAGAGGGGTTCTGGAAGCGGAGGGGGCGACAGATTCCGTGGAGGGATTTCTGGCGGGGGCCTTCATCCCCCACCAACCCAACCGCCCCGGGCAGGAAGTCCTGCTGAGCCTGAAACAGGATCCTGCCTTCGGGCCCTGCGTGGTACTGGGCATCGGGGGCACCCTGACCGAATGGTACGGGCACGCAGGCAACAGCACGATAATCTTCCCGGCGGCCGACCTGACGGAGAAAACCGTGGCGGCCGCGATTTCGGCCCATCCTGTTTTGAAGATCCTGTGTACCCCCTCCCGCCTATACGCACAGCCTCCCATTGCTTGCGGCGAACTGACGGCCGCTGTGATGGCCCTGGCCGATCTGGGCCAACATTGCGGGCCTGCCGGATCTTCGGAGTGGACCCTGGAGGAACTGGAAATCAATCCCGCCGTGGCGTCGGAAGGGCGGTTGACCGCCCTGGACGGGGTGGCCCTGGTTTCCCGGCGAAAATGGAAGTCCACTCCTCGTGGTGCCGCACGGATCGAGGCGTTGCTGAATCCCCGCAGCGCCGTGGTGATGGGGGTCAGCGCCAAGGGGGCCAACCCCGGCCGCATCATTCTGACCAATCTCCGGAAGTCCGAGGGGGTCGATCCCGCTCGATTGTACGTGGTGCACCAACGGGAAAAGGAAATCGATGGCGTAGCCTGCGTGCCGACCGTCGACGATCTGCCTGAGAAATGCGACCTTGCGGTGGTCTCCATACCCGCCGAGGGCGCGCTCGAGGCCATCACGGCCCTGGTGGAAAGCGACCGCGCCGAATCCATCATCCTGATCCCCGGCGGGTTTGCCGAGACCGGGGAGACAACCCTCGCCGAGGCCATCGAGGATGTCCTGGCCCGAGGCCACGCGCGGCCTGATGGGGGACCCGTGATGGTGGGGGGCAACTGTCTGGGCATCGTCAGCCGGGACTGCTACAACACCTTCTTCCTGCCCGACTACAAGCTGCCCTTCCGGCCCGGGGCGGGCCAGAACCTGGCGGTGGTCAGCCAGTCCGGCGCCTACCTGGTGACCTTTGCCAGCAACTACGACGGCATCATCCAGCCCGCGGCGAGCATCAGTTTCGGCAATCAGATGGACCTGACGGTGGGGGATTTCCTGGAGCACTTCAACGCCGCGGCGGGCATCGACGTGATCGCCTGCTACGTGGAAGGCTTCCGTCCCGGCGACGGGAACAAGTTCCTGGACCAGGCGCGGCGGGCCCGCGGGTTGGGCAAGCGGGTGATCATCTACAAGGCCGGCAAAACGGCCCTGGGCGCGCAGGCCGCCGCCAGCCACACCGCCTCCCTGGCCGGGGACTACGCCGTGGCCCGAGCCTGCCTGGAAAGCGCCGGCGTCACCGTGGCCGGATCGCTCGACGAGTTCGAGGATCTGCTGAAGACCTTCACCCTGCTGGCCGGCAGGCCGGCCGCCGGGAACCGGACCGGAATCATCAGCAACGCCGGTTTCGAATGCTCCACCGTGATGGACCAGCTCGACGGGCTGAAACTGGCCACATTCGATCCGGCGACGCAGGCCCACCTGGACGAGGTCCTGCCGGCTTTCGCCCATCGCAGCAATCCCATCGACTGTACGCCCATGACCGGGACAGAGGCCTTTACAGCCAGTTGCCGGGCCATCCTGGATTGCTCCGACGTGGATGTGGCCATCCTGTCCTCGGTACCCGTGACCCCGGCGCTGGACAATCTCCCGGCCGATCCGGAGGGCGCTCACCGGGAAAACCTGTCCGGTCCCCGGTCCCAACCCTCCCTGATGGTTGACATTATCGCCCGTTCCGCTAAACCTGCAGTCGTGGTGGTCGATTCAGGAGAGATCTACGACCCCATGTGTCGGGTCATCGAAAAGGCGGGCATTCCGGTCTTCCGGAAGATTGATCGCGCGGCCCGTTCCCTGGCGGCCTTCTGCCGCGGCGAGGAAGCAGGAGCATGAAGAAATTCTGGATCGTATTCATTGTGGTGGCCGTTCTGATCGGCGGCGGCTTCGGCCTGTTGTGGTTCTCGCTGTCCAACCTGGAAAAGAGCGTCAGCATCGACGGCGGCGTTCTGGTCTGGGAAGTGGGGGGGAACTATCCCGAGGAAAGGGACGACTCCTTCTGGGGCCAGGTCCGCTCCGGCGGTGAATTGACCATGTCCGAGGTGTTGTTCTCCCTGTACCGAGCCGCCGAGGACGACCGCATCACCGGCCTGATGATGGATATGCGCGGAGCGGCGGTGGACTGGGCCAAGATCGAGGAGTTGCGGTCTGCGGTCGCACGATTCGGCGAGGCGGGCAAACCGGTGGTCGCCTATCTGGATGGCGCTGGCACCCGCGACTATGCCCTGGCCTGCGCGGCGGACCGGGTCATCATGTCCCCGGAAGCCAACCTGATGGTTCTGGGGATCAGCGCCGAACTGGCCTTCATGCGCGACACCCTGGAAAAGCTGGGCATGGAAGCGGATTTCGTGCACGTGGGGGCCTACAAGTCGGCGCCCGAACGCATGACACGATCTTCCGCCAGTGACGCCAACCGCGAAATGATCAACTCCATCGTGGACGACCGTTTCGAGGTCCTGCTGGACATGCTGGCGGGATCTCGCAGCACCAGCCGGGCCCAGGTGGCCGGCTGGGTGGACCAGGGCATGTTCGACGCCGGTGGGGCCTTGGCCGCCGGCCTGGTCGACACCGTCATGTACTTTGACGAGGTGTTTGAAGAACGATTCCCCGATGATGAGACCACCTACTTGGTCGACTACAGCCTGGATCGCCCCAAACCCACCACCAGCGAGCACGAAGTCGCCGTGGTGTATGTCACGGGGGTCATCATGCCCGGAACCAGCCGCAACGATCCCTGGCAGGGCAAGCTGGCCGGAAGTGAAACGGTGGTGGAGCAGCTTCATTCCGTCGGCGAGGACGAGGACATCGGGGTCGTCATCCTGCGCGTGGATAGCCCCGGCGGCAGCGCTCTGGCCAGCGACCTGATCTGGAACGAGATCCAACGGGTGCGCGAACATAAGCCGGTCATCGTTTCGATGAGCGGGCTGGCCGCCAGCGGCGGCTACTATGTTTCGTGCCCCGCCGATTCGATCTTCGCCGATCCCGGCACCTTGACGGGTTCCATTGGTGTCTACGCAGGCAAGATGGACCGCAGCAGCATGTACCGGAAGATCGGCGTGAACCGTGAATTCATCACGCGGGGAAAAAACGCCCTGCTGTTCACCGACGAGGGCGGCTTCACTCCCGGGCAACGCGAACTGTTCCAGGCCCAGATGGACGCCTTCTACGAAAGATTCCTGGGCAAGGTATCCGACGGCCGGGGCCTGACCCGGGATGCCGCGCACGCCGTCGCTCAGGGGCGGGTCTGGACCGGTCGCCAGGGGCTCGAACATGGACTGGTGGACGGACTGGGGGGACTGCATCGTTCCCTCGATTCCGCCAAGTGGATGCTGGGCCTCGACCCTTCGGACAAGGTCTCCATCGTGACCTTCGGAGAGGAACTGTCCTTGCTGGAGAGGATGATCCTGAAATCCCTGCGGGACGGCGGCGGTCTGGCGCAGGTGCTGGGCATGCTGACCGGATCCGATTCACCGGCCCTCGGTGCGGCGGCCCATATGCCGGGCCCGGTGCTGGTGGACGCCCTGCGGGAAGATGGCACCCTGGCGGCGGTGGAACTCATGGACGGCCGCCCGGTGGCGATGATGCCGTTCTGGATCAGGATGCACTGACCCGATTTAAGTTTATTGGGAACCTGGAATCCAGGGAATTGTTGGCCGAAAGCGGAGTCACGGGTATCATACCCTGATGGGGTTGCCCGTTTTTTCCATTAGCTTGGCCCGGTTTTGCTGATTCCGGCAAGGAGATATTGACTCGATGGATCCATTCCAGGACGAATTTGAGAATTCCGGTTCGGGCCTAGATCTCATGATGCTGGTGCGGGCTTTCCTGCGCCGCAAGTTGCTTTTTTTCATTCCCTTTATCCTGTGCCTGTCCATGGCCGGGATAGCCATCCGGACCATGACCCCCATCTACGAATCCTCCGGCCAGCTCCTGATCAAATTCAACAGCATGAACAGCAACCTGATCGAGGATGCCTCGCGCCGCTACGGCCGCGCCCGTGACATCGATTTTGTGGCCCACCAGGAGATGGACATGCTGCTCACCTCCCCGGAGTTCATGGAACTGGTGGTCCGGGAACTCCGGCTCCATGACGCCCTGCGCGGGGAGTCCGCAGATTCCCTTTCCGGTGCCCTGGCCGAGGACAAGGCTGTGCTCCAGGCCATGAACCATCTGCGTTCGAAGGTGAAAATCAAGAGGGACGGTGGCCGGTTGTTTCGGATCGCGGTCCGGGATCCCGATGCGGAGCAGGCCTATAATCTGGCCTACTTCATCGTAGACCGTTTCGTGGAGGAATACCGGACCAGCCAGATGGCGGCCAGCACTTCCACCCGCGATTTCCTAGAAAAGCAGCTGGAGCTTTACCGGTCCAACCTCGAAGCCGCCGAGGCGGGCCTGCTGGATTTCCAGAGGAACGAGGTTTCGGCCTCCCTGGTGGACAACCCCATCAACGCGTCCAATCTCAGCATCGCCGAGGACAACCTGGCCGAGGTGAAGGAACGATACGAGGGCCAGGACGCCTCCGAACTGGCCCAGTACGGCCAGGTGGTCCACCGGATCCTGGGCCAGACGCCGAGCACCTCCCGGTATGACGCGGATACCCGGATCCGTTCGACCATTTCGGAGATGGAGGATCTGGGGCTGGAAGTTCAGCTCTTCGCCGATGGGGATCCGAACGCCAAGGATCTGGAAACCAGGCTGGGACTTCTGCGGGTGAGGCTGAACGAGCGCATCGAGGAAATGGTGGCCCTCAACATGCCCCAGCGGAGTATTCGCGAGAGGAACCAGATCAGCCAGTTCATCTATTTTTCCCTTTTCCGGTCCGGCAAGAAACGTGTGATTGACTTGATGGACCTGAAGATCCGGGAATTCCGCCGCTTCGCCGCGAGCCGGCCGGGCCAGTCGGCCCAGATTTCGGAATTGCAGGACGACGTGGAACGGGAACGGGGCCTGGTGCAGACCATCGAATCGGAAATCACGCAGCAGACCATGAATCTCGAAGCCAGCCTTTCGGAAATCGGGATGCAGATCAAAATCCGTGAAAGACCCCGGCTGAGCCGGACACCGGTGGAGCCGGACAAGATGAAACTGATGGCCCTGGGTGTCATCCTGTCCCTGGGCATCGGGTTCGGCCTGGTGGTGCTGGCCATCTTCATGGACCGCTCTTTCACGTCCGTCGACCAGATCGAAAGGACGCTGGGCCTGCCCGTGATCGGGACCCTACCCACCATCAAGGACGATCATTTCGAAAAGACGAAAAAAGTCCGCATCCTTCGCTGGGCGGTCATCGTTTTGGGAATTTTGGCCGTGGGGGCGTTCGGCTTCCTGGTGATCTACCCCCGGCTCGGTTGATCCGGGCCTGGGATTTCAATATTGGGAAAGGTGGAGATGTTGAAGGACAGATCCAAACAGGGCGGGGTCGGCAGCCTGTTCGACATCGAATCGCCCATGGCCATCGAGCTGCGGCGGATCATGATCCAGGTGGGCCGGCAACTTGACCTGGAGCGCAAGCGGGCCCTGATGATCACCAGCGCCGAGCGGGGCGAAGGCAAGAGTCTGTTTACCCTGCATTTCGCCCTGGTTTTGGCCTACCACATGCGCAGCCGGGTGCTTCTGCTCGACGCGGACGTCCGGCGCCCGGTGCAGCATACCGTTTTCCAGAGCCCGGTTTCGCCGGGTTTTGCCAACCTCCTCGAAGGTAAGACCACAGTCGAGGAGGCAACCTCCAGCACTCGCATCCCGAATCTGGATTTCATGCCTGCGGGCACCACCTCAGGCCACATCAGCAGCCTGTTCGGCGCCAACCAGGTGCGTCACCTGGTGGAGGAACTTCACAAGACCTACGATATCGTCCTGCTGGATACTCCGCCGGTCGTGCCGGTCAGCGACCCGTTGCATTTCGTCGATGCGGTGGACGGCTGCCTTTTCCTGGTGATGGCGGGCATGACGCCAAAAGACGTCTGCAAGCGAGGCGTGGAAATCCTGCGCAAGTCCGGGGCCAATATCCTCGGGGTGGTGGCGAACAACCTCGGGGAAGTGCTTCCCTACTACTACGACCAGAAATACTATGGCTACGAGAAGTCGAGCAAGAAGAGGCGGGCCTGAAACAGGGACATTGACCGCGCACGGCTTAGGGCTTCGCATGCACCGTTCGTGGTCAATGCC
>CBDTUS010000180.1:0-7314 GCA_965363725.1 uncultured bacterium | reverse complement strand
GCCACGAAAATCAGCATGTTGTAGCCGAAGTTCTTCCACACCGCGAGCAGGATGATCGCGGGCATGGCCCACCGTGGGTCGCCCAGCCAGTCGATGGGCTCCAGGCCGACAAACCCCAGCAGGAAATTCAGGAGCCCGTATTTCGGGTGGTACAGATAGCGCCAGACGATGGCGACCGAGACCAGGGTCGTCACCACCGGGGCGAAATAGACGGTGCGGAAGAAACCCCGCATCCTGACCAGCTTCGCGTTCAGCAACAGGGCCGCCCCCAGGGAAACCGCCACCGAAAGGGGACCGCCGATCAGGACGAATTTCAGGGTATTCCACAGGGCCGTCCAGAAGGTTTCATCCCGCATGAGGCGCAGGTAGTTGTCCAGCCCGACAAAACGGGCGACGCTCGGAGAGCCGATGGCGTAGAGATCGAAATCCGTCAGGCTCAGCAGCAGCCCGGCGGCGACCGGGATCCCAAAAAAAACCGTGATCAGCAGGATCGCCGGCGTCAGGAACAGCCAGGCGGCCCGGGTGCGTTTTTTCACCAGGGGATTGCTCATGGTTCGGCCCGTTCCTGCTCGCGGGCCATCAGCCAGCGCCGTTTGGCCAGGATCCGATCCACGTCCGCGTCGAGTTTCGCCATGGCGTCCGCAGGAGTTTCCGCGCCCCGGATGGCCGCTTCGGTGCGTTCCCAGATCCTGGTGGCGATCTGTTCCCACTCCGGAATTTTCGGGGTGGGGACCACATGCTGCAGCTGATCCCAGAAGGCCTGGATCATGGGGTCGGCATTCAATCCCGGATCCGACCAGGCCTTCTTGTGGGCCGGCAGATCGCCCGTCAGGTTGAAAAAACGCACCTGCTGTTCCGGCCGGCTGAGGAATTCGATCAAACGCCAGGCGGCTTCCTTATGCTTCGATGACTGGAACAGGACGAGGCTCGATCCTCCCGCCAGCGACAGTCCCGGGGTGCCCGCCTCGGGGCCGGGCAAGGGCGCCGTCGCCCAGTGGTCCTGCAGATCTTCGGGAAGGCGGTGGCGGCATTCCCCAATGTTCCACGGACCGGTGACGAACATGGCGAAGGTGCCCCGCGCGAATTCCTGGTAGAGATTGGCCACCTGGTTGTTGTTTACCGGAGGCGCCAGGCCGTCGGCGAACAGACCGAGGTAGAAATCCAGGGCCCTGCCGAAGGCGGGACTCGAAAAATCTCCGCGTGTGTCCCGATCCAGCAGCAGGGGTGAACCCGCCTGCAACCCGAATATCACGGGCTGGGTCCACTCATTGATCGGCAGCAGGATCCCGTACTTTTCCGGACCCCGGGCGCTGAGGGCCTCGAGGGCCCGGCGCCATTGCTGCCAGGTGCGGGGCGGATCGGGGAACCCCGCCTCGGCCAGAAGATCGGTCCGGTAGAACAGCAGCCGGGTGTCCACATACCAGGGAACACCGTAGGAATTCCCGTCGATGACATTGGTGTCCCAGATGCCGGTAAAATGATCGGTCGGGTGGACCTCTTCGGATAGGGCGATCAGACCGTCGAGATTCGTCAAGGCCCCCAGAGCCTGGAATTCCGGCACCCAGGTGTTCCCCAGCTGGGCCAGGTCCGGCGTGGCCTTGCCCACATGGGCGGTCAGCAGTTTTTCGTGGGCCGCCGACCAGGGGATCTGCTGGATCCGCACGCGCACATCGGGGTTTTGCGCTTCGAAATCCTGCACCAGGCCCTGGACCATTTCCCCCTCGCGGCCCATTACCCAGAAATCCAGTTCGGAAACGCCTTCGTTGTGGCGGCCGCACCCCGCGGTTCCCGCGAGCGTCAGGATCATCAGGATAAAAAGGCCCCTCCGGCGACGGTCAGTCATCGGGATGTTCCCCGGATTCGAGCCAGCCGCCGGTGAAACCCGCGGCTTTCAGACCCCTGACGATATGGGGGTTCCTGCGCATGGTTTCCCAGACCAGGCCGGAACGGTGGTTTTCGATCATGGCGAGGATGGGCCCCTGATCGATGCCCAGATAGTCGGTGTCGTACCAGCCCCGACCCGGAACCACCCGACCGTGATGGACGGGAATGTCCAGGGTGAACGTAGGGTTCAGGGCATCCAGGAAACCGTACTTGGCGAACAGGTATTCCCCGTGGTCTTCCTTCATCGCCATCAGGACCGGCAGCACGATTTCCGGCGCAAAGGGCAGGGACGCGGCGGCGGCCGAGGGGCAAACGGTGCCGTCGTCGGCCACCAGGGTGAACGAGGCTCCGCGGGCCCAGTAGGTGTTGAAGGTGCGGGTCGTCCCGTTGATGTCCACGGTCTTGTTCAACGGGCCGTCACAGGCCGTAAGGCCCCACAGCCGCGGTCCGTAGCCGACCCACTGCCCGGGGTTGTCCAGGGCGTATTCGTATTGGGCCAGGACCGCCCGGCGGGAGTTTTCGAAATAGTCGAGATCATTTTCCCTCATGAACGGGTCGCGGATGCCGCGCATGTCGTACCACACCAGGGTGTACTGATGGCCGAACAGGGGTGCGAATCCAAGATGCTGCTGCCCCTGGAAATTTCCCCAGTCGTAACCGGAGGTCCAGGCCTCCCAGGCCTCGGGGGCCACCGGATGCGTCGGCGAACCCAGGGCCATCAGGTACATCATCATGGCCTCGTTGTATCCCCGCCAGTCGTAGGGCAGGAATCCCGCTTCGGGTTTCCAGCCGTGACCGATGGTGGGCGGCCGGACCGAGGCCCATTGCCAATCCACTCTCAGGTAGAGGGAATCCGCCAGGGCCCGGATACGGGTTTCATCGGCCCCGGGTTGATCAAAATAACTCTGACAGAACAGGGCCCCGGCCAGCAGCAGGGCGGTGTCCACGGTGGACAGTTCGACATTGCCGAACCGGGTTCCGGTGTCCATATCCAGGAAATGATAATAGAATCCCATATAGCCGCTCGAGCCCGATTGGGCTGTATCCTGGCGGGAGGTCCAGAAAAAATCCAGCGTCCGCAGGACCCGGGCGACGGCCTCGTCCCGGGTGACGTAACCTCTAGCAACACCAATGGGATAGGCGGTCAGGGCAAACCCGGTGGCCGCCACGCTGGCAAAAGACTCGGAAGGTGCCCGATCGGGCGCCAGGCCGGTAAGGGGGTTGCAAAGATCCCAAAAATATCGGAAGGTACGCACTTGCAGGGTGTCAATGAAAGCGGTTTCATTAGAGGACCGAGAAAAATCCGACCCCGATGATTCAGGGGCCTGCTCGCAACCGGAAACCCAGGCCATCGCCAGCAGGAGGCAGGCCGCCACCAGGGGAAAAACGGGGCCCGACCTGCGCCCGTTTACCGACCCCGGGATGACCGGGCCGCCGTGGGTTGATCCGTGGAACCGATTCATGTCACCATCCTGCGGGATCCACCTCCGCCTGGGAACTCCAGGATGATCATCCATCTGGTTCCCGGAAGTGGGGATTCTTGGATCTGCGATTATAGGATTTCGCTTGGCCGGTGCAACAGAAAACGAAAACTGATGGGTTTCGGACGAAAATCCTGGCTTCGATATCGGGTGATCATCTATTCCCTGGTGATCGTGTGCCTGTTCCTTTACCGAAACCAGATCGACTGGAGCCGGCTGACGACCGCTTTTCAGGACGGCCGGCAGAACGACCCGACCCTGGTTGTGGCCGGCCGGGACCTCGCGCCAGGCCTGGTGGATGCCCTGGTGGCACACTACCACCGTGACTATCCCGATCTGGACATCCGGATCCAGGGCGGAGGCACCAACCAGGCTCTCGAGGATCTGGTGAATCGTCGGGTGGACGTCGCCCTGCTGTCCCGGCCACCGACTTCGGCCGAGCAGGATCTGTTTCGGCAGACGGACGGGGATTCCGCCATCGTGGAACCGGTGGGCATCGGCGCCATCGTGATCCTCGCCGGGTCCGAAACCTTCGTGGAAGACCTCCCATCCGGGAACCGTCCGGGGATTTCCTCACGGCAACTCGGGGGATTGATGGCCGGCGACATGCAGGGTTTGTGTGACAGGTTCTACGCCGCCGATCCCAATCTCGGCCACTGGGCGGCCGCCGCGAAGCTGCTGGGCCGGGACGCCGAACCGATAGACGAGGCCACGGTGATCTATCTGGCCGACGACCGGCAGGTTGCCCTCGCGGTGACCAACGACCCGCGGGCCGTGGGAATGATCGCTTCCTTCGATCTGCCGGCCACCGCGGCGCGGACCCTGCCCGCCTGGGAGGATTCGGCGACCGGACCCCGGATTGTTCCCTTGGCAGGACCATCCGGGGACGAAAAAACGGATCCGACCTATGAAAACGTGGCGACCGGAGCCTATCCCCTGTATGTGTCCCTTTTCTTAGCCTGCCGAGCCAACGGGGACATCCAGGGCGGAAAATTCCTGACCCATCTGGTCAGCGGCCGCGGGCAGAGACAGATCGAACGGGCCGGATGCATCCCCGCCAAGCAGGTGCTGCGGGAGATCTACTTGACCACCCAGGCCCCGGGCGAATAATGGCCCCAGCCGGCAGCCGGAAACGGCGCGCCGGACAAAGGAGACCGACCCATGACAGGACAGCCTTCAGGGTTATCCATCACTTGCCGGAGCCACCACCGGACCCTGCCTCTCCTGGCCGTTCTCTTCCTTCTGACATCCTTGATCTTCCCCTGCGGCGGAAGCGCCGCCGACAAATCCTACACCCTCGACACCGACCCAGTCCGGCTGGGCGTCAAGGCCATGGAGAAGGGGAACATCGTCGAGGCCAAGGCCCGGTTCGAGGAGGCGGTCGCCAACCATCACGAAATGCACCGGGCGCTGTTCGGCCTGGCGGAGATCGCCATCCGGGAGGGTCGGTATCCCGATGCCGAAGCCTTCTACCGGAAGTCCATCGCGGCCGGCGGCGGCGATTTCCCCATGGCCAACGCGGGACTGGGTCTGCTGCTGCTCAGACTGGGTAGGGATCAGGAGGCCGCGCAGGAATTCGACCTGGCCCTCAAGGCCGACGACTCCCTTTGGCGCGCCCACTACGGCAGGGCCCGCCTTTATCTCGCGGACGAGGACTGGAGCCAGGCCAAGAAGGAACTCGACCGAGGCCAGGATCTGCGCGGGTTGGCCAAGGGCGAGGAAAAATATCAATACGGGATGGCCCTCTACCTGCTGGGTACCGGGAACACCGCCGGCGCAGAGAAGTCGGCCCTGTTGGCCATGCACCTCGACCCCACGGATCCCGATTACGGCACCCTGGTGGCGCGCATCTATGAAATGAACGACAACACCATCCTGGCCATCAACGCCTACGAACAGGCGCTCGCCATGCCGGGCATGACCCCCACGGCTCCCATGCTGAACAACCTGGGCACCCTCTACCGCAAGGAAAAAAGGTTCAACGAGGCCCGCGACAGCCTGATGAAGGCCGTGAGCATCGATTCGACCTACGCTCCGGCCCTCAAGGATCTGGGCGATCTCTATCGCCTGGCCGGCCAGCACGACAAGGCGGCCAGGGCCTACCTCAGGTACATCCCCCTGGAACGGGACGATCTGGAAGCCCTGCTCGATCTCGCGGACTCCTGTTACGAAATCCGCCGCTACGCCCAGGGTGTGGAAGCGGCCAGTACGGCCCGGAAACTGGAGCCGGACAACCAGGACGCGCAGTTCAATTTCGCACGCTCGGGCATCTACAGCCGGGACACGGTCGTCAAAGCTGAAGCCGCGGGACTCATGGGCAGGCTGCCCGGGAGCCTGCCCTGGCGGGCCAACGATCTGGTGGCGCGCGCTTCCTGGCAGACCTCCCGGAAGAACTACGCCGCGGCCTTGAAAAGTCTGGAGGAAGCCGGCGAGCTCGATCCCAATCAATCGAACATCCCCTTCCAGCGGGGGATCATCCACCTGCGTCAATCCCAACCCGATCTGGCCGTCGCCGATTTCCGCCAGGCCGTCGACTTGAACCCGGGCTCTGCGGCCAACCATTTGAACCTGGGCATCTCCTATTACCAGGCCGGCGATCTCGCCCAGGCGCTACCGGCCTTCCGCCAGGCGGTGGAACTGGATCCGGATAAGGCCATGGCCCGGCTGCTGCTGGCCCAGGTCCTGGCCGCGACCAATGATCTGACCGCCGCGGAAAACGAATACCGCCAGGTCCTGGCCCTCGAACCGGAAAACGCCAAGGCCATGAGGGGCGTCGGTTTCTGTCGCATCCGCCAGGCCGATTACGGCGCCGCGGTTTCCGCCTACAACGGCGCCACGCGAGCCGAGCCCGACAACGCCGACGGCTGGGCCGGACTGGGCAGCGCCCATCTGGGGCAGAACAATCTGGCCGAAGCCGGGGCCGCCTTCGCCAAGGCACGGGCCATCGATCCCAACAACATCATGCTTGTCAAAGGAACCGAACTGTTGAACCAGGCCAATGCCGCCGGAAAGGAAAATCAGTAGCGATGAAAAACTACGTCCTGATTCCCATCACCCTCGTGTCGGCCGTCTTGTCCTATTTCATCTGGAGAAGTTCGCCGGAGTACGTCCGTCAGGGAGGCCCGCTGCTGGTCGTGGGGCTGACCTTCCTGTTTTTGACCCTGACCTTCGCGGTCGAACGCCTCATCGTCCTGTGGCGGGCCGGCGGCCGGGGCAACGTCGATAGTTTCATCAAGACCCTCAAGGCGTCGGTGCATTCCGGCAACCTGACCGATGCCGTCGCCGCCTGCAAGAAGCAGGGTGGCAGCCTGGCCAACGTCATCGGGGCGGGCCTTCAGCAGTATCAGCGGCAGGAAGGCCGCTCCCTGAAGCACAAGGACGTCATGGACGAGACCAGGCGCGCTCTGCAGGAAGCCAACGCCCTGGAGAGTCCCAACCTGGAGAAAAATCTCAACTCCCTTTCCACCATCGCCTCGATCGCGACCATGCTCGGCCTGCTGGGCACCACCATCGGCATGATCCGGTCGTTCCACGCCATGTCCCGCGCCGGAGCCCCGGACGCCACCCAGCTGGCTCTCGGTATCTCCGAAGCGCTGGTCAACACGGCCCTAGGCCTGACCACGGCCATCATCGCGACGATGCTCTACAACTATTTCACCACCCAGGTCGACCTGTTCAACAACCGGGTCGAGGAGACCTCCTACGAAGTCATGGAATTCCTGGACCGGAACGGGGAGTCCTGAGCCGTGGCCAGCCGCAAGAAAATCCATATCGACATGACGCCCATGGTGGATGTGGCGTTCCTGTTGCTGATCTTCTTCATGACGACCACCCAGTTCAAACCGCCCGAGCAGGTGGCCGTGTCGCTGCCGAAATCGCGTTCGGAAATCCATATTCCGGAAACCGGCACCATCATCCTGACGGTCAACCGCACGGGCCAGGTTTTCAT
>CBDTUS010000179.1:0-7359 GCA_965363725.1 uncultured bacterium | reverse complement strand
GGCGTCGAAACCGTGGATCATGCCGTCGTTGGCGCCCACGTAGACCATCTTGCGGCGGTTCTTGTGCGCCTCCCGGAAAGCCGTGTAGCTTTCCTCCATGCGGAATTCACTGGGAGGACCGACCACCACCGGGGTGGAATGGATGATGTCACCCAGGACCCACTGCTGGCGGTACCTGTAGCCGTTGACGTAATTGCCCTGGCCCCAGGCGATCAGTTTGGCCGCCTCGGTTTCGTCCATCGCCTCCATTTTCACCATCAGATTCGTGGCGTTGCCGGGGACGAACTCCATCATGTCATCGCCCAGCGCCGTGAAGATGTTTCTCGAATTGGGGTTTCGGCTCTTCAACAGGTTGCCCGCCTCCCACACCGCCTGATCGTTTTCATCATAGGGCAGCAGGTAACTTTCAAGATATCCGTTCCAATCGATGGGCATGAACTTGCCCCGGTACAGGCGGTCGTCGGTGCCGCGCTCGGTCGAGACCACGGCCACCGCGGAACCGGCAGAGATCCGGCGCAGGATATCCTGCAGGGCGTACTCGATGCTCAGGAACAGCTCCACCGCGTTGCCGGCCTCGAAGAACAGGCCTTGGCCGTTGATGGCCGTTTCCTTCAAAAGATCGCCGTTCTCGTTGTAGCCGACCACGTAGGTGTAGGCATGCTGGTCGCCGTCCACATGGGGCGCGACGTCGGAGTTGGCCATGTAGTAGGCCACGTCGTCCATGTAATCGCTGCAGTCGTTGGCCTCCGAGTAGGGTGCGCCGATGCTGGCGCAGCTGCCCGGTTCGTTGCCGTCGCCGTCGGTATCATGCAGATAGAAACTGACGTCGCGATCCATCGTCGGCAGACCGTCGGTGACCATCAGGATGAAGTTGTAGTCACAGGTCGCCTGGATGGGCGAAGGGAAGTTGCCCCGGTCGGCAAAGTAGTCGAGGATGGTTTCCAGGGTTTCGCCGATCGGCGTCCAGGTGTTGGCCGTGATGCCGGCGATGGCCGCGCGCAGGACCCCGATGTCCGTGCCGCATCCGCCGACGACCCGGCCGCCTTCGTTGTGGTTGAAGATGGTCAGACCGAAGTTCAACCGGGCCGAACGCTCGAGGATCTGGTCCAGGATCGCCTTGAGGATCTGGATCCGGGTGATGCTGGGGGTCAGCACCCGCTCGATGTCGTTGGCGTTATAGAACAACCAGTTCAGATAGTTGCCGGAGTAGCGGCCGTCCTGGCCGTTGTCCGAATCCACCAGATAGAGGCTCGGGCTGTTAACCCAGCGCCAGTTGAAATCGTTGGGCTCGTACCAGCCGTCATGCCCCACGTAGTAGGTCCGGTCATGATCGAACGAACCCGGCCAACTGATGCTGCGGTCATACGCGAAGTGGTAGATCGCCGCGTTCATCGAACCCGAGTTGTCCGCCATCACCATGACGTTGGCCCCACCGCTGTTCTGTTTGACGAACAGGGGAACCTCACAGCCGTCCTGGGCGACCGCCGCCTGGGGTGCGGCCAAAGCTGCTCCCAAAAGCAGCGCGCCGGCCGCGAACCAGAGTCTTGCGTTTCTATGAATCAGCATGATCGTTTCTCCTGCCTCATCGGCTCGCCGGTTGTTCGGCTCACCACGTTATCCCCCAGATCGGCTCAATAGCCTTCTTTGTAGAGTCTGCTGACCACCAGTTCCACGCCGCTCTGTCCCAGGCGGGACGCGGTGCCGCGGGAAGTAATCCGGTAATCGTAATCCAGATAGTTCAAGCCCCAGCCCGGCTTCGGCCGCTTCTGCAGGAAGCGCGCGGAATAGTCGTAGGACTGCGATCCCTCCAGGGCCGTCGCACCCTGGTCCTGGACCGTGTTGTTCGTGAAATCCGTGATCGCTGGCGGAACGTCCGACATCCGGATGAAGTTGATCGCGGCCTCGCCGCCCGCATCGGCCGCGAACACCGAGCGCATGTGGACGCCTTCGGCGAAAGTGGTCTTCTTTTCGGAACTCGCGATCCAGGCCACGCCCACCGCCAGCACGCTGAGGATCAGGACCACCAGCAGGGTGGTCACCATGGCGAATCCTTCGCGGTTCGCCGCCGGGCTCGAGGTTGTCGTTGGGGTCATGTTCATGTTCTGCTCCCGATCCTTCGGATCACCCGTTGCGCAGGGCGATGCGGGTGGTATAGATAACGGGCTCGCCGTCCACGGTTTCGCCCTCGATATTGATGCCCACGTGGCGAACCCGGGCGCGGGTCGCCGCATTCAGGGGAACCGCGTTCAGCGCGGCGCCCGTCTCGTCGAAATAGGTGAAGGTCAGGTCCTGGACTCCCCGCAGGATCACCTGGTCCCCCGTGCCGTTGTTCCGGATCAGGTTGCCCGCCACCAGTTGGTAGGACACCGTTTCGTCCGGACCCAGGTCGGTGACGTCGCTGTCGCCGTTAAGGTCCATCCGGCATTGTAGGCGGTCGTCATCCGCCACCCCGAAATAGTCGAAGCCCACCCCGGTGGGATCGCAACCCGTGGAGCGGATCTCCCGGGTCACCAGCGAAATCACCGCTCGCACCGATTGCTGGTATTGGGCACGTTCCCGCGTCTCGCTGTAGCTGTTCCGGGCACCGGTCAGGAACCCGAAGAGCA
This sequence comes from uncultured bacterium, assembly GCA_965363725.1. Lineage (GTDB taxonomy): Bacteria > Krumholzibacteriota > Krumholzibacteriia > LZORAL124-64-63 > LZORAL124-64-63 > JAGLCY01. The sequence continues at coordinate 4,753 of CBDTUS010000179.1, read as the reverse complement.
CCGCCATGATGACCCCGAAGATCGCCAGGGCGATCATGAGCTCGGTCAGGGTCAGGCCGCGGCGGTCGGTATGTTTCATGATTTTCATCTTGTTCATTCCCATTCCCCCGTCAGCGAGTTGACACGAGATCGGCCAGGACCATCGATTCTTCCTGGCCACCGTTATTCCAGGTGGTCGTCACGGTTATCCGGTCGAGCCCGAAGGCCACGTTGGTCACCTGGGCGGACCACTCGATGTTCCCCACCGTGCCCGAATCGGCCACCGCGTTACCGAAGCCCATGCCCTTGATCCGTTCCAGATGCATCTGGGCAATCTCGATGCCCTGGGTGTAGCGGTCCGCTTCCGATACCTCGCCGCGGGCCCGGTGCTGAATGACCGCGATGGGCAGCACGCCTACCGAGAGAATCATCAACACCATCATGATCTCGACCAGGGTGAACCCTTCACAGCCAAGGCCGGGCAGCCGCCCGGTCCCAAGCAGATTCCTGATTTTGCGGTTCATCTTGCGTATCATCGCTAGTGGACCTCCACGATTCCTGTGGGCAATAGATTGACGGTCATGTCGCCGGTGCCATTGGATATGCTGAATACGGTTGCGTCGGCCATGCCCCAGGGATAGAAGTCCGCGGTCTGATCCACGTCGAGCTCGAGGCCGTGGGCAAAATTCGTTTCCCGGATGAGGACGCCGGTGATCGGGTTGGTCAGCTGGTACCCGCCGGGGGTGCTGGCAAACCTGAGGATGGCTCCCTGCGATATCGACAGGCTGCGGGCATACTGCAGATCCGCCGCCAGCCGGTCGGCATTGGTCTGCAATCGGTTCGACTCGACGTATCGGAAGATCGGCGGCGCCGAGATCCCCGCTATGACGCCCACGATGGCAATGATCACCATCAGTTCGATCAGGTTGAATCCCTGCCTGCTGCCTTTGATGCGCGGCATCTTGTTCCACCTCGTAGTGAATGTTTGGCTCATGACCAATCCCCGGGGGCTCCGCGAGAAGGCGGATCCCCCACAATGTGACATCCCGTTTTATCGGTTGTTTGGGCCGTTCCCTTGAGGTTTTTCTCCGGGTCGGGCCTACAAATAGACACATTGCCTCAAGCCTGAACTGCAAGAGACATGCCGGGGAGTGGGGTTGAAATTCAGCCCTGAAACGGGGTATTGAGAGGTGTTTTCAAGAGGGGTCAGGGCAATGCGCAACCTTCAGCCCCTCTTGGGCTGGCGCTTTGCAATGAATGGTTGGGTGTCTGCAGGTCGGACAGGATCCGTGCAAGGTGCGGGCCTGCGCAAAAAAAAATCAGGGGTTGGGGTCCGGGTCCTCCACCAGGACCGCCCCTTCGCGAGAAACCAGGCGGTTGAGTTCCTCTTCGGTCAGACGCAGGGTAGCCAGGCACTGGTCGGCCTCGAAGTCCTGCTCCAGCACCGACCCGGTGCGATGAAACGAGCTGAGACAATGCAGGTTGGTGATGGGCAGACGGACGGTGCGGATCAGCTCCTTGCCGGTCAACAGGTTGAGGATGGATTCGCGCAGCTCCTCGGCGCCCTCTTCCGATCGGCCGGCCACGAACACCGCGTCGGGATAACTGCGGCTGAAACGGTTGACGAAGAGTTCCCGATCCACCAGGTCCATCTTGTTGAAGACCATCAGCGTGGGTTTTTCCGTGGGCACCAGTTCGCGCAGCACCTTGTTGACCGAGGCGATCTGGTGTTCGGGATCCTCGCTCGAGGCGTCGACCACGTGGACCATCAGGTCCGCGTCCCTGACCTCCTGCAGGGTGGCCTTGAAGCTTTCGACCAGATGGTGGGGCAGCCGCCGGATAAACCCCACGGTATCTGTCAGCAGGAATCGTCGGCGTTCATCCACGTCGACCCGTCGGGTGGTGGCGTCCAGAGTGGCGAAGAGCTGATCCTTCACGTACACACCCGCGCCGGTGATGCCGTTCATCAAGGTGGATTTGCCCGCGTTGGTGTACCCGATCAGCGCCGCGGTGTACATGCCCTCCCGCGAGCGGACCTGGGTCTGGCGCGTGGTTTCGATATCGTCCAGAGCCTTTTTCAGCGTGGCAATGCGCCGGTTGACCAGGCGCCGATCGGTTTCCAGCTGGGTTTCGCCCGGGCCGCGGGTCCCGATGCCGCCGGCCTGCCGTTCGAGGTGCGACCACAGCCGGGTCAGCCTGGGCAACAGGTACTGGAGCTGGGCCAGTTCGACCTGGAGTCGAGACTGCGCCGTGTTGGCGTGATTGGCGAAGATGTCCAGGATGAGTTCGGTACGGTCCAGGATGTTCACATCCAGGGCCTTTTCCAGGTTTCGCCCCTGGGCCGGCGATAGCTCGTTGTCGAAGACCACCAGGGTGGACTCGGTTTCCTCCACCAGTTCCTTGAGTTCCTCAAGCTTGCCCTTGCCCAGGAAGGTGCGCGGGGCGGGGCGGGGCCGGCGCTGCTCGACCTGGCCCACCACGTCGGCGCCGGCGGTGTCGGCCAGCCGGCCGAGTTCGGCCAGGTCCGCGTCGCCCCCCAGTCCGCCAGCCCAGGCGACCGGCAGATGCACTCCGGCCAGGACCGCACGCTCCCGCGGCACTTCGGTGGAAAACCCTGTTTCTTCTTCCCGTCTGGTCCCCATGTTACTCCGCGTTGTTGGTGTCGTCGGGCCGGGTCGCGCCCCGCTCGATTTCCAGGCTCCACTTTTCCCAGTCGGCGTAGACCGAGGTGAGCTGAGTGTCGATATCGGAACATAGACGGGCCAGCTCGAGGCGGCGATCGTTTTTCAGGTCAGCAGAGCCCATCTCGCCGAGCGCCGCCTCCTTGTTCGACTCCAGCTCGAAGATTTTTTCTTCGGCTTCGGTGATCCACTGCCGGCGGCGGTTGATCTCGTTCTTGCTCATCGGAGCCTGCCCGCCCGTGCTTCCGGGATCGGCAGGGTTGTTTTTCTGGCGCCCGCCGCCGCCTGCGGGGAGCTTGTCCCTGACTGCCGGGGCCGCCGCCAGCTGTTCCTGTTTCCGCTTCCAGACATATTCGGCGTAGTTGCCCGCGAAGACCCGGGGCACGGTGTCCCCGGTGAACACGATCAGCTTCTCTACGATCTTGTCAAGAAAACGGCGATCGTGGGAAACGACCACCATCGTCCCGGTGAACTCGGCCAGGGCCGCCTCTAGCGATTCGCGGCTGCGGATGTCCAGGTGGTTGGTCGGCTCGTCCAGCAACAGGGTGTTGTGCCCTTCCTTGATCAGGCGCAAAAGGGACAGCCGGCCCCGTTCTCCCCCGGACAGCCGGCTGACCTGTCGGTCGTGGAGATCCTCGCCGAAACCGAAGGCCCCCAGGAACGAACGGTGTTCTCCCAGGGTCGCCGCCGGATCCACGGACATCATTTCCGCGACCACCGTGTTGTGATCCGAGACACCTGTCAACTCCTGGTCGTAGAACCCGAGGTCCACGTTGTGGCCGATGACCACTCGGCCCGCGTCCGGAATGATCCGGCCGGCCATCATTTTTAGCAGCGTCGACTTGCCGCAACCATTGGGACCGATGATCCCGATTCGATCCCCTCGGGACACGTGCAGGTCCAGACCCTTCATGAGAATCTGGTCGTCCCACCCTTTGGTGAGGCCTTCGGTTTCCAGCGCCGTGCCGCCACTGGCCCGCACCGGATTCAAATGGAAGCGGAACAGCCCAGGCTCGGCCGTAGGCTTTTCCAGCTTCTCTTCCTTGTCGAGCTGCTTGCGGCGGGACTGGGCCTGCTTGGTTTTCTGGCCCTCGATGTTGCGTCGGATATAATCCTCGGTCTGCCGAATCTTGCTCTGCTGCCTTTGCCAGGCGTTGAGGTCCTGCTGGTAGCGCAGCCGGCTCTGCTCATCGAAGAAGGAGTAGTTGCCCGAGTAGCTGACCAGCCGCCCGCGGTCCAGGTGCAGGGTCTTTTTGGCGACCCGATCCAGAAAGTGACGGTCGTGGGAGACCAGCACCACGGCACCCGGGTAGGTTTCGAGGAAGCCCTCGAGCCATTCGCAGGAATCGAGATCCAGATGGTTGGTGGGCTCGTCGAGCAACAGGAGATCCGCGTTCCGCAATAGGACCGTCGCCAGAGCTGCGCGGCGGCGCTCCCCGCCCGAAAGCCGGTTTACCGGACGGTCCCAGGTCTTCGGCATCAGGCCCACCCCGCGCAGGGCGGTTTCCAGCCGGGCCTGCATGGTGTAGCCGTTCAGGCGTTCAAACTCATCCTGGAGTTTTCCCTGCTGCTCGACCAGGGTTGCCTGGGTGACCGGATCGGCGGCCGCTATTTCGAGGGCCAGGTCCGCCAGCTTGGTTTCGATTTCCCGTTCTTTGGTGAAAGCCGACCCCGCCACCGTTTCCAGCAGCCGTTCCGATTCGAAGGACGCCGGGTCGATGGTCGTTTCCTGCCGCAGCATCCTGACGGTGGCCGACCCCATGATCTGTCGTGTCCCGCCCTGCAATTGGAGATCGCCGGACATGGCCGACATCAACGTGGTCTTGCCCGCCCCGTTGGCACCGACAAGCGCGTACTTCACCCCAGGGTGTAGGGCTACATTGACCCCCCTGAGGATCTTTTCTCGCCCGTAGTCGAAGTAGCCGTCTTGTATCGAGAGCAAGGCCATATTCGGGGGGCTTCCCTTTCTTGGTCCGTTTGGCTTTTCCGGAAATGAAGGCGTTGGGATGGGGCCGGTGTGTCTGGTTCCGAAGGAACCGGGTAATCCGCAGGAGCGATCCTCGGGATCGCGACGAGGACATCCCGGCTCCTTC
>CBDTUS010000178.1:0-7399 GCA_965363725.1 uncultured bacterium | reverse complement strand
CATTTTCGTCGAGGGGCTGGCCGCGGGTGCAATGTTGACCATGATTGCCTCGGCCATGATTCCCGAGGCCGTCCATTTGGGGAATTCCAACGTCGTTGGTCTTGGTACCCTGGCGGGATTCCTGTCCGCCATTTGTTTCAAGCTGTTCGAGTAGGGGGAGCCTGTCCTGGCTAATTTAATCCTCCAGGACTCAGTTACCCGGGTGCCTAGTCAAAACCCTATTAGGCATCATTCGACCTATTGGGGCCATTCTGGTTTTTACCGAATCTCAGAAGAAAGTTCCCTTCCCCGTCCCACCCGGGGACCCGGAAATTCGGGTTAGAAAAAGCTGTTGGATTTTGGCAGGTTGTGGGGGGCGGGCATTTTTGGGGCTATAACCTGATGGAATGTATTGGTTAGTGAAGCTGGAACGTTTTGTTGTGCCTCTGAAATTGTGTCTGGTGGTTTGGTCGATCCAGACATCAAAAAGCGGGCCCCCGGGGGGACCCGCTTTTTTAAGTTTAATCCTGTTTTCTGCCAATAACTGCGTAGGGGAGGCCTCATCCGGGTCCGGGACACAATTTCAGAGGCACAACCATCGACGACCTTGGTGCCGGCAACCATGAGAGGCACCAGGCATGACAGCAGCATGGTCGATCGTAGGAATCTTTTCATGACGGCGTTTCGGAACGGGTCAAAGCGCACAACATGCGGTGCCATTATACCATGGCACCGCATGTTGGCAGAGGCCGTGCATCATCTAGCGAATCAGCATCATCTTCTTCGCCTGGACGCCCGCTTCGGTATCCATCCGGGCGAGATAGGTTCCCGAGGGCATGGCCGTGCCGTTCGCATCGCGTCCGTCCCAGTTCACCGTGTGATCGCCGGCCGCAAACGCCTCGTCGGCAAGTACCGCGAGCCGCCTGCCGGACAGGTCGTAGACCGTCAAGACAACGTGCTGCGGATGGTCCGCCGTGAACGAGATCGCAGTCTGAGGGTTGAAGGGATTGGGGAAGATGGTTCCGAGCATCGTCGCCTGCGCGAGCGGCACATCCGAGATATCCGCATTCTCATAGGCCCCCATATCGACGCGTTCGCCGCCGATCCGCGGATTGCCGGCCAGGTCCAAGTCCGGCAGGTCCAACCCGAATGGGTCGGGATTGCCGGCATCGATACAGGGAGAGAGTTCGCTCAAGGCGTACGGATGGTCGCCCACGCCCATGAACGGGGGATCGAAGGCGATGTTACCCGAGCCCGACCAGCCGCCGGTGATGTCGCTGTAACTGACAGCGGCGGTACTGCCCTCGAGCAAGGCGATCGGATCCGGCGAATTTGCCCAGATAATACTGTTGACGACCTCGATCGAGGATGTGTAGACCCAGACCCCACCACCCAACAGCGCGCACTGGTTGTCGGCGACGGTCGAGTTGATCAACCGCAGGTGTCCACCCGAGGTGACGCCGCCACCACCGCCGGACCCCAACGTGGACACGCTGCCGGTGACCAGGCAGCCGACCATGACCACCTCGCTGTCGATGATGTAGAAACCGGCGACGGTCCCCGCCGTGCTGTTGAGGATTCTCACGTTTTCGAGCCGAAAATCCGACCCGTACTCGCCGGAAATTCCGCCGGCGAAAACGGTCGAATGGTTGGAGTCGAGCAGAGAGTCCACGATGACCGGGGACGACTCGTCGCAGTTGATCGCACCACCCCGGAAATAGGCTTCGTTGTCGATGAAGTCGGTGTTGTCGATGCTGATGTCGGATCCGGCATTGAGATTGATAGCGCCACCAAATCGGTCCGAGAAGTTGTCGACAAAGGTGCAGTGACTGACAACGATATCGGCCGACCCCGTACAGTGCATCGCGCCGCCATCCAGGTCCGTTCCTGATCCCACGGCGCGACCATTCCGAAAGACGCAATAGGTGAACTCCGACGCGTTCTGACCATTGGTGGTCGTATCGACGAAGCGGATTCCGTGCCAGCCCGGGATCGGGGCGCTGGCGTCGAACTCGATGTTCTCGGTCTCGGTTCCCGTCGCCACCAGCCGACCGAAGACGTGCAGATCGTAGTGTCCGGTGAATTCGATCCGGCAACCGGCCTCGATGACCAGCTCGTCACCGACCTGGATCGCAGTATCGCCGTCGATCAGGTACGGGCTTCCCGCGGCGGTCCAGGAACCACTGACGTTGCCGGCTGGAACATTGGTATCGGCAAGCACGGTCGAGAGGGGTAGCATCAGCGCGAGCGTGAGAATGGCGCAGGTCTTCATCGGTAATGCCTTTCTCCGAAGTCAGCGATCTGGCGGGCACACTACAAAACAGAACCTTTTTTGGCTCGAAGCCTGATTTTGTTGCAAATATATCACAGGGCCGCTACCAGATATAGGAAAAACAACCACATAGTGGACTTCCCCCACAACACTGGACGCTCCTAGATTAAAAATTTTCCTGAAGAAGCAGTCCACGCCCCGGGCTGACATGCCTCAGCGGTACTGCGCCTTTACAGACCCGAAGGACAAGTCCCTGACCGGCACGCCACCTTCGCCCAGAGGTTCGATGAGGACCGTCGCCCCCAGCGAAGGATCCACCAACGCGTCCAGAATCCGCGCGCGGATCGCCGCCGGATCGGTACTGAACCATGTGTTGCCGCCCAGATCGATCTCGCTGCCCGGGTCATAGACGGCCACCCGCACCGCATAGCGGCTTCCGTCGGCGATAGTGCAGCCGCGCAGCACCGGCTGTGAGCCCAGGGCCAGAACCAGCAGGTCCCGGCCTGCGCCCAGGAACACCGTATCAATGAGTTCGGGGGTCGCGTTGTTGCAGATCATGCCGTCGTTGGGCCGGATACCTATGGTGCAGCCGGCGTAGGTGCCGCCGGAGCCGAACTCGACCACGAGCGCTGTGTGGCCCCCGTCGAACAGGACGTCCTCTACCACCGGAAAGCTGAGATCGCGAACATCGCAGGCCAGGCTGCTGCCGCCGGTCACGTCGTTGACCAGGTCCAGCCGGCTCAGGCGCGGCGAGGCTCCCCGCAGGTTGACCCCCTGGAAACAGGATCCGGTGACGGCCAGGTCACTGACGGAGGCTGATTCGTCCACGTCCTCTGCGGAAATCCCGAAGGTATATATGGCTGCCGGTAGAGCATGTAGAAAGGTGGCCTCCCTTCCGGCGCCGATGACAGTCACACCTTCCTTGAGCACCAGCAGGGCCAAACGCGGTTGGCCGTAGGCGGTGACAGCAACGGTGGCACTGTAGGTTCCGGCGGCCAACCTTACGGTGTCGCCCGAAGCGGCGGCGGCCATGCCGTCGGCGACCATGGCGAAGGGATTGGTGATGCTGCCGTCACCGGCGATTCCGGCTTCGGGGGCCACGTGCCAGGTGCCTGCGGCCAGGGGGCTGGCCGATAGGATCACCAGCAAAAATGTCAACTTGAGTCCCACCACTATTGTCCTCCGGTTCCGGGCAAGATAGAAAAGGAAGAGGAGGGTCGCCGGTTTTCGGAATCCTGTTTTTGCGGTGCATTAGGAACGGAGCAATAGTTCGGGTCGGAGGGAAGAATCTTCCTTATACTGAATGGGCAAAACGCGAAACCCCGGTCGCCAAGGGTTCGGACAACCTGAGGTGCCGCAGGCCCGCCCGGTTCATCAAGGAGAATTTGCCATGACCCGCACTGGACATTGCCGACGATTGAGTGCTCTCGTCATCGGCGTTGCCTTGTTGCTCCCGGTATCCGGCAAGGCCGACACTTACTACACGGCCATACTCGATGGGCCCACGGCCGGGACCGATTCGCCCACTACCGGAACGGCCATCCTGGTCCTGAACTCCGCGGAAACGGAGGTGTCCTACGTCATCGAATACGGCGAACTGGTTGGCATTGAAACCGTTGCCCACATTCACAACGCGCCTCCGGGGGTTATCGGCCCGGTTTTTCATGACCTGCCCTACGGTTCGCCCAAAGTTGGTATCTGGTTGGTGGGGCCGTTCGAAATGGCGGAGCTGGACGCCGGCCGGGTGAATATTCTCATCCATTCGGACCTCTACGGTGGGGGCGAGATTCGGGGAAATCTGACCTTCGATTCCGTGGCCGACGTGGCGGTTCCGGACGGCGGGAATATCCCGACGGTCCTGGACTTGCAGGACAACTTTCCCAACCCTTTCAACCCCACCACGACCATCAGATTCGATGTGCCGCAACAGGGTCAGGTCCTGCTGGAGGTCTTCGATGTCCATGGCCGTTTGGTCAGCAGTTTGCTGAATGAGACTCGGCCTGCCGGCTATCACACGGTGGTCTGGGATGGCTTGGACAATGTGGGCGCGCGCGTGGCCAGCGGGGTCTACTTTTACCGGGTCGAAGCCGGAAACTTCTCCGAGACGAAGAGGATGACGTTGATCAAATGAATCAATCCACGGGCTGGTTAGGAGTCTGATCCCGCGGCCTGGAAATCACCGCATCTGATAGCAGATGACCTCCAGCGGTTCCACTTCCTCCTCCTCGCCGTCCTCCTCCGATTCATCCCCAGAGTCGAAGACGCTTGCGGTGCCTTTGATCACCACCAGCCGGCCGTCGCCCACCAGGTAGCAGGTTCCATCGTTCATTTCATGGCCCAGCGGAACGGGAACCTGCTTGAGGTATTCGCCATCGGTTCCAAATACGTCCCAGGTTTCCAGGATACCCTCGGGCTGGTCGTTGGCGCCGTGGGGTGTCAGGACCCAGACCGTCTGGTCGTCGTGATTGAACATGATGCGAATGATGCACTCGTCGTGGTCCGCAATGTTCCATTCCCTGTTCTGGGGATCGCCCCCCAGGTTGATGAGCGGAGTGATTTCGTCTTTTTCGTCCTGGGACCTTTTGCGGGGCTGGTACTTGCGTCCGAAGACCCGCAACAGCTGGCCCGTCTGGTCGAAAACCGACACTTCGTAAGCATCCCTTTTCATGGGGGCGTAGATATTGCCCTGGGGTCCCAGGGCCCAGCTGCGATCGATATAGTAGGCGGCGTCTTCGGAAAACTGGCGACCGGTCGGATCCAGGGGTGTGGCTCTCTCGAGAATGCGGTGGAACCCACTGGTGGTCGCATCGGCCACGGAAAGAAAGCGTTCGGTGTGGCTCTGGTCCTGGTCTTCGAAAACCATGCGTCCGCCGCTGGCAACCAGCACGCCGTCGACATGCTGGAGGCTCATCATGATCCCGATGTTTCCTTCAGAAGGTTCCCCGACGGGGTACTTGGTAGGCAGCGGTGTTCCATCCAGGTTCAGGGAGACCATCTGTCCTGGGAATCCCATCCCGATGCCCAGGACGTCGTCCCCAAGGGACACCAGCCCCATGGGTTGCCGTAATTCACCTGGTCCATCGCCCTGCCGGCCAAGGTCTTCCAGGTGCACCCCGTCCGGGGAAAAAACCACCACCTGGCAAAGCTGGTTGTCCAGCACGTAGACATTCCCGTTTGCGTGCCTTTTCAAGTCCACGATGCGCCCGAAAATCACATCCTCGTCTTCGCCACCGGCGCGCCACAGTTCCACCAGATCCAACGGCACCACACCCTGGGAAGGACCGTCGTTGTCGAAGACACGGGGGATAGTGGGGACCGTAGCCAGGCACACCCTAGGGAGGAAAAACAGGATTGTGATCAGCAGCGGTAATATTTTCATTTTGGCTCCTCGAACAGGGCGTCCTGTTCCGATCAATGCCAGGCCGGGTGTGGCGTGGGTTGGGTGAAGCGAAATGACGTGTTCAAATTACGTGAAAAACAGGCATTGGTTGCAGCCGGCAAAAATCAATCGTCGGGCGGGGGGACCCGGTTGGAATATTTCAGGCCCGGGAGAGCTTGCTATTTCTTCATCCTAGAAAATTTTTCCACCCAATATCGCGTGCGCTCCAGATAGTAGCCCGGCCCCAGCGGCGCGTAGTCTTCGTAGGTGTAGTCCTTGAGGGAATTGGGGACCGCCGGCTCAATCTGGGTCCCCTCGTGCCATTCGTTGAAGGAGGTGATTCCGATAAGAGGCGGATGCACCTCAATTGCCCTCTGGAACATGCGGTCGAAATAGGCCCCTTCTTCTCTCGACCTGGTGGTGGCGCTGTTCCAGGGACGAACCCGCGTGTCCAGGTAACCGGGGCCGACGCAGGGAATGAAGGTCAGGTCGTTTTTCCGCGCCCAGGTCGATAATTCCTGCCAGTGGATCGAAGACGAGCCGTAGGTGAATCCGTCACTGGCGAAATAGGTGTAGAATCCATCGAAACCGCCTTCCAGGAAAAACGCGCCCTCGTCCTGGTTGACCCAAAGCCCAATGGCAACGATGTCATGAACGGTGCCGCGAAGGGTGAGGTCGCCGTCGGGATGAAGAAGGCGACTCCACTGCTGGGCCGACGTCAGGTAGGAATCATAGATGTACACCACCGGCCGGCTCTCGTGTTGAGGAGATCGAAACAGCCCGGGATGATCACCGTACCGATCCAGGAGATAAACCAGGGCGTCACGGCTCGATTGGGCGCCCCGATCAGGAAAGGGCTCCAGATGAAAGGCGATCCCGATGCCGAAGGCCGCGGCCGTGTCCATAAGAAGTGAAAGGCTGTTGTCCTCGAATGAATCCGCGCCCCACCAGCTGGCCACCACGACACCGATGCCGGCGTCGGCGCATTGCCGAAGGTGTTGCCGGACAATGCGCTCATCATTCGAACTGTAGTTTCCCAGCTCGGGGAAGTAGTTGGCCCCGATGTCCTCGCCGCCGGGGTAGGGGACCGAATCCTCGACCCCCAGGACATCATGGTTCCAGTGGCGCAATCCGCCATCGGTTTCCAGGTTCCCGTACCAGCCATAGTAGAAGGTGTGAATGGAACCGTTGACCGACCTGTCCGGGGGATCGGACGAGCAGCCCAGGAAGCACGGAAAGACCAGTATGGCGATCAGAACGAGGTGCTTTACCTGGAAGATAACCGGGAGCCGGTCACGGACAAGCATTGCCAACATCCCGCCTTCCATGTCGGGGAAAAAGAGCTTCAGCGGAGCAAGGTCATCTTGCGCGTCATGGTCTTGCCCTGCATTTGCAGCTGGTAAAGATATGTCCCGGACGGGGCCATGCGGCCGCCGGCGTCACGGCCGTTCCAAAGAACCTGGTGGGGGCCGGCCGGCATTTGCCCGTCGATGAGAACGTCCACGATCCGTCCGCGCGCGTCAAACACACTCAGCCGGACATCCGTGACCTGAGGCAGCGAAAAAGAAATGTTCGTGCGCGGGTTGAACGGGTTGGGGTGGTTTTGTCCCAGCACCACCTGGCCCACGGTCTCGGGTACATCCGACAGGTAGGAGCATTCTTCGCTCACTCCACTTCCCATTAATCCGATGGGCAGCAAGTAAAGGACCTCATCGAAAGTGCGGTGGTCGATCCAGGAGGCGTAGAACTCTTCGGGACCGCCGAGCGCG
>CBDTUS010000177.1:0-7460 GCA_965363725.1 uncultured bacterium | reverse complement strand
GACCGACGGCCCAGTCAAGATCGTGGATTTGTTGGGGAAAAGGATATTTCGGACCCGTTGCGAGCTCCCTCCCCGATGGTCGATGTACTATGACAGAGTGGTTTCCACCAGGGCATTTTCAAAGAACCTGGGGCACGAGTTGAAGATGGCTTACTAACCTCTTTTCTTGTTCCCCGAACATTCCAGGTTAGGAAAAACACAATTTCAAAGGCACAACTAATACCTTTTGGACCATCTCAATTCGGCACCCGAAGCCTCTTCCCCCTGCCCGTAGGTTGTCACCATCTTGAAATACCGGTTGAGGGAATATTCGAGGGTCATGAAATAGGTGCCGCTGTTTTCCAGCGACTGGTTGTATTTGAGTATGATGTCGGGCGTGATGAATTTGCCCACCATCAGGGTGCTGCCGCCGGAGGAATCCGAACCCATCTGGACCAGGTCCACGCCGAAGGAATCGCTCATGGTATCCTGGAGCCCCTTGGTCCCGAACGCCATGGCCAGCCCGGCCAGGTTCTTCTGCAATTCGCGGCTGGGATCGTTTTCCTCATCCATGCGTCCGCGCTGGTCGCTGTCCAGATCATTCATCGGCTGGCCGAAGAGCAGAACGGCCATGATGTCCTCTTCCGCCAGATCCGGTTCGGAGGTCAGTTCGACGACTGGGGCCGAGGCGAGACCCGAAATCAAGACCCGGACCAGGTAGGCATTTACCTGGGACTCCAGCATGAGGTCGAAACGGGGATCCGGGGGCACCGACCCTGTGAACTTGATGTTGCCCCGCTCAACCCGAAACACACGATTCATCACCTTCACCGTTCCCTCTGGCGAATGGATGTCCCCCGTCATGGCTGGGCCGGGCAGGCCGTCCTCGTCGAACCCCCGGGCCACGTCGATCTTTCCTGCCAGCTTGAGATCCATTCCGTAACCTATGACCCTCAAGTCGTCCCGGATGATCACCTCCAGGTCCATTTCCGGAAGATACGCCTGACCAGACGGATCAAGAGCAGGTCCCACGGGGCTCGGGGGAACAAAGACACGAAGACCTTCCCGGTCAGCGCCAGCCGCCTCGAGAACAGGAAAATCCGCCCCTGTTGAATCCAAGGTTGCCAACAAGGAATCGTTCAGAGCCCAAAGCAGGGATGCGCCTTCGACCGGATGAAGATTGCGGGCCATTTCCGGAATCCGGATGAAGCCCGAAGTGACTTCGACCCTTGCAGCCAGGGTCGGGGTCTCCAGCGGCCCGGTGAACGAGGCGTCCACCACCGCATTAAGCCACGAGCGGTTGGGCAGGTCGACCCGTATATCAGAGGTCGCCAGGGTGGCATCAATGGTGCCCCGCAGCGGTACAGCGGCAAGAGAATCATGGCCGGCCGAATTTCGTTCCGGAGGAAATACCGTGGCTTCGGCCGCGACCGAAAAGGTTCCGTGAAGGACCATCTGATCAGGGAGGCGGCGGTTGATTCGCTCGAGGTCCAGCTGCTGGGACGGCACGGTCACCGTCAGGTTCCGTTGCGGATCCGGTTGCCAGAATCCGCGTTCGGGTCCCGCGACCCCCGGCCAGGCCAGGCTCGCGGTGAGCAGTGAGGTATCGGTGGAGGTCACCGCGAAATCGGCGTTGAGGACCGCATCGGACCCACCCCGTGAGATGAAACTCAAATCGATACCGAAGGGCGATTCTTCGCGGTGCGGCAACATGACGGCTGTTAGCCGGCCGGTCACTTCCGGGTCCTTCTCCGTCCCTGCCAGGTCCGCGGCCGCATCCAGTTTCAGATCTACACCGCCATTGATGGACCACAGGGGTGTCGGCACCAGAAGCTGGAGCAATTCTTCACTCAACAGGAGATCGACTCCCGCTGCCAGGTCCATGGTCTCCTCGTTCCAGAGTCCCTGGGCGGTGACCGAGCCCGGGTCCCCAGTAAAAGCCAACTCGGTCAGCTGGAAAACGCCGGGCTGCGGCCCCAGAGTGAGCGTCACCGGTTCACGCGTTCTCATTTGCCGGTCGAAGGCCCTGAGGATCAGCGAATCGATCCGAACCTCGCGCACGGTATCTCCGCGGACCGCCCCACCCACCGCGACATGGTTGGTTCCCTGCCAGGCAGACAGACCGAAGTGGGCGGCCAGACTGTCCACGGCCACCAGGCGGCCTCTGACCTCCGCTCGGACCGAATCCAGAGACGTTCCCTCGAACACCAGACCTCCGCCCGCCTGAACCCGGGCGGCAACATTGTCCCGGTCGCCTTTCAGCCGGAAATCGAAAGCGGGGATCGTCAGTGTTTCCTGGCGGAATCCCCCCTGGGCGCGAGCCTCGATTTCAGGCTCCTCCAGGGAGCCGGTCACGTCGGCGGCGAACTCCAGTGCGATTTCCGCTCCTTCCAGATCCGGACCGGCAAACAGTCCCGGCAAAAGGAAATCGGTCACCGCCGCCTCCAGGTCCAGGTCCACCGATCCAGGTTCCATTTCGCCAGAGGCGGAAAGACCGACACCCAGAAGAGCGATCTCGAGGGTGTCGATACGGGCGGTGAGCGCCCGAAGTCCTCCCGACTTCAGGGAGTCCAGATCTGCGGCGGCCGCACCGGAGATCAGTCCCCTCTCCACCCAGGGATTAGCTCCTATATCCACTCGCAAGTCTCCCCCCGCCCGCCCGGCTTCATAGTCCCCCTTGACCGCGATTTCACCCTCGAAAGATTCGATTTTCCCAAGGGGGAAATCCTCCGGCAGCCAGGCACGAAAATGGTCCGCTCCGGGCAAAAGAAAGTTGCTCTCCAGATGGCCGGCAAATCGGGGGCCACGGCGTTCCAAACCGGCAGCCACCTTGAGGTCCAGCGGAACGGGATCCTCCATGATTTCCCGCAGAGCGGGGTTCAACGAGCCGGCGATCAAGGCGGGCAGGCGAAAATCAGTCAGGGCCAACTTGAGATCCAGGTCGGCGGCGTCGGCACCCCAGGCCCCTGAAGCATCCAGGATGATTCCCTGCAGATCGATGGCGAGCGTATCCAGTCGCCCGGTGAGCTCCCCGAATCCGCGGGCCTTCAAGGCCTCGATGTCCGCTTCGGCCGTTCCCGCGATCACGCCCCTTTCCAACCAGGAACTCGAACCGAGGTCCAACCGCAGGTCGGTTTTGGCGGCATGATCCTCAAGAAATCCCGACAGCAAAAGATGGCCTGCGATGGATCCGAACTCCTCGTGGGGGAAATCCTCCGGCAACCAGGGATGGAAACGGGCGGTTCCGGGCAGGTTGAAATCGCAGTCCAGGCGACCCTCATAGTTGCTGCCCGTTCTGGCAATATCGCCAGAGGCTTTCAGAGTCACGGGCTCCGCGAAGCTCCAGATCTCAGGCAAATCGGGGTTGGCCACCGGCGCGATTTCCAGCTTAAGGCTGTCCAGTGCGGCGGCTCCCATCGTCCAGGCCCCCGACTCGTCCGCGGAAGCCTCCAACTGCAGGCCGAAGCCCAGATGATCGAGAGCCACCTCCCACACACGCGCCTCGACTGAATCTCCAACCGCGGTCAACAGGCGAACCTCGACATGGTCCACCACCGCCTTCGCGGGACGGTCCCCCCGAATGTCGGCCCGCCCCGAAAAGACCAGGTCCCGGATCGACATCCCTGGAGCCAGACGGGCGAGGTCGACTTCCAGATCCAGTTGGTCCAGAACTGCTGAGGGAAAACCGGGCAGACTACCTGGGTTCAGGAAGGGGAATTCAACGGGTCCCGCATGAGGCAAGGTGTCCGGGGAATCCGGGACGGTCCCACCCGTCTGGCCGGCTGTGGCCGCGACGATGGCGGGCACATCCACAAGGCGGATGTCGAGGGCCAGGGATTCGATTCTACCTTCCCGGCTCCTCAAGACCCCCAGATCAAGGGACAGGTCGAGGACCGCGACATCGGCCAACGTATCGCCCGGGACAGGCCCCGGTCCCGACACCCAAAGCACGTCACTGAGCACCAGACGGCCCAAAGACGGCCAGCTGGTTTCGCCCACGGTCAGGCTCCCGGGCAGCGCATCGTCTGCGAGGCGGACCCCCCACCCCAACAATGCGCCACGAGAAGGGGCGAAGAGGAAAACCACGGTCAGCACAAGGACCAGGCCGGCGACGACCAACAGGGCCACGGTCAGGATCCGGCGCAGGGTGTGGAAAAACCGCCCCCGCAGGGAACGAGTCCCCTTCGGGTCCTCCGGCTGGTTTCGATTCCTGCCCAGCCCTACCATGGGTAACCTATCCCGAAGTGAAAGATGTCGTGGGGCTGACCTTCGACCTTGTTGATTACGTTCCAGCCCCACCCCCCGCGCACGG
Source organism: uncultured bacterium (assembly GCA_965363725.1). Taxonomy (GTDB): domain Bacteria; phylum Krumholzibacteriota; class Krumholzibacteriia; order LZORAL124-64-63; family LZORAL124-64-63; genus JAGLCY01. Next base: position 3,169 of record CBDTUS010000177.1, on the reverse strand, counting down.
GCCCCAGGGGAGTGCGAATATCGAGGTCCACGCCGACAGCCACCGGGATCTCGCCCAGTTCCGCATCCTGGGGGGTGCCCCAAACCTGCCCTGAGTCCACGAAGACTCCGCAGTCGAAAATCCAGACCAGGGGAAATCGGATTTCCAGTCCCGCCAGGGCCACGAATTCACCGCCGAGGGCATCGCCGGCATCATCGAGGGGGCCCAGTTTGCGACGACCGTAGCCACGGTGGGTATTGTAGCCGCCGGCGTAGAACCGACGGGTGGCGAGCACTTCGGTCCCTCCACCCAGGGGCTTGGCCCAACCCAGGCGGAACCTGCCCGCGAACACCACCGGGTCCAGCGGGGAGCGGTAGGCCGAACCGTCGAACTGGATACCTACGTAGGGAATTTCGGAGAATAATTCGGGCGGCGCCACGGTAAACGATATCTTGAAGAAACCGCCGTCCTTGGGGAACAGGGGGTCACCGGTGCGGTCCCATTTCACGTCTGTCCAGATTTCCAGCAGTCGGCCCTGGCTTTCGGGGATATCCGTCGAATCGGGGTTTCTCCGCTCCACCTCCGTATAGGACATGGTCACCCCAACGTTCCAGATATCCCTTCGGCGAGGCCGGAAGGATTGCGTGACGCTGATTCGGGATTCCTGGGAGTGGTAGGCATCCTCGTCCTCGATCAGGAAACCCAGGCCTACGCGCGACCGGGCCCGCGGCGAAAGAAATCCCAGCCAATTGGCGCCCACAGTCGCCCCCAGGCGGTGGGTCCCGACCACTCCCCCGGCATCGAAACCGACGCCGTTGCGGAACAGGTTCCGGTGCTTCCAGCCGGTCCTGACCAGCCAGGGGTTGTCCGAAAAGGTACCCACACTGGCTTCGATCGTTTTCATCCGGCCGTTTTCCAGTTCGGCGGTCAACTTGAGTTCCCCGGGACCGATGGGCTCGGCCTTGAGAACCACCATGCCGAACAGCTGGGTGCTGCGGAGGTCAAGCGAAGCCCTGGTCAACAGTTCCTGGGAAAATGCCACACCCGGTTCGATGTTCATGACCCGGTGGGCCACCTTGAGGAGGTCGTCGCTGCAACCCACGATTTTGACCTCGGTGATGCGATAGTAGTCACCCGGCGACACTTCATAAACGATGGCCACCCTGCCGAGGTCCTCGGGCCGCAGCGTCGAAGTGACCGCCACCTGGGCATAACCCGCGTTGTGCAGCAGCCTGACCAGAGCCGCCCGCGCCTCCTCGACCCTCACGTCCCGGAGGATTTCTCCCCGGGCCAGATTCACGGCATCGGCGGTGTCGGGCAGGGCCACCCCCTCGGGCCACCCAACCCACTCGAGACGGCCGATCCGCACCGGATCGCCCGGGGTCACCCGGAGGGTCAGCTCAAGCTGCCGGCCTTCGGGATCCCTTTCCGCAAAGGGCTCGACCGTGGCCGCAGGGAACCCGTTACGGGCCATGAACAACCGGACCCGGGCCAGGTCTTCGGCGAGCTGCCGCAGCGAAAAGTCCGGCCGCTGCATCCCACGCAGGAATTTCCATCTTCCGGTCTGGGCCAAGCCGGTCCGCAGATCCTTGTCCAACTCCTTGGGGACCCCCTCCAGTTTAAAGCTCTTGATCTTCCACCCTTGGTATTTTTCCCATTCCAGATTGTCCTGGGCGGCAGCCGGTCCAGCTGTCAGGGACAGCAGCAGACAAGCCAGCAGAACCATCATGGGGGGGCGGGAATTCAAGTCCGGGATACCTCAGTGTCGGAACAGACGGGTTGACAGCTGCTTTCAGCATACCGCCCGGTTGATGGCCTGTCCACGATTCCGGAGCCCCGCCAACTGTTCGGTCGCCACCTCGCGGGCCCCGCGTTATCATTGCACCGGACCCTTGCCACACTATCTACTCCGAAAGGCCGCCATGGAGCCGATCAACCAGGCCGACCCGATCTACCTGGATTTCAACGCCACCACGCCCGTCGATCCCCGGGTGGCCGAAGCGATGATCCCCTTTCTGCGGGACCACTTCGGGAATCCCTCGAGCAGCCATGCCCTGGGCCGCCGGACCCACCGGGCCGTGGAAGAGGCGCGCGCCCAGGTCGCCCGCCTGCTGGAGGCCGAACCGAGCGGCATCATCTTCACCAGCGGGGGTACCGAAGCCAACAACCACGCCATAATGGGCGCAGCCCACGCCGCCGGTGATCGCGGCCGGCACATGGTGACGACGGCCATCGAGCACCCGGCCGTCAGCGAGGTCTGCCGCCACCTCGAGGGACATGGTTTCAACACGACCTATGTGCCGGTCGACACCTTCGGCCGGGTCGATCCCGACCGGGTCGCCGACGCGTTCACCGACGAGACCGTGCTGGTGTCCGTCATGCACGCCAACAACGAGGTCGGCACCATCCAGCCCGTGGCGGAAATCGCGGAACGGGCTCGGGCCAGAGGTATTCTCAGCCATTCGGATTGCGCCCAGTCCGCGGGCAAAATCCCCGTGACCCTCGGTGGCCTCGCCGTCGACATGATCTCGTTGGCGGGCCATAAACTCTACGCACCCAAGGGGGTCGGCGTTCTTTGCCTGCGGTCGGGGGTGGACATCCCCAACCTAATGTTCGGGGCGGGCCATGAAAACGGGCGTCGGCCCGGGACGGAAAACATCCTGGAAATCGTCGGGCTGGGTGTGGCTTGCCGGTTAGCGGCCGAAGACCTCGCCGCCGAAGCGATCCGCCTGCCGGCCCTCAGGGACCGGATGCAGGCCGGATTGCAGGAGGCCTTCCCCGCAGCCATAGTCAACGGACACCCCTCTTTGCGTTTGCCCAACACCTTGAGCATCAGCTTCCCGGACCTGACCGCGGCGGCCATCATCCAACGTATGCCGTTGGTGGCCGTATCGGCCGGGGCTGCCTGTCACGGGGACGGGGGCGTCACCATCTCCCACGTCCTCAAAGCCATGGGAGTGCCCGAGCGCGTGGCGCTGGGAACCCTGCGCCTCTCGGTGGGACGCATGACGACCGAACAGGACATCACGGCAGGACTTTCCGCGGTGATCGACGGTGTCCGTGCCGCTCAAAAAGATCAGTTGTGCCTTTGAAATTGTGTTTTTCCTAACCTGGAATGTTCGGGGAACAAGAAAAGAGGTTAGTAAGCCATCTTCAACTCGTGCCCCAGGTTCTTTGAAAAAGCCCTAGT
>CBDTUS010000176.1:0-7501 GCA_965363725.1 uncultured bacterium | reverse complement strand
ATGGATTAAGATCTTTGCCCTGATTGGGCTCTCACGGCGAATCATGTTCCCCATGAGCAAAACGCCCCGGCAAGCCGGGGCATTTTGCGCTGAGCCGAGAGAGCCCAATCAGGGCAAAGATCTTAATCCATGTTCACATCCCGGTAAGCATCCTGCAGCTCGAACCGGGAAACCCCCCGCTCCTTGGAGGGATCCCCGGTATACCCGAGAGCCTTCCAGTCAAAGCGACCGCCGCCTTCGGTGTCGTGGCAGGCCACGCATTTGAGCGCATACTCGCTGGGCGCGACCATGTGGTTGATCTTCCACCACGATTCGGTCTCGGCGAACCCGTACTCACCGCTGAATTCATGACCCGCGGCTTCCATGCCCTGGGCGATGGCGTTGGGCCAGTCGAATCCGTTCTCCCACAGGCCGGTCTCGCCGTACAGCTTGGTGACGACCAGGATCCGCTGCTCCTTGTCGTAGGCCTGCTTGCCGCGCATGACCTTGAAGGGGTGGATCTTGGAATGGGGGTCAAGGCGGGTGCCCTGGGGCTTGTTCAGGTGTGTCACCTCGTCGGGGTTCATGGCGGCTCCCAGCGTGTACTGGGTGGAGGTGCCGTTGTACCAGAGGAAGGTGGGCATCAGGTTCTTTTTCCAGCGGAAAGAGCCCTTGAGTTGGTCGAAGGTGTCCCTCCCGTACTTGTCTTTTTCGCTCTTGGTGTCGGTGCCAGCGGTGGACCAGTCCCACCAGACCAGGGTGGCGTGATCACGCGCGATGGTGGGGATGTGGCAGGTCTGGCAGGCGATCGACTTGCCATGCCAGTCGAGGATCCGTTTGGAATGCGGATCATCGTCGTGACAGCTGGCGCATTCCAGGTGGTTGTGGCCGCCCGGAGAATCGAACATGGAGTTGCCGGCGATGAGGTGATCGGTCGTGTCGTGGCACTCGGTGCAGTTGAAATCCTGCCCGTCACGGCTCATGTGGACATCGAGCCCGACCGGAGGGTCGACCAGGGAATTGTCCATGTCGCCGTGCTTGACGTTGTTGCCCTGGCCGCCGTAGAAATGGCAAGCGCCGCAGGTCTGACGGCTGGTCGGTCCGACCGTGCGTGCGATTCCCGCCAGATCCAGGGGCTCCCAGATCTTGCCTTCCCATTCCTTGTTCTTGTAGACCGGATGCCCGGCGTCGGTGGGGAACTTCTTGTACAGGCCGGTCTGGTCGTGGCAGACCAGGCAGTCGATTTTCCCGGGGTCCGAGAAATCGAAGGTATCGTCCACCCAGCCGTAACCGGTATGGCAGCTCGTGCACCGGGCCCAGTTGGAGCTGAGACCGACGCAGAAGTTGTTCATGGTGTTCTTCTTGCCGAGGGCAATTTCACCCTTGCCGATGACATCCTGCATGGGCATCCAGGTCCAGTGGGAGGTTTTCATGAAGTCGTGGGCCTCGTCTTCATGGCAGTCGAGACAGGCCGCGGTCACGCTGGGTCCGTCCGCGAAGGGGCCTTCGATGTCCTGGTGGTCCTCGATGATTTTCATCGCCCCTGCGGGCAGGGCCAGGAAAAGAAATACGGCCGTAAAGAGCAATGAGAGCCTGGATACCGAACGCATGCGCAGTGCCTCCATGGGAGAGTCGGAAAAGCCTAAAACCCACTGATAACGTAGGAGATAAGGGGCGAACCCTTACTCCGTTCCGGGGTTGTTAAAACTCTAGTAAGTGGAGGGCGGGTTTCAAAGGAAAATAATGACAAAAACTTGTCATTTGAAATCAGTTTCAAAATCGGAAACTGTCAGGAGCCGAAAAAGTTGATCGACCCCATGTTGTCCGCGTCATCTCCGAAGGCGGTCACATCCTCGCCGTCGAAGACGAAGGTGGCGTTTTTCCCGTAGACTCGGCTGAACTGAACACGTCGGGGTTCGCCGCCCGGGACGACCATGCGCAGCTCGGCAAGCTGGCTGTTGCCGGGCGAGGTCAGGTCTTCAGTGCAGACCGGGCACCCGAAACGGACCTTGGCACCCTGGGAGAGATTCTTCTCCACGGAGTCGTCACAGATGTACTTGTAGTTCCCGGGCTGGGGGCTGAGCAGGATCATGCCCTTTTTCTTCCGGTAACCGATGACCAGGAGAATTTTCACGCTGGGATTGAGGACCGCCGTGCAGTGGGGGCATGTGAAGACGTTTTTCATCATCCAACCTCTGGGTTCTGGTCAGGATCGCTGCTGGCTCTTTTCTCGCCACCGGAGAGAATCCCCCACCCGAAGACGGCCCCGAAAAGGACCATGATCCAGGGGTTGGAGGTGATGCTTCAACCGCCGCCCTGACAGGCGATCCATTTGTGGATCCCGTAGCCGCCGGCGGCGCCCAGCACCGGCCCGGCGATATTTCGGATCACGGTCAAGTTCATCGGTTCACCCTCCTCCTGGTCCCAATTATCCCGAACTTGCGAATGATGCGCAAGAGGGTGATGGACCGAAAGTCGGTCTGGTTGTAGGTTTTTCAAAGGTTTTTCCAGTCCAGGGAACGGGAGCGATCGATGAAAATTGTGATTTTGACGGGCTGTCTGCTGGTTATATCCGCCTGCGGGGGCGCCGAGGACGGCGGCCAGGAGGCCCTGGACCGCGCCGTGCGCCATGCCTCAGGGGCGCCGCGGATCATGACGACGGCGGGCGAGGACAGCCTGCTGGCGGAGGAAAAAAATCTGCCGGCGGCCGAAAGAATCGGACGGTGGGCCCGGCGTTTCCGGGACGCCCAGGGGGTGGAATACCTGTTCGGCCTGGCCGAGGGGGGTTATGTCGCCGCAGGAGATCTGGTCCGCGACGACCGGCAGGACTGCGTCAGTCTGATGTACCGGGTGACCGAGCTGGCGAGAGCCGACGATCATCGCGATGCGGTGGCCTGGGCCCTGCGCACCCGGTTCGCGGGCGCAGTGCCCGATTCCGTGGTCGACGAACAAGGGCGTGTGGACTACGACCGTCCCGAACACCTCGACTTCAGCCTCGACATGATCCGCGCCGGGCACTGGGGGCGGAACATCACAGCCGACCTGACCGGCGCCCGACCCGACAGCACCGGCAGCGCCCGCTATCCGGCCGGCAGTTTTGTCACGGTACCCGAAGACGCCCTGGTGGAGGGGGAGCTGCGCGAGGGCGACATCGTCTGGATGGTTCTGGAGGCGGCCCACCCGGCTGCGGGCAAGCTGCGCCGCGAATATGGTCTGGTCATCGGGCACATCGGAATCGTGATCATCGAGGAGGGTCGGCCCTGGCTGGTGCACGCCGCCAGCAGCGGCCTGGAGGGATGGTACGAAGGAGGCGCCGTGGTGGCGGCGCCCCTGGAGATATATCTGGAACGGGTCGAGAGGTATTCCGCGGTCATGGTCACGCGATTCTGACCGCCGGCATGTTCGGACCCTAGGGCGTCACCGTCACGGTTATCGTTTCGCTTTGGGTTTCCGTTCCGGCGGTGGCCGTGGCGGTGATCTCCACCTGCGTGTTGGCGTCCACAATGGGGGTGTGCCAGGTGGCGGACCAGCTGTCGGTCCCGGTGGCGGTCACCTGTTCGGTGTCTTCGCCATAGGAAATATCCAGAACCACCGATTCCACCGGTCCGGAAAAGAGGTCGCTGAACGTCACCCCGGCCAGCGGCAGGTCGGTGTCATCATCGACGAGATCCTCGTCACGGGGTTCGGTGAAGGTGACCGGCGGCCGGTTCACGTTGACCTCGATGACGTGCTGGGCCGTGTCGGCGGCCGCCCAGGCGGTGGCGACCACGGTCAGGGTGGTGTCGGCGTCCCACAGGGGGGCGTCCCAGGCCACGGACCAGTTGTCCGTGCTGGAGGCCTCGATGTGTTCGTCGCCGATGTCGAGCGTCACCAGGTCAAGGGGCGTCCCGCCCAGGACGCCTGCGGCGGTGCCGGAGAAATTGATGGTCCGGTTGTTGGTCAGGTCGGCCCCGTCAAGCGGTTCGGTGATGGCCACGGCGAGTTGGGTCACCGTCACGGTGATGGCGGTAGTGACCGTTTCCAGTGAATCCGGCCGCGGTCCGTACCAGGCCTGGGCCCGGATGACCAGGGGTGTGTCGGCGGTGAACCGGGGAACGGTCCACAGGTAGGACCAGGTTTCGGTGCCATCGGCGTTGACGAATCCGTTGCCGTCCCCGCCATCGAATTCGACCAGGAATACCGATTCCAGATCCGAACCGATCACGGTGCCCCCGCGCACCTGGAATACCGTTCCGCCCAAAATCACATCGCCTTCCGTCGGCGCCCAGAAATTAATTTCAGCAGGCTGGATGACGTGTACCACGTAGTCGGTCAGGGTGCCGGACATGGTCCAGTCGTTGCGGTACTGGACGTAGACGACCTTCAGCCCCGGGGTGGGGCTCAGTGCGATCTGGACCGTATCGGCGTAGGCGATCCAGGGGGCGTTGGTGAAGTCCGGGCTTTCGGCATAGCGCATTTCGGTGGCCACGGCCCGGGAAATACCCAGAACCGTGGACTCGTCGACGACGGCGTCGCTGTCGGGCCAGGCCAGCTTGAAAGTGACGTTGGTCAGCAGGTCGGGCGTCACCGTGATTTCCTGCAGGTTGTTGAATCCGAAGTCACCCTCGAACTGGCCGCGGATGAACTGGGGGTTGGCGGAATCGCTCAGCTGGTAGCCGGTGTAGAGCGGATCCACGGGGACCCAGGGCGTAGTGAGCGTGTCGGCCCACTCGGCAAAGAACCGCATGTTCCGCACACCCTCGATGGGGATGGCCAGATCCACGGTCCTTGCGGCCAGGGTGGGGGGATCATCGACCACCGTGAAGTTCGGAGTGAAGTCCACCCTGATGGTCTGGACCGAAGGTGCCGATTCGAACCCGTCGCCGAAGGAGGCCACGTACAGGGTCTTGATCTGGTTGTTGCCGCCCGCGGGCCCGATATCATAGGTCAGGTCGATGGCCTCACCGGGCGCGCCGGCCGGGACGATCCTCAACGAATCGGTAAAGGTCGGGTCCAGGGCGATGCGCAGTTGATCACCCTCGGTGACGGTGATCTCCAGGTTGACGAAACGGGACGCAGAGGTTCCCTCTCCTGTTCCCACGATCACCCTCGGCCCGGTGGTCACTGCGGCGGGAGTGGCGTAGGAGGTGAGGGAGAAATTGGTGGCGGTGAAAGCCTGGACCATGTACCAGAGGTCGCTGGTGGAAGCGGCATCGTGCCAGGGGAAGCTGCCGGTGGGGTTGCTGGTGTGATCCGCCTCGCCGATTTCCGAATATAGGGAATCGCGGTACGCGCTTTGGCTGATCACGTACCTGGTGATACCCAGATCCTGGGGCTGATTCCAGCCGATGGTGACGGTGGTGTCGTTGGTGGCCTCGGCGCTCGCCTGCAACGGATCGCCGCCATAGGGCCCCAGGGGATCGAAGGGGTTTTCGAAGACGGGTTCGGAGGGCGTTTCCTCGCAGCCGGTCAGCAGGGAGAGGGCAGCCGGTAGTCCCAGGGCGAACAGGAAACCGAGGACGGCGATTTTGCGCAAGGTCAGGTCTGTCTTGATGCGTTCCATCAGAACTCCAACCGAATCGCGGCGTGCACGGCGGTCCGGGGATCGGGATCGTTCCACAGTCCGCTGTCGAGGGCCCCGGTTTGTAGGGGCACCGGCCCGGAGCCGGCTTCCACCGACGGGAAGAAAATGAGCGCGTCGACGATGCTGACCACAATCGCGCTGCCGGCCACGATCAATCCCGTGTTGCGCAGGTCTTCCTTGGCCAGCATGTCATCATAAGTCTGGATGGCGGCTTCGCGGTAGCGGGCGAGGTCGTCGGCGTTGATGGAGGAGTTGTACAGGTCCTGGAGATCGAGATAGTCCTTGCGCAGGTTGTTGCGCTGAAGTTCGGCGAACAGAGCCACCAGCAGACCGCCGGCTTCGGCCACGTTGTAGAGGTAACCTCGCACGCTGGCGCCGATGTAGTGCTGACCCAATCCGGCGAACAGGATGTTGCTGGTCCAGGCGGTCTGGCGGCTCAGGGGCACCAGGCGGACGGCCAGGCGCTCCCAGTCCTGGTCCCCCACCAGCGTCAGCTGGTGTTCGTAGCTCTGGTGGCCGGGGAGTTCGCTCTGGATGACGTAGATCCCGGGCGTCAGATCCAGGGGCCCATCCAGGGGAAAGAAGCCCATGTCCAGACCGTTGATGACCAGGCTGGCGCCGGGCGGGCCGGTGATTTCCAGTGTGGCGCCCGTAGCGGCGGCGGGAAGGATCGCTGCCATGATGAAGGCGACCAATAGTGGCGATGAAGGCCGGATCATGGATCTCCTGCTTGGAAAGCTGGATTGGACAATGGTTTTCCGCAGCAAGTATAGGGCAAGCCCAAGGCGATTGCCCGGGAAAATGTACTCCCCAAACCGGTTCTGGTTCCACCAAAAAGGGGGTCACCGATGATGAGAGGGCATTATCGGGTTGGGAGTTTTCCATCCCCGTTCGTGCCAGAGACGGTGGCAGGAGCTGCAGAGAGTGATCAGGTTTTCCGGGTTGTTGATGCCTCCGTTTGCCCTGGGAACCACATGATGGACTTCGAGGAATCGTGTTCTTTCGCAACCGGGGGCTCGACAGCGGCGGCCATCACGGGCCAGAACCTCTCTCCGTATCCGGGGCGGGATGGTGGTGGTATTGCGGCCGCCTTGGCGGGCAACAGCAGCGTCGCAGCGCATCCGTTCGGTTTCCGTTTTTTTGAGTTCGTGTTCCCCGGAATCCGTGTGAACGGTCATTTTCCCTTCCGTTTCATGAACATGGATCTGCACCGGAGGCCTGCCGGCAAGGGCCCCCCGGGGGGTCTTTTCCTTCGACTCCACCAAGGCGGCCAATCCCTCCAGCATCAACTCGGCCTTGTCGTTGGGCGCGCCGCCCAATTTGTGCAGGCGTTCGACCAGTGCTGCCCGCCGCGCTTCCTGTTCGGGGGTCAGGTCCACCTGGAAACGGACAGGGATTTCTTTTGGGGCTACAATTGTCGGTGCGGCCGGCAATAGTTCCTTTTGGTCGGGATCGACCTTGGCCGCCCGTTTGACCCGCTTGACTTCCCGCACCAGCTCTTTCCGGGATTTTCTGGCCGCTTTCAACCATGCCTTTTCGGTCTCGGGCGTGGCCACGCTCACGATTTCCCGCGCTTTAGTGTAACCCAATTCCCCGGAGGTCATCGCCGCGCGCACCGCCGGCAGCTTGTCCAACTGGTGGGCCAGACGCACGAAGTCCCCCGTCCGTGATTTGGAGAAACCCAACCCGTGCATGGCGTACTGGTTGATGGAGGAGTAGCCCAGTTCCTGATACAAACGCCGGAGCAGGATGTCAGCGAACCACAGCACGGCGCAGTGGCGGGCCTGTTCCATGGCTTTGAGGGATCTACGCAAAGAAGCATGGACTTCTGCGGCGGATTGGTGGGAATGGAAGGGGACGGCAGGCATTTTGGTCCTCCTTGAATGGGTGCCTGGGGGGGGGGGGGCTGTTAATATACGAACAAAAGACGAATACAACAAGAAAAAAGTCGGGTAACCA
>CBDTUS010000175.1:0-7540 GCA_965363725.1 uncultured bacterium | reverse complement strand
CTTCGGCGGCGAGAAGGAAACCGGGGGTGGGCGCGAGTCCGGTTCCGATTCCTGGAAGATGTACATGCGGCGGCAGACAAACACCATCAACTGGGGTGGGGAAGTGCACCTGGCCCAGGGGGTGGAGTTCAAGGCGTAGCTGATTTTTTCCGGTAGTTGTTATGAGACCCCGTCCGGTGGAAACCGGGCGGGGTTTTCTCGGATGAGTAAGCAGTAACCCACAATACTTAATCGGATTAACTTGAGTTCGTTGAGAATCTTCTTTAAAATCTTAAGTGTGGCTGCCGGTACAATTGGAGATGATATGAAAACCTTGATTTGGATCATGCTGTGGTCGGCAGGGCTCTCGGTTCTGGCAGGTTGTGGCAGTGACGATCCCGTAGCTGCGTGCGAAAAACCTCCCCTTGAAATCGTTACCCCTTCCTCGGCTTATTTGAACCATCGCTTCTTCCAGCTGGATCTGCCGTTCGCGGAGTTCCCCGGCGGCCGGTTCCAGGGCGACATCATCCTGCCGGAAAGCATCAAGATCTTCCAGCTCATGCCCGGGGGCGAGCCCACCGGTTCGGACATCACCAACGTGGCCGCCTACGTCGATTCCCTGGGGTACCTCACCTGGGACAGCATCGATTTCGAAAATCCCCATCTGTTTGGGCGCATCTGGCGGGAAATCACGGCCTGGGATCCCATGCGGGATGCGAACGGCGGCCTGATCGCGGTGGACCTGCGGACACAGATGGACCCGGTCGAGGCCCTTGCGGTAATTTATGAAATTCGGCAAGACGACGGGACCATTGTCAAGATTGGGGATCGTCCCGGAAGAGATCTCCCGCAGCAGACCGTGGCCGGTGTGACGGGTCTGTATTTTCGGATGAAGCTCCTGAAGGCCCCCTGGGATGACCAGGAACCCCATTCCTTTTTGTATGTCCTGCGCAACATCTATTCCCTTGGGGCCAAAAATATCGACGCCACGAATTTCCACCTCCGCATCGAGGATTTGATGCCCGGCAACAACCAGCCCCAGCAGGACGAGTCGGGCCTGGACTACATCCGCATATTCGGGCTCGACCGGGACGATCCCCATCGCAGCGGTTTCCCCGACGGCATCGTCGACATGTGGGATCCCTACCTGTTCGACCTGCAGAAGGGGTTGTTGAAATTTCCACTGGACTTCCCCATGCCGTTTGCACCGGGCGGCAATCCGACTGGCCGGGTGGCCGAGGCGGACATGTTGGCTGAAGCCCATTATTCAGCCTATGCCGACACCTCAATATTTGTCTGGGAAAATTCCTATCTGCGGTCCGAACAGTCATGGCAGATATATGACCCATCGGTCAATCCGGACCAGTATCCGCTGTTTCAGAATTTCCGGATCATATCGACCTATGGTCAACCTGGGCCTGACTGATCGGAAGTCTTTTCCACGAGCGGATCCGTCTCCGATATTCCGGACGCCCTACAACTGGTTGTAGGGAATGCTGAAGGTGTCTCCCTTTTCGATGTCCCCGGTCTCGAAGCCCTTCATGAACCACCGCCGGCGCTGTTCGGACGTGCCGTGCGTGAAGGAATCGGGCATCACCCGGCGGCCCGACTGGCGCTGAATGGCGTCATCCCCGATGGCCTGCGCGCACTTCATGGCTTCTTCGATATCCCCGGTCTCCAGGAACTCGAACTGGTTCTGCGCATGGTGGGCGAACACCCCGGCCAGAAAATCCGCCTGGAGTTCGAGCCGCACCGAAAGCCGGTTGTACTCCGCATCGGATACGCGGCCGCGCTGGCCGTGGACCCGATCGGTGAATCCCAGCTGATGCTGCACGTGATGACCGATCTCGTGGGCCACCACGTAGGCCTGCGCGAAGTCGCCGGGGGCGCCGAATCGCCGGGTCAATTCATTGAAGAAGTTGGGGTCGATGTAGACCGTCTGGTTGGCCGGCATGTAGAAGGGCCCCATGCGAGCGTCGGCGAGTCCGCCCGGCATGACCGTCTTGTCACTGTAGATAACCAGCTTGGCCGGCCGATAGACCTGGCCGTGGATCTGGAAAAGCCGGGACCAGACATCTTCATTGTCGGCCTTGAGGGTGGACAGGAACGCCCGCATCTCGTCGTCGGGGGCCGGTGCGACCTGGGTCACCGAAGGCTGTGTGGAGCCGCCGGTCACCAGCGACATCAGGGTCATGGGGCTGATCTTGAACACAAACATCGCCACCACGGCGGCCCCGAGGATCATCAGCTTCGTCTTGGCGCTACCTCGGGCCAGCAGGGAAAAGAGGAGCCCTCCCATGGCGGGCCCCCGAGCCCCGCCGCTGACCCGCTGACCCCGTCGGTCGTCCACATTGGTGCTGCGTCGTCTTCCTTGCCATTTCATGGGCCCGTCATCTTTCTCATTGAATCGCCCCGCCTGGGAGCACGTGGTATCCCCCACATGAGGTGGCCCAGTCTACGGAAGCGGGCTTCCTGGGTCAATGGGGTCTTGGCTTACCAAGTTGGGATCTGGTACATTTCCCCCCTATTGAGCCGGGATCAGGGTATTGGGGAAACGGATACGGACGGTCCATGAAATTCAACCAGGGAATCATCTGTGCGGTATTGTTGGCCGCGGGGGGCTTGTCGGTGGCGCCGCCCCCGTCGTCGGCCGAGGAATTTCCCTACGACCTCGAAAACGGCAAAGAGGCCGCTGCCGTCAGTATCTCGGCGGCCTTTTTCGGATTGGGTCTGATAACCGAGCGGAACACCGCCCCCTTGACCCCCGAGGAAATCGCCGCTCTGGACCCGGAGTCCATCAACTGGTTCGATCGCTCGGCCACTCGGCGCTGGTCCCCGGGGGCAGCCAAGGCCAGCGACATCATGGTGTACACGATCATGGCCGCCCCTCTGTCCCTCCTTCTGACGGACAAGGGTTCCAAGGAACCGGGGACGCTGGGGGTCATGTATCTCGAGACCTTGCTGCTGCAGGGCAGCCTGACCTTTTTCACCAAGAACCTCTTCGGGCGAACCCGGCCCTACGTGTACAACCACGAGGCGGACATTCCACTGTCGGTGAAAAGGGAGAAAACCTCCCGGCGTTCCTTCTACTCCGGCCACACTTCCAGCGCGTTCGCCTCGATGGTGTTTCTGGCCAGCGTATTCGAACGCCTGTATCCCGATTCCAGCGCCCGAGGCTGGGTTTGGGGGGGATGCCTGACGGCGGCGGCCACCACGGGATACCTGCGGTACGCGGCGGGCAAGCACTATCCTTCGGATATCCTGGTCGGGGCGGCCATGGGGGCCTTCATCGGGTACATCATCCCGTCCATCCATGAAATCGACTCCGACAGCCCGGTCGGAGACGGGAAACGCCGCCAGTCCCTGACCCTGGGATTCTCCATGGGCTTCTGAATCTGCGAGTAAGATCTGATTCCACTGGCCGAACTCAGGAGGATGAATTAGCCTTCGGTCATGACGAATTCCGACGACAACAAATCCCAGCTGCGCGGCGGTGGCCACTTTACGGGCTTTCAGCACCTGATGCCCCATCGCGTCCAGGAGATTCTCCTGGTGGCCAGCATGTACGACGCCTTCACCCTGGAGGAGGGTGGCCAGCTGACCGAGTTGCTGATGAGCGAATACCGCGAGCTGAACCTGAGTTTCCCACCCCACGTGACCCGGGCTTCCACCGGGGAGGAGGCCCTGAAACTGACGTCGGTGCGCCGCTTCGACATGGTGATCACCATGTCCCGCCTCGGCGACATGGAAGCCGGCGAACTGGCCCGGCAATTGAAGAAGAACACCCGCGAACTTCCGGTCTTCAACCTGGCCTTCAACCCCCGAGAACTGCAGCATCTGCAGGAGCGGGACAAAGCCCACCACATCGACCGCTTCTTCCTGTGGACCGGCGACGTCCGGCTGCTCCTGGCGATCATCAAGTACTGCGAAGACTACCTCAACGTGGGACACGATACCCACTACGGCGATGTACGCTGCATCCTGCTGATCGAAGACTCGGTCCGGTTCTATTCCTCGTACCTGCCCATGCTCTACACCGAGGTGCTGGAGCAGACGGCTTCCCTGATGATCGAGGGCATCAATCTGAGCCACCGTCTGCTGCGCCTGCGGGCGCGGCCCAAGATCCTGTTGGCGACGACCTACGAAGAGGCGTGGGACTATTACAAGGACTACAAGGACTCCCTGCTCGGCGTCATTTCCGACGGGCGGTTTCCCTGGAAGGGTGTCGACCGCGAAAACGCGGGGGTGGAGTTCATCAAACGCGTCAAGTACGTGGACCCTCACACACCTGCGGTGCTTCAATCCACCAACCGGGACCTGGCCGCCCAGGCGCAGGAAATCGGCGCCGGCTTCATCCACAAGCGTTCCCGCAAGCTCCTGAAGGAACTACGGCAGTTCATGCTGGACAACTTCGGGTTCGGGGACTTCGTGTTCCGTATGCCGAGTGGGCGGGAAATCGGGCGCGCCCCCGATCTGAAGGCTCTGGTCCGACTTCTGCGGACGGTGCCGGCGAAGTCCATCAGCAACCACGCCGCCAACGACCATTTTTCCAACTGGCTGAGGGCCCGGACCGAGTTCGGGCTGGCGGCCAGGATCAGGCCGCGCAAGGTGTCGGAGTTCAAGGACCAGGAAGAACTTCGCGAGTTCCTGGTCATGACGATCAGCAACTTCCGGGCCGAGAGCAAGCGCGGCGTGGTGGCCGACTTTTCCCGCCGCCACTTCGACACCACCAGCGCGTTCGTGCGGATCGGCGGCGGGTCCCTTGGAGGCAAGGGACGCGGCTTGGCTTTCATGAATTCCATCCTCTACCGCTACGGGATGAACAACCGGTTTCCCGGCACCGTGATCCACGTGCCGCCCACGGCGGTCGTCGGCACCAACGTGTTCGACACCTTCATGAACCAGGGATCACTGCGCGAATTGGCCTTGGGGGAATCCGACGACCAGGAGATCGTCGACCGCTTCCTGGAGGCCAAGCTGCCGCCGGAAATCTACAGCGATCTGGAAACCTTCCTGGACCAGGTCCGCTACCCGCTGGCGGTGCGGTCTTCCAGCATGCTGGAGGACAGCCAGTTCCAGCCGTTCGCCGGGGTGTACGCCACCTACATGCTGGCCAACAACCATCCCGACCTCAAGGTCAGGCTCGACCAGCTCTGCGATGCCATCAAGCTCGTGTATTCCTCGGCCTATTCGAAGGCGGCCAAGAGCTACATCGAGGCGACCAGCAATCGGATCGAAGAGGAGAAGATGGCCGTCATCCTTCAGCAGATGGTGGGGCAGCAGTACGAGCATTACGACTATCCGCATTTTTCCGGAGTGGCCCACTCCTCGAACTTCTATCCCGGCGCCGGAATGGAGCCCAAGGACGGCGTGGCCGCGGTGGCCCTCGGGCTGGGCCGTATGGTGGTCGAGGGTGGCCAGTCGCTGCGGTTCAGCCCCGCCCAACCGGGGGTGTTGCCCCAGTTCGGCACTGTCGACGACTGGCTCAAGATCAGCCAACGGAATTTCTTCGCCGTGGATGTCAGCCACCCCGAAGCCTATCCCACTTCGCACGACGATTTCAACCTGGCTCTGCTCGACCTCTCGGACGCCGAAAGGCACGGAACGCTTGAGCCCATAGGCTCGGTTTATTCCCCGGAGAACAACGCCATCTACGACGGGATCCACCGGCCCGGCGCCCGCCTGGTATCTTTCGCCCACGTGCTCAAGTCCGATCTGTTTCCCCTGGCGGAAATCCTCAAACTGCTGCTGGAACTCGGCCGCCGGACCATGAGTGCGGAAGTGGAGATCGAATTCGCGGTGGTGCTGGGGGACGGCAACCTGGCTCCCCATCAGTTCGGCTTCCTGCAGATCCGGCCCCTGGCCGCGGGTTACGAGGCTCCCGACATTCCCGTGGGGCTGCTCGATTCGGACGGCGCCCTGGTCGCCACCAACGTTGCTTTGGGCAACGGGCGCAACGACGATATCCGGGACGTGGTCTATGTGCCGCGGGCCAAGTTCGATCGTAGCGTCACCGAGGACATCGCCACGGAGCTCGACCAGTTCAACCGCCGATTCGTGACCGATGCGGTGCCCTACCTGCTCCTGGGCCCCGGCCGGTGGGGATCCTCCGATCGCTGGCTTGGAATTCCCGTCCGCTGGGACCAGATTTCAGGGGCGCGGGTGATCGTCGAGACCGACCTCGACGATTTCAAGGTGACACCGAGCCAGGGAACGCACTTCTTTCAGAATCTGACCAGTTTCCAGGTGGGTTACCTGACGGTGAACGCCGGGCAGGGAGAAAGCCGCCTGGACTGGGACTGGCTGGATGACCAGCCCGCGCATCGTGAGGGGGAGTTCGTCAGGCATGTCCGCCTGGCCGAGCCCCTGACGGTATTGATCGACGGCCGCTCCCGCAGGGGGGTGGTCCTCAAACCCGGCAATCACGCCTTGCAACAGGGGGACAGATTCCCATGAGCCACGACGCTTCCTTCAATCCCTTCGAGATGGCCCGGACCCAGTTCGACAATATCGCCGACCTGATCGGCCTGGACCAGGGCGCTCGCGACCTGCTGCGCAGCCCGCTGCGGGAGTACCATTTCAGCATTCCGGTGCGCATGGACGACGGGACGGTCCAGGTGTTCCAGGGCTACCGCGTCCAGCACAACGACGCGCGGGGGCCGGGCAAAGGGGGCATCCGTTTCCATCCCCAGGAGACTGTCGATACGGTGCGGGCCCTGGCCATGTGGATGACCTGGAAGTGCGCTGTGGCCGACATCCCGCTGGGGGGCGGCAAGGGCGGCGTGATCTGCGATCCCCACAACCTGAGCGCGCGGGAGCAGGAAGGCATCTGCCGGGGGTGGGTCCGGCAGTTGGCCAAGAACGTCGGTCCGGTGGAAGACGTGCCGGCGCCCGACGTGATGACCAGCCCTCAGCACATGCTGTGGATGCTCGACGAGTACGAACAGATCAGCGGCGGACACTATCCCGGCATGATCACTGGCAAGCCAGTGGGCATGGGCGGCTCCCGGGGACGCACCGAGGCCACCGGTTACGGGGTGATCTACTGCCTGCGCGAAGCCCTTCAGGAACTGGGGATGGACGCGGCGGCCACCACCGCCAGCGTCCAGGGTTTCGGCAACGTGGCCCAGTACGCCATCGAACTGTACAACCAGCTGGGCGGGACCGTGGTCTGTGTCTCGAGCTGGGACCAGGAGGAGCAGACCACCTTCGCCTTCCACAGGAAGGACGGCGTCGATCTGGCGGAGCTCAAGGGCATCACCAACCGGTTTGGTGGCATCGACAAGAAGAAGGCCGCCGACCTGGGCTACGAAGTCATCCCGGGGGACGACTGGATCGACCGCGAAGTGGACATCCTGCTGCCCTGTGCCCTGGAGAACCAGATCAGCGCCCAGAACGTGGACCGGATTTCCCAGCGGGTGAAGATCATCGCCGAAGGAGCCAACGGTCCGACCACGCCCGAGGCCGACGCGGTGATCCAGGAACGGGGCATCTTCATGATCCCCGATTTCCTGGCCAACGCCGGCGGGGTGACCTGCAGCTATTTCGAGCAGGTGCAGTG
>CBDTUS010000174.1:0-7579 GCA_965363725.1 uncultured bacterium | reverse complement strand
GATGATCTCCTGTCCCTTGCGTTCGCTGACCGGCTTCACCGAGAGCGGCGGCCGTTTCAATTCCGCCCGGATGTCCGGACGCTTCATGTTCAGAGGCCCGGCCTGATAGAAGATCTTGGCGCCGCGGACCTTGGCCCGGGTGCGGCTGGGGCCGTCGGTGCCGGGCTCCAGGATCATCGGCAGCTTGAGATGCTCGAAGAAATACTCCCGCGTGAAGGTGTCCATTTCGAGGTCCTTGATCCGGTTGGCCACGAAGGTGGCATCGGTCTCGTCCGGCCCCTTCATGCGGGCCACCCAGTCGCGTACCGAAAACGAAAACTCGTCCAGGCCGGGGGTCTCCTCGTAAAGGGCCAGCAGGGGAAGGATTTTCTCGAGCGTCTCGGAATCCTGGAATTCCGCCCAGTCGATCTGCAGGCGTTCCGGCCAATGGACGGCCAGCCACTGGGCCATCTGCATGTAGAACTCGTAGCGGATTTCGGTGCCTTCGATACCCGAATCGACCAGGTCATCGCGGAACCGTCGCAGATCCCGGCGGGTGTGGAACTGACCAAGCATCGTTTCGACCTGCCGCAGGAGGCGCGCGTCGTCGGGGTGGGCGCGCCAGAAGCAGAGCAGCTCATGCAGGCGCAGCACGGCCTCGGCCGAAGGCAGCGACCCGGTGTGGAGCCTGCGCAAAAGGTCCTTCTTTTCCACGACCGCGTCTTTGCCGAATTGATTCTTGAGCGCTTCGAGTTCCTTCAGCAGGGTCCTGGCTGTGGGTGGCATCAATTCCTCCGTGGGGGTGGGGTCGTCCTCGGGCAAATAGGATCAACTGCTTAAAGGTTATCCCGCAGTCGGTTCGTGGGCTGGTACCCAACGGGAGCCCGCATTCTCCCCCAGCAGGGGGCCCTTGTCAATTCGCCCCCTTTTTAAGTGTTTTCTGGGTGGGTCTGGATAGGTCGATCGTGGTTGTGAAAAAGGACAATCATCTGTCAAGATGTGTTAAAATATATGGGTTATCGGCTCCAGGCGCTGCCGGGGGCCGCTGCGGTGGAACGTGAGGGGAACATATTCTTGGGTGGGGCCGGTTTGCGCCGTCAGCGGTGCGCCGGGCCATTGCGAAGGAGATACCATGGTAACTGTCCAACGCCACATCATCCTGGTTGTTTCGATCACCCTGCTCCTGGTGGTAGCGGTGCACGGCGAACCCCAGTACACGGCCACGCCGGCGGTCTCGGCCACGGCCATGCCTTTCGGTGGCACCGTGGTGACTGATGAATCACAGACCCCGGTGACGCCGCTGCTGGCGGAGGCAAACTCGGTCTCCGGAAGCAACACCGGATGGGCCCAGGCGACCCCGGGGCGTCTGCGCGCTTCGTCGGCGATTTCGAATGCGCCCGAGGGGTGGCAAAACTCCCAGGGCGTCTGTCTTTTCGCCGACCACATCCGCCTCGACAATCCAGACATGCCCAACAACACGGATGGGGTTTTCTTTTTCCGGTTCGAACTGACCGGCACGATGCGCATCTCGGCCAATGACCTGTTTTCCGCGGACAAGGTCCAGGTATCCGGCGCCACCATCCTGGGCGGAGTCCAGGCGGGCCAACTCACCTTCCGCCGTATCGAGGGCGTCCCCACCTTGTACGCCGTCAGCGGCGGCGAAGGCAACCCCGGTGACAACATCCTGGCCGGGCCCGGCGGGGAGATGAGGGTCTACGGTTCGACGACCAGCGTGGACGGGGGATATTACGAGATCCACGTCGGTGTTCCGGTCATGTTCATTTTCCAGGACATGCCCATCAACACCAGCCCTCCGGAGGACGACTGGCGGAACCTGATCGAGGTCCGCATGAGCGCCGTGGCGTTCTCCAGCGCCTCGTGCGACTTCTCTTCCACCTTTGAATTTTCCCCCCAGAATCCCATCATTCCCGACCCGGATGACCCGGCGTTGCCCATGACCGGCTGGGATATGGGTGCGGCTTCGGGCGAGATCCTGCTGCCGCCGCCGCTGACGCTGGCCACCTCCACCGGCAGCGGGCTGGCGGCGTTCGTGGCCGGACAGGGCACCATCAGCAATCTGGGCGCCCTGACCCTGGCGGATTTTCCCGAGGGATTGACCGGCGGGAATTTCGCCGACGGATGGTTCGAAATGGAGGTCGCCCTTCTGGAAGGCCAGAGCCTGTGTGATGTGGCCATGACGATGCCGGGTGCCGTGGGCGAAGAGGCGACCTGGTGGTTTCATGACGGTGCGGAGTGGCAGAGCATCGCCCTGGGAGACGACGACGGGGACTCCCTGGTCCTGCTGCAGGTTACCGACAACGGCTTGGGCGATGCGGACCTCACCGTTGGTGTGGTTGCCCTGGCCGGGGGCGTCAGTGATGACTTGCCTCTCCCGTCACTCCCCGGTGTGTTCCAGGCGGCGTGGCGGGCCGGTGCCGTCGAACTTTCCTGGCAGTGTCCCGGGGTGGAACCCGCATCGCTCCGTCTCGAAGCGCACCTCGATGGCCGGACCTGGTTGGTACCCCTCCTCGCCGAAGCCGAAGGTGTTTTCACAGCCCGCGACGATGCTGCGGCGCTCTATGGTGGCGGAGCTGTGCGGTACGACCTTCGCCTGGACGGCATACTCCTGGAAAGCCGGATGGTCGATCTGCCGAAACTGGTGGGGGCGAGCCTGGACGTGATTGCGCCGAATCCCTTCAACCCCAGTGTGGAGATCGCCTACACAGTGGCCCCGGGTGTCGGCAGCGTGGATCTGGCGATATACGACCTTCAGGGTCGCAGGGTGGCGACCCTCTTCAGCGGAGACCCGGGCCCCGGGGCGCATGTGGCCGAATGGCAGGGCCGTGATGAGGGTGGCCGGGCTGTGCCGTCGGGAGTCTATCTGGTCAGGCTGGCGACGGAGCAACGAGTGGAATCGCAGAAAATTTCGCTCGTACGCTGACTCCGATGGTTGTGCCTTCGAAATTGTGTCTGATGGTTGAATAGCTTCATTTGTCAAAATACGGGTCCCCCGGGGGGCCCGTTTTTTTGGTTTAGTCATGAATACCGCCTTGAATCGTCCATGAGACGGATAATCCCAACTCGGACACAATTTCAAAGGCACAAGGAAATACTTTGTTCGTTAACCGAACTTAGTGTATCATAGAGAGGATGACGACCGCTTCGATAGGCCGCGCCCGTTGGGCCTGCCTGTGGTAGGTGGCAATCTCCAGAGATGAAGCACGTTCCGGAGGACAGTCGAGTGACGAATTTGAACTTCAGCACGGCCATTTGCCCTTTGGCCTTGGCGATCCTCTTGGCCCTGGGTTCCACGGCTCCCGTTTACGCCACCTATTCCCTCGTCTGGTCGGACGAGTTCAACGGCACGAGCCTGGATGCGAGCAACTGGACGCCGGACATCGGCACCGGATGTCCGGATCTTTGCGGATGGGGCAACGCAGAGCTGGAATATTACCGGGCCGAAAACGTGACGGTTTCGGGCGGTAACCTTGTCCTCACCTCTCGCGATGAATCATACGGTGGCGCCAGCTTCACCTCGGGCAAGGTCCACACCAGGAACAAGCAGTTCTTCCTCTACGGCCGGATCGAGATGCGGGCCAAGATCCCCACCGGTGGCGGCATGTGGCCCGCCTTCTGGATGATGCCGCAGGACGACGCCTACGGCGGCTGGGCCGCCAGCGGTGAGATCGACATCATGGAGTCGGCGAACGCCACGACCGAGGTGGGCGGGGCGCTCCATTTTGGCGGTAGTTTTCCGGAAAACGCGTCGACCAGCTCTTCGTATTCCCTGGGCGGACCGAGTTTTTCGGGCGAATTCCACATCTATGCCGTCGAATGGGAGGCCGAAACGATCCGCTGGTATGTGGACGGCGTGCTTTTCATGACCCGATTCAGCTCCCAGTGGTACAGCGATGGCGCTCCGGGCAATCCACTCGCCCCCTTCGACCAGGAATTCTACATCATCCTGAACGCCGCCGTTGGTGGCTACTACACGGGGTGCACGGACCCTGGTTGCATCACCGCCAGCTTTCCCCAGGAGTACCTCATCGACTACGTCAGGGTGTACGAGGAAATCGACAACCTGGCGCCGGAGGTGGCCATCACCGCGCCCATCTCGGGCTCCACTCATCCGACCGGGGACATCACGATCAACGCCACTGCTACGGATGCTGACGGTTCGGTTGAGACGGTAGAGTTCTACAACGGGCTGACCTTGTTGGGCGAAGACACGACCCCGCCTTATACCTTCACCTGGACTTCCGTCCCCGACGGCTGTTATGCCATCGTCGCCAAGGCCATCGACGACCTGGCCGGCGAAGCTACGGATTCCGTCGACATCACTGTCGGTACCGGTTGCGGCCAAGCCCCCTATCCCGGAAGCCCGTTTGTGCTGCCAACCAAAATCGAAGCGGAAGACTTTGACATCGGCGGAGAAGGCATCGCCTACCATGACTCCTATGCCGGCAACAATGGCGGTCAATATCGGCCCGCCGAAGACGTCGACATCGAAGGATGCGCCGACGTGGGTGGTGGCCACGACGTGGGATGGATCACGGCGGGCGAATGGATGGAATACACCGTATTTGCTCCCACGGCCGGCGAATACACGATCGCAGCACGCGTTTCGTCGCTCATGACAGGCGGGACCTTCCAGGTCTTTTTCGACGGCGTGGACAGGACCGGTGAGGTCACCGTCCCTGTGACGACCGGATGGCAGACCTGGGTGACCGTATCGGCGACGGCAATACTCCCGGCCGGCGAACAGGTCATGAGGTTTTTCGCGACGACCAACGGTTTCAACCTCAACTATTTCGAGATCCAGGGCGGAACATCTGCGGTCCTGCCGGACCCGCAAACCAAGGGTTACGCCTTGCATCCGTGTTATCCCAACCCCTTCAATCCCGCCACCACGATCAGCTACGACCTGCCGGAGGCGGCCACGGTCAACCTGACCATATATGATGTGGCCGGCAAAACGGTGCAGACCCTGGTAACGGCGGAAGTGGTCGGTGCCGGACGCCACGAGGTCGTGTGGAACGGCCGCGATGATTCAGGGCGGGCTGCCCCGGCGGGCGTGTATTTCTATCGCCTGGATGCGGGGGAGTACTTCGAGACCAGAAGAATGACCTTGGTGAAGTAGAACCTCAGGGACCCAGCCCGATCACCAGAATTTCTATGCCCCTCCGGTTGCGAGGTGCTGATTCTGACAATCATTATTAAGATACTGAATACATTCTTTGCGAGGGAGACTAGTTTCCGGGATTGGAGATCTCATGCCTTCATCTATTGTCCGCCGCCTCATTCTGGCTTCGACCTTCCTTGGGGTTTTGCTGCCTCTTTTGTCCTGTTCCAGCGACGACGCGGATCCCGTGGTGCCGCCGGGAGACACCCTGCTCGCAGCCTCGGGCACCATCGGCCCTGCAGGGGGCAGCCTCATGTCCGGGGATGGCCGCCTGGTCTTGACCGTGCCGGCCGGGGCGCTGGCCGCCGACACCGAAATCGTCATCACCGAAGTGGCCGCCAAGGATCTGACCGCAACGGCCGAAGGCATGCAGGTGATCCATGCTTTCACCCTGGAACCGGCCAATCTGGAACTCGCCGTGCCCATGACCCTCGAGTTGCGGTCCGAAGACTACGAAGCCGGGTCACCCGGGAAGGATGCCGAAGTCGGCCCGGAGATTCCTCTGCCGGTCGCTCTGGCCGGGGCGACGGAGGAGGGCGGCGAAACCTACCGCGCCTTTCTGGAGCAGGAGCTCACCATCGGGTCAGCCACTCAGGGATGGCTGATGGCGATGGTCCTGTCCTTGATCCCCCAGGATTTGGTGCTTGGTTTTATCTACGGCGCGCTGGACGGCTTGCCCGGCACGACCTATGTGGCCGTCGGCCAGGAATTGCCCGCGCAACCCATTGCCAACACCCAGTTCAATGCCCAGGTGGCCTTTTTCTACTCGGCGGCCCTCACGCTCGGCTCGGACATCCGCTACGGCCCCGTCATCCTGCAAAATCTCCAGACTCTACTTGAGGAGGGCGATCCCCTGTCATTCCAGGAGCTGATCGATCCCGGCGGACTGCATCGGGCCCAGGCCCTGCTAAGCTACGTGGCCGGAATTCCGGGTCCGGCCACCTGGGATCTGGCCCTGCGGGCCGAGTTCGATTTCCTGGCCGACCTGGCTTTTCCGACTTCCGAGAACCTTCCGCGGATCTGGGGCACCTTCAAGCTTCTGTTTCTCTACGCCCCGGTCAGCCTCGCCATCCAGGAAGTGAGCGGCGGGGAAAATGAACTGCTTCCGGGACTCTACGAGATCGCGAGCCTGGCCGAAGCTGGCTTTCCCATCCGCAAGCTGGAAGGATTTCCCTACAACAACACTCTGTCGGTGAGCCACGGTAACGGGACCACCATCTATTCGTTGGACGGGGACCTTGGGCCCACCGAGCGGTTTCCCGGCTTCGTGATTCCCACCTTGTTGATTTATGGCAACATCTTGATGAGCTATCCACAGCTTTTTGACGAGAAAGCGTTCGATCCTGCTTCGATCGCCATGGTCCAGTTTGGACCGGGCGGAGCCAGGCTCACTCAGTGGTTTCCCGAGGACAACGCTTTCGGACTGACTGGGATCCTCGAATTCCAGTCCAGCGTCACCGACGCCTATCCCTTCGATGGAGACCCACGCTCGGGCGGATTTGTCTACGTGGCCGGGCTCTACAATGCTGTGCGATTGATCGAGTACAATCCCGAGTCGGGGTTCTGGGACATCTTCCGCCAGATCAACAATTTTCCCGAGGCTCCGGGCGCGCCCTTCAGCGCTGCCCATCGTCCCGGCGCAGGCGCCCTGGTGGTGACCGAGGGTTCCCCGGGCAAGATTTATCACCACGACCTGGCGAACACCTTTGACCCCGCCGTGGCGGTCGGTGACGCGGGGAACTCCCCTCGCCGGATCCGCACGGCCGGCGATCTGGCCTTCATCAGCAACTTCGAATCCGACGACATCACAATCCTGAGCTGGAGTTCCGGAGGCACGGTGAGCGTGGTTGGCTCGGTCCCGGTGGGTGATGGTCCGGTGGGCATCGATGCCCTCGAACTTGCCGGCGGCAACGTGGCTGTGGTCAGCACGGGCTTTAACGACAATTCCAGCACCGTGACGATCGTCGATGCGGCGGGGTCGGTTATCTCCTCCACCACCACGGATCTGCCCGCTGGGGCGGTGGCGCCAGGACACGCGTTCTGGTTGAGGGGCGAGGCGACGCACTACGGAGTGACCTGCAACGGCAGCGGACACCTGGTGGTGATCGATCCGGGTTTGGACTGAACCAGAACAAAGGCCGGGCCAAGTGGCTAGCAACTTGAAACCCGGCCTTTGGTAGATTTTTCATATGGTGCCGAATCACGGTTTCGCCAGTGGAAAACCTACGGCCGGCCCCAATGACATTATTTATTTATACATACCCCGGCGAACTTCTCCATGATCGCCGTCCAACCCTTGGCGTGGTTGTCCCGCGATTCAGCGTCCGGAAACCGGTCATGGGTCAAGGTGAGCAGGGTCCCGTCACCGTCGGCTTCCAGATCCAGCGTCACCACCGTTTCCTGGTCCTTGGTTCCCCC
>CBDTUS010000173.1:0-7648 GCA_965363725.1 uncultured bacterium | reverse complement strand
CTGGTCTTCGGTTCCCTGATGATCTTCGATTCCCCCGACGGCTGGGCGCGCCTGAGCCTGCGCGTGCTGGTTCCCACGGTCATCGTGTTCGCCGGTTTCTTCATTCTCTGCGTCTGGCTGGTGGTGCGCGGACAGCGCCGTCCGGTGACCACGGGTCTGGGCGCCCTGGTGGGGGAAACCGGCCGCCTGATCCAGGGTATCGAAGATACCAACGATTCCGGCAAGATGGTGTGCCACGGCGAAATCTGGGATGTGCGGGCGGACATGCCCCTGAAAATCGACGCGCAGGTGCGCGTCCTGGCGGTGGAAGGCCGCACCCTGCGGGTGGTGCCCCACCAGATATCCGATCCACCACAGGTCCAACAGAGGAGTTAGTCATGCCTTTCATGATTCCGGGTACCTTCCTGATCCTGATCCTCTTCGTGCTGGCCAATTCCCTGCGAATCCTGCGGGAATACGAGCGGGGGGTGATCTTTCGCCTCGGAAGATTCGTCGGTGTACGCGGACCGGGCCTGATCTTCCTGATTCCGTTCATCGAACGGATGGAAAAAGTCAGTCTGCGCACCGTCGCCATGGACGTGGCGCCCCAGGACGTGATCACCAAGGACAACGTCTCGGTGCGGGTCAACGCGGTCCTTTATTTCCGGGTGGTCGAGCCGGAAAAGTCGATCATCGAGGTGGAAAATTTCCTGTTTGCGACCAGCCAGCTGGCGCAGACCACCTTGCGCAGCGTGTTGGGCCAGGCGGAACTCGATGAACTGCTGGCCAAGCGGGACAAGCTGAATGCCCAGGTGCAGACCATCCTGGACGAGGCCACCGACCAGTGGGGCATCAAGGTCATGACGGTTGAGATGAAGGACGTGGATCTGCCGGTGGAGATGCAGCGGGCCATGGCCAAACAGGCCGAGTCAGAACGCGAACGGCGGGCCAAGGTCATCCACGCCGAGGGCGAGTTCCAGGCGAGCCAGAGGTTGAGCGACGCGGCAGCGATCATCGAGGAACACCCGATTGCGCTGCAGCTGCGTTACCTTCAGGCGTTGACCGAAGTGGCGGCGGAGAACAACAGCACCACGATCTTCCCGGTGCCGGTGGATCTCCTGACGCCCTTTCTGAAGAAGGCGACCGGGCAGGATTGACCCGCCCGGTCGATGACCTGACCGGAGGCTACTTGAGGCTACTTAGCCAAGGTCATGGTGCGGGCGAGGGTCTTGCCAGCGGCCGACAGACGGTAGACGTAGACGCCCGAAGGCACGGCGGCGCCCTGATCATTCCGTCCATCCCAGACCGCGGTGTGGCGGTCTGTGGCCATCGATTCTTCCAGCAGAACCTTGACCAGGCGTCCCTGCAGATCAAAGACCCGCAGGCTGACCCGGGTGGATCCCTGTCCGGTGTCGGCCAGGTCGAAGGTGATGCGGGTGGATGGATTGAAGGGATTGGGGACGTTGGCCTGCAAATTCAGGGCCGCCGTCCGTGGGGTCTGATCCACGGGGGAAGCCGAGGTAACGGTGACCGAGCCGACCATGCCGAAGTTGAGGTGCGGGCGGCAGAAATAGTCCTGCACCCCGACTTCATTAAAAGTGAAGGAAAAGGACGGATTGCCGCTGTTCAGGGGGGCGTCGAACAGCACCCCGACTTCCGGGTCGCTCAAGTCGGTCCCGCTGGTGACTGTGTGGTTGCCACTTTCCCAGATCCATTCGACCGTGTCTCCGATTTCGATGGTGATATCGGCCGGGACGAAGGTAAGACCGCTCTGGTTGACGGTATGCGTGACGGCGCCGGCGAGAACCGGCGCCAGGATCAGGCCGAGTCCGGCCGCCAGGAATGTCAGGATCGATTTCATTGCCGGTCTCCCCGGTTTGAGTAGCGGGGGGTTCCCCTGAATTATTTGACCAAGGTCAATAGCTTGGACTGACTTTGCCCGTTCACGGTCAGCCGGGACATGTAAGCCCCGCTGGGCATCCGGCGACCGGAATGATCGGTGCCGTTCCAGGTGGCCTCGTAGCGCTGGCCCGCCTGGCGGGATCCGCTGACCAGGGTCTTGACGACCCGGCCCCTCAGATCCAGGATTTCCAGGGCGACCTGCTCGGAACCGGTGTCGCCACCCAGTTCGAAGGGAATCCGCACCTGGGGATTGAACGGATTGGGATATCCGTCCAGCAGCACGTGAAGGTTGGCCGGCGTGTCGCCGACACCCGAGGTGCCGCCCAGCTCCTCGATCCCCTGGTCGATGGCGACCTGGAGGGCGGGTTCATCGTAATCGCCGCGGTAGAGGATGATCCCGTCGCCCCCGATGATGAACACCAGGTCGTACTGGCAATTGTAGGCGGTCATGATGCCGTTGATGCCGCCGAACATCAGGTAGGGGTAGGGGATGTTGGTGTTGGCCAGGAAGATGTCGGCCGATATAGCGCCGCCGTCCCACACGTCGATCGCGAAGGCCTGGAAATGGTCGGCGGAATATCCGCTCAAAAAAGCCACCGAACTGGCAGCTCCGCTTATGCAGTTGGCTCAGCCGTAGCCCACCACGAACATGAACACCACTTTTCCGGAGTAGTCACTCAGGGTGTGGGTGTCGCCCTGGTAGGCCTGCAGGGTCCAGTCGGGAGCGACTCCGCCCACTTCCCCGGGGCCGGGAACGGCCAGGGCGAGGCCCGGGACCATAAGGAGAGTCACGAGAGCCAGCGAGATGCTACGGGGGTATAATCGCGGCATGGGGCTTCCTTTCCGGTGATCAAAACGTCTGTCAAAGGCGCAGACAGTCAAAAAGGACGAAAATTGTCTTATTGATCAGATATAGGAATATTCTGGGAATCCGCAAGAGGCGGGTTTCAAATCATCATTCGAGAATGTCCCGATCGAACACCTGCTCCTTGGCGCGGCAGCTCCGGCAGGGTATGATCCTCAGATCGATCTTGAAACCCGATGGGAGCAATCCGTGCTGATCCATGACCATTCCGCGGCCCACATCCGCTTCCTGCAGATCCACCTGGGCGGGGACCGCAACTTCTGCTATCTGCTGGGCGATCCGGACTCGGGGTTGGCGGCCGCGGTGGACCCCGGGTTCGAGCCCGACCGGTTTTATGAGATCGCCGAAGCGGAAGGTTTGACGATCTCCGCCATTCTCATCACCCACGGGCATGTCGACCACACCGGGGGCGCCGACAGGCTGAAGGAATTGACCGGCGCCGAGCTGTACGGCGGGGCCGAGGACAACATCCCCGGCGCCGAGAACCTGACCGACGGCAAGACCATCGCCCTCGGAGAAATCGCCGTCACCGCCCTGGCCACGCCGGGCCACTCGCCCGGACATATGTGCTACCTGTGCGAAGGGCGCCTGATCACCGGCGACCTCCTGTTCTGCGGCAAGGTGGGAGGCACCGGATCCTACTTTCCGGGGTCCTCCGCACTTCAGGAGCACGAATCGCTTCACCGAGTGATGCAACTTCCCGCCGAGACCCTCGTCTTTCCGGGACATGACTACTACGGCGGTGAAGGGCAGCGCCCCCACTCGACCATAGGTTTCGAGAAGGACCACAACCCCTTCCTGACCGCGGCGGATTTCGAATCCTTCTGCCACTTGAAAGACAACTGGGCCGATTATAAAAAGGAGCACAACATCCGGTGAGGCTGATATCCGGACCCACCTCTGTTGTGGCCTGGCGCTGCATCGCTCTCATCTTGGCGCTGCTGGGCGCCGCGGCTGTGCTGTTGATCCTGCACCTGACGACGGGATTCCCCCCGGGCGAGCTGGCCCAAGGGGCAATCGGAGTGCTGGCCCTGGCGGCCTGGATCGTGGCCATCCGGTTCATCCTGGCCGATACCTGGGGCCGATGGTTCTGGCTGGTGGTCCTGACGGGCGCCGCGGCGCTGGCCGTGTTCCTGCCTGACCCGGGCGGCATCGTGGCGGCGACGCCGCTGTCCATATTGGCGTTGACCTTTCGGCAGTTCCGCACGTGGCGCCACGTATCGGCGCGCCGGCGGGCCCTCGGCTTCGGCCTGGGCGTGGTGGCCACCGCCCTGATCGTGTTCCTCTATCCCCGCTTCATGAATCTGGCGGAACCCACGGGCCCGGCCGCGTTCCTCAAGCGGGCGGGTATGTGGTCCCTGCTCAGCCTGGGGTGTTTCTGGTTCTGGTCCCTGTTCCATCTGGCCGTGCGGATGCGCCTCCATTTCCTGCGGCTGAGGCCCAAGCTGGGGGTGGCGGCCGTCCTGATCGGCTTCATACCCCTGGTGCTGATGGTTGTGCTGGGCCTGATGATCCTCTACACGGGGCTGGGCGGCGCCCGCGCCGCGCGCACCACCGGGACGCTGGAGAACTGGCGGCAGATGGCCGATGCAGGGGTCGATTTCGGCGGCGCCCTGTTCGATACCACCTTCGTTTGGCCCGGGCCGGGCACCGCTGGGGAAAATGAAACTCTGATCCCCGCCCCGGAATGGATGCCCCAGCTGGCGGAAAAAATGAGGGGCTCGACGGCGGATGCCGCGCGCCTGGTCAAGGCCGATGGGGATACTGCGGCGACCGCTGTCATTGGCCCCGGCGATAAGACGACCTGGTGCCTGGCCGGAGGCAGGATCTGGCTGATGCGCTGGGAGGGGCTGGACACCCCCGGCCCGGCGGTGAAGGCCTGGCACCTGGGCGAACGGCCGTTGAAGATCCTGTCTGGTCTGCTGAAGGTGGGCATCGACATCTCGCCCACCAGTTCTTCCCTCGGTGATGACGGCGATCTGGTCATCGGTACGGTCAACGAAGAGGATCGCCGGCAATTTTCCGGCCTCGAGGTCACCTACCGCGATGTCAGCGAGGACAAGGCCTACTGGAGCCGTTTTTTCTTCTTCGGCGGCACGCTTTTCGAGGTGGAGCGATATGACGGGGAAGACCTGGATTCCAAGACCCTTTTCATCAACCTGCGGGTCGGTTGGCCCGACCTGAAGACCGAGTTCCTGGAGGGCGATTCCAACCTGAACATCGCCGTGGTGGTGGCCCTTTCGCTGGTGGCGATCCTGTTCCTGGTCCTGGAAATATTCGCCTACTTCTTCGGCGTGCGCATTTCAGAGGGGATCGTCGGGGCGGTCCACGCTCTGCAGCGGGGCACGAGATCGGTGGCTGCCGGCGACCTGGACACGGTCATCGAGATCCCCAACGAGGATGAGTTCGGCGACCTGGCCACCAGCTTCAACGAGATGACAACCGCGGTGAAACACGGTCGGGAAATCGCCCTGGCCAACGAACGCCTGGTGCAGGAACTGGCCACGGCCCGGGCCATCCAGGTCCGTCTGCTGCCGACTTCCGAACCGGTGGTGACGGGCTTCGAGGTGGTGGGCGCCAGCATTCCCAGCCGGGAGATCGGCGGGGACTACTTCGATTTCCTGGTGCAGGACAACGACCAGGTCGGGATCGCCATCGGGGACGTGTCCGGCAAAGGTATGCCCGCGGCCCTGCTCATGTCGAACCTGCAGGCCAGCCTGCACGGACAGGTCCTGCATCCGGGCAGCGTCTCGGGGGTGGTCCAGAGGGTGAACGACCTGCTGGTCAAGTCCACCGATCCCCACATGTTCGCCACCTTCTTCTACGGCCTGCTCAACGCCCGGAAGGCCAGCTTCACCTGCACCAATGCCGGCCACAACCCGCCCGTCCTGCTGCGCGCCGACGGTTCCTTGCAGGAACTGACCACCGGCGGTCTGCTATTGGGCATGTTGGGCGAACAGGTCTACCAGCAGGACACGGTGGAGCTGGCGCCCGGTGAGATCATCGTGCTCTACACCGACGGCATAACCGAAGCGGTGGGTCCGGCCGCGGACGAGGATGACTACGAAGCCATGTTCGGGGAGGAAGCCCTGTTCGAGGTGCTGCGGCGGAACCGCCATCTGCCGGCCGGGGGCATCAAGGACGCCATCCTGGACGCCGTTTCGACCCATACCTCGGGTGTGGCCCAGTCCGACGACATCACCCTGGTGGTGATCCGGCGGCAGGGATAGCAGGGCAATCCCGGCATTGATGCCGGGTGCGAATAGGATATCTTTCGAGGACACTGACACCACCAACGGGAGACAAGTCTATGCTCGGATGGTTTGCGGAAAACTGGGAAATCCTGATCCTCCTGGCCGTCGTCGGCGTGGTTTTCAAGGTTTTGCCCCGGGTCGACGTCGGCCACGACAAGGCCTATCTGCGCCGCCGTCTCGTGAACTGGCTTCCCCTCGGCCTGACCTATGCCTTCCTGTACATGGGCCGCTACAACCTGAAGGTCAGCCAATACGCCTTCGAGGAAATCCCCGGGCCCGACGGCAGCCCGCTCATGGGCAACGCCGGTTTCGGGATCATTTTCATGGTCGGGACCATCGTCTACGGGGTGTCGTTCCTGATCAACGGTCCTTTGACCGACCGCATGGGGGGGCGGTTCTCCATCCTCATGGGCGCAGGCGGCGCCATGGTCATGAACCTGCTCATGGGGTTGGCGTCGTTCAGCCTCTTGAACCAGGGCCCCTTGTACGGTGTTCTGGCGGAGAAATTCATTCCCATATTCTCGGTGCTGTACGCCATCAACATGTATTTCCAGAGTTTCGGGGCCGTGGCCATCGTCAAGGTCAACGCCCCCTGGTTCCACGTGCGCGAACGCGGGGTGTTCGGGGCGATCTTCGGCATCCTCATCTCGCTGGGCATCTATCTGGCCTTTGACGTGGGCTACCGCATTCTGTCGAGCCTGGGCCTGACCTGGGTCTTCTTCATGCCCGCCCTGCTGCTGGGTCTGTTCTGGATCCTGGACTTCCTGATCGTCCGCAACAGTCCGGCCGAGGCGGGCCAGGGCGAGTTCAACACGGGGGATGCCACCAGCGGGGACAACAGCCCTCGCCTGGGCGCGGTCAAGGTGTTCAAGAGGATGCTGACCAATCCCATCATCCTGACCATTGCCGGGGTGGAGTTCTGCTCGGGATTCCTGCGGCAGGCCATCATGCAGTGGTACGGCAGCTTCGCCAAGCAGACCGACGCCGTCCTCGGTTTGAAGTCGAGCTTCGTGAACGAGAACTGGGGCCTGATGCTGTTCGCCGCCGGCGTGTTCGGTGGGATGTTCGCCGGCACCATCAGCGATCACGTGTTCCAATCGCGGCGGGGGCCGGTGGCCGGGGTGCTCTACGGGGTCCTGCTCGCCGGAGCCGTCATCCTGACCTTCACCTATACCACGCCCATCGTGGGCTGGTTGGTCGTCTTCATGTCGATGGCCGTGATAGGAGTGCACGGCATGCTGTCGGGCACCGCGAGCATGGATTTCGGCGGGGCGAAGAACGCGGGCATCGCCGTTGGTATCATCGACGGGTTTGTCTATCTTGGCACCGGCGTCATGTCGCTGATCTACGCCCTGCTGCTGCCGCGCGTGGAGCTTGATCCGGCCGGTAACCTCATCGGACCGGCCACCGATCCGGCCAACTGGCTGCCCTGGCCGGTGGCCATGATCCCGGTGGCCTTGATCGGTTTCTTGCTGGCTCTGCGATTGTGGAACGCCAAGCCGAAGCCCAAAACGACTTGAGGATTCGTTCATGACCACCGATGACTTGACTTGAGGG
This sequence comes from uncultured bacterium, assembly GCA_965363725.1. Classification (GTDB taxonomy): domain Bacteria; phylum Krumholzibacteriota; class Krumholzibacteriia; order LZORAL124-64-63; family LZORAL124-64-63; genus JAGLCY01. Next base: position 91 of record CBDTUS010000173.1, on the reverse strand, counting down.
GGGCGGTCGTTTTGACCGCCCTCGCCTTTTTCCTTTGGTTGTGCCTTTGAGAATGTGTCCGGCCTACTCTTTGCGGTGGGCTGGACATGGT
>CBDTUS010000172.1:0-7659 GCA_965363725.1 uncultured bacterium | reverse complement strand
AATGGTGGGCGAAACAGGACTCGAACCTGTGACTTCCTGCGTGTAAAGCAGGCGCTCTAGCCAACTGAACTATTCGCCCACACTCTCTCGGAAGGAACGCCACAGAAAAAACGGCAGCAGGACACAATACCCCATCACCAGAAGGACCGGCCCGATGGTGAGCATTCCCGCCGTCAGGCTGATGTACCCGAGCATGATGGCGCCCAGGGAGGTCCAAAGCAGCCAGAATTTTTTCATCATGTCCATGGCCGGACTCCTGTGGTGGCGTGGTGGTCCCGCCGGGCCTGGCGGTGGCACCTGCCTTGCGGGCCGCCTGACCTCTGCGGGTAGGCAGAACAATAATTTGGCAGACCGGTTCCGTCAATCATTGCGCCGGTCACCCCCGGCCCGGATGCGCCTAAATTCGCGGACCGCCGCTTCGTGTTCCCGGGACGTCCTCGAAAAAACGTGCCCCCCCTGACCGTCAGAAACGAAATACATGGCCCGACAGGCGGTGTCCGGATGGGCCGCCGCCGCCATCGCGGCGAAGCCCGGGCTGCCGATGGGACCCGGCGGCAGACCCTTGTTCCGGTAGGTATTGTAGGCGGACACCACCTCCAGGTGCCGATAGTAGAGACGTTTCCCTTTCCGGTTCAGGATGAACGCCACGGTGGGATCGGCTTCCAGACGCCAGCCCTGACCCAGCCGATTGACGTAGACGGCGGCCACCCGGGATCGTTCGTCCGGTCGCCGCGCCTCGGCTTCGACGATGGAAGCCAGGGCCAGGAGCTCCTGGCGGGAAAGATGAAGGGCTTCGCCAGCGCCCGGTGCTGCCAGAACCGAATCCACCCGGGCCCATTGGGTCTGGACCAGGAAACGCGCGGCCACCTCGGCACTGGTCCCTTCGGAGAAGAGAAAGGTGTCGGGGGCCAGGTGCCCCTCGCACCAGCGGAACCGCCGGGAGTGCCGGGCCGACTCAGCCGCCAGCAGTGAATCATGAAACGCCGCCGATGTCCCGGGCGGCAGAAGTTGCCCCGCCTCGGCGGCGGCGGTCACCAGGGAATCGGCGGTTGCCAGGAACTTCTCAGGATCGCAAGCCAAGGCCCCGGCGATCAGGTCGGCGATCGACGCAGCGTCCAGACCTTCGGGGATCGTCACCTTCACCTGGACTACGGTCCCGCTGGTCAAGGTCCGCAACAGATCCCTTGGCGAGGTCCCGAATGACAGTTCATAGAGGCCCGCCCGCAGAGCCCGCCCCTGGCCGGTCAGCTTCGCACCCGCCAAGAGGACACGGGTATGTTTCAGGAGCCCACGTGAAACCAGGGTATCGGCGGCTGCGGTCAGGGTCATGCCCGGCACGATACGGACCAGGGCCGAACCTGGGTCCGGCGGCGGGACCTGGCCGGTTCCGGGCCGAGGCCCCGGTCCCGTCCACAGGCGCCAGGCCGTCAGGACCATCACCAGCCCCAGCAGGGCAGCAGTTGCGACCACGATGATCCCGCGTTTCAGCACCCTGAACCTCCTTCAGGCGGCTCCCCTGGACGAAGGCTGTCCAGGAAGGATTGGAGGATGATTTCCGCGGCCATGGCGTCACGATCCTCCCTAGTGGGTCTGGTGGCGCCTTCCAGCCAGCGGTCCGCTTCGGCACTGCTGAAGCGCTCGTCCCACAGGATCACCTCGACGCTGAAATCACGCTCCAGCCGCTCAGCGAATTTCTTCACCCGCCGGGCCATGTCGCCTTCGCGGCCGTCGGCCGTCAACGGCAGCCCCAGCACGATGCCGATGGCCGACCTGGCGGCGATCAAATCCTCCAGGTGGGATAGAATCGAACCGTCCCTGCCCTCGACATGGGTACCCACGGCGAAGGCCAGCGAGTTGGCGGGATCGCTGGCGGCGATGCCTATCCGGCGCAAACCATAGTCGAGACCGAGATAGCAGGACATGGGATCAGTCGTCTTCGGAGGGCTCGAGTTTCTTGACCATGCGGATCATGAACCGGCCGTCTTCATGACGGCTGAATTCGAGGGCGTCGGTGAACTCGCGCATGATGAGGATGCCGCGACCGCGCTGGCGCATGAGTTCGTCCGAGGGGGTCCAGTGTTCGAAATCGAAACCGGGGCCCTCGTCCAGCACGGTGATGGTGATCTGGTTGCCATCGACCTCGAAGATGATCTGGATGGGCAGGACATCGTCCAGCTGGTTGCCGTGTTCCATGGCGTTGGTGCAGGCTTCGATCACCGAGGTGCCCAGTTCCTCCAGGGACTGTTTGCTGCAATCCATGTCGCTGCCGATTTCCATGAGGACGGCGTCCGGAACACCGAGAAAATCCATGTTGCTGGGCAGACGGATTTCGATTCGGGATGTCACGTTCTAATTACCTGCCCGCTGGCTGCCGCCATTCATCAGGAAAAACTCTGAACAGCTTCGTCTTCATCCTGGAAGGATTCGAAAACGGTATAGAGCTTCGAGACGATGAAGATGTTTTCGATACGGTCCGAAACCTTGAGGAGTTTCAACTCGCCCCCGCTTTTCTTGAGGGTCGTGTAACCCGAGATGAGAATCCCCAGCCCAGTACTGTTGACCCATTTGACGCGTTCCATGCTCACGATGACGTTGTGAAAGCCCTCGTGGATCAGGGTTTTGAGCGTCTCGTTGAAGGCCTCGGAATCCGGTCCTCCCATGAGCTTGCCGCTCATCTCGAGGATGGCGACCCCATCCCGTTTGCGTTCCTTGATCTTCACGCACTTTCACCTTTGCACAAGTCGGGCAGTTGGGCCCGGGACTGATCTGCGTTACCCTGCAGGCTCAATTGATCGCAACAGCATAGGACACAGGAGGCTTTATGTCCACATAAGGAATCCGCCGCCGGCCGGCGATTTCAAGGTTCCTGGCGGAGCATTTCCAGGACCCCCGACAGGTCCGCCGGAACCTCGGCCGAAAATTCGAGGGTTTCACCCGATACAGGATGAACCAGCTGGAGCGCCACCGCGTGGAGCATCTGGCGGCCGGCGGCTTTGACCATCCGGTCGGCCATCCTGCGGTCCAGGTTGTGGATGCCCCGGGCGCGCTGGTCCTCCCCGTACATGGCGTCCCCCACCACGGGATGGCCGTTGTGGGCGAAATGAACCCGGATCTGGTGGGTCCGGCCCGTCTCCAGGGCGACTTCGCACAACTGGGCGAAGCCGAAATCCTCCAGCACCTTGAAATGGGTAACCGCCGGCTTCCCCCCCTGGGATACCACCGCCATTTTCTGACGAAAACGAGGGTGCCGGCCGATGTCGCCGGTCAGGGTGGCGGCGTCCTCCTTCCAGCGTCCCCACGACAGGGCCAGATAGGTACGGCCCATACGCCGGTCTTCAAGCTGGCCGGACAGGTGCCGATGGGCGGTGTCAGTCAGGGCCACCGCCAGCAGCCCCGAGGTGTCCCTGTCCAGGCGGTGAACGATGCCCGGTCGCAAGGGATCGTCCGTCGAGGACAGGTGGGCGCAATGATGCAGCAGGGCGTTGACCAGGGTCCCGTCCGGGTGACCCACCGCCGGATGGACCACCATGCCGACGGGCTTGTCGACCACCAGGAGGTGTTCGTCCTCGAAAACGATGTTCAGGGGGATGTCCTGCGGCACAGCCTCCATCTCGGGCCGGGTACCGGGCTGGAATACGACCCGGCTGCCGGCCCGCAGGCGAAAACTCTTGGGCCGGTTCCGACCATCGACCAGAACCCTGTCTTCTTTCATTTCGGCGTGGAGGCGGCTGCGCGAAAGGTCCGGGCACTTGTCCACCAGGAAACTGTCCAGGCGCTGACCCTCTTTCTTGGGCTCGACGGTGAAGGACCGTTCCTCGGGGCCGCCCTCAGTCATCGGATTTCCGACCGTCGAAGAGGATGCACAGGAACAGGAGGGTTCCCCCTACGGTGACGCCCATGTCGGCCACGTTGAAGGTGTAGAAACGGTGGGTGCCGATGCCGACATCGATGAAATCGACGACGTGGCCGCCGTAGAAGATCCGGTCCACCAGGTTCCCGAGCGCCCCACCCAGGATGGCGGCCATGGCGCCGAGGCGGATCTTCAGCCGGGAATCGGTGGTGCGGTAGAGATAGACCAGGAAAACCGAGGCGATGACGCTGATCCCCACCAGGGCCCAGCGGCCCACCGGGAACAGTCCCATCGCGGAGCCGGGATTGCGGACGTAGATGAAGCGGACAAGGTCGCCGATGACCTGCACCTTGGACCGGAGGGTCGTCTCATTGGCCAGCACGATTCGTTTGGAGATGAAATCCAGGATGAAGACGATCGGTGCCCACAACCAGGGAGGGAAAAATCGGTTGGGCATCAGAGGTTTCCCGCCTCCTCCTTCTCCTTGCATTCGATGCACATGCGGGTGTAGGGGAGCCTCTTGAGGCGCGCGAGGCCGATGGCCTTGTTGCATCCCTGACATTTGCCGAAGGATCCGTCCTCGATCCGCCCCAGGGCCTCTTCGATGTTGTAGAGGTAACGGCCTTCGGTGTTGGCGAACTTGATGGTGGTCTCGTACTGGAACTCGTCCGTTCCCTGGTCCGCCATGTGGTTGGAGTGGGCCTTGCCCACCTCCAGACCGGACTGGTCATCGGTATGCTTGATGATCTTCTCATGCTGGGCCAGGGAATGGGAAACCCTATCCCTCTCTTCCATGAGCATTTTCCTGAATCTAGCGAGCTCGGATTTCCTCATGGGGCCCCTCCCCGCCTGGCATCAGGCCCTTTCCAGGGCAATGCCGATTTCGTGTTCTTCGATCTTGAATGTGTCTTTATAAGCCAAATCCCTGGCAGAAGCAACGCCTAGAGCCAGGGTCTCTGCGGCAATCCGTTCGGAAAACCGCTGGGCGGCCGCCAAAATCGCAACTGGACCGCTGATATTCAGCTCAATCCGGTCCGAGACCTCTAAACCGCTCTTTTTCCGCAGGTTCTGCACCTTATTGATGATTTCCCGCGCCAGGCCCTCCTGGAGGAGGTCATCGGTCAAGGTGGTGTCCAGAGCCACCGTCAGACCCTGGTCGCCGGTGGCCACGAAGGCGCCCACGCCTTCTTCGATGACCATGACTTCCTCGAACGTGAATGGCGTGGGCTCGCCTTCGAAATCCAGGGTCACGGTGCCGTGTTCGCGCAGGTCCATGATCTCGTCGGATGTCATGGCGGTGATACGCTTGGCCGCCAGCGGCGACCGTTGGCCGAACCGCGGGCCCAGGGCCCGGAAGTTGGCCTTGGCCGACAGCGTGGCGATGTCACGCGGGTCGTCGACCGTGCCGACGTCCTTGACGTTGAGTTCGCCTGCGATATAACCGGTCAAGAGACCATCGGCCTTCAGGAGAGTGACCCGGTCGTCGTTCGAATGCATGACCAGCCTTCCCAGAGGCTGCCGGGTCTTGAGGCCCGATTCCTGCCGCAGGCTGCGGCCCAGGCTCACCACGGCCTGGGCGGCGGCCATGGTCTTCTCCAGGTCCGCGTCGATGAGGGATTCGTCTACCCGGGGAAAATCCTGCAGGTGGACCGAGCCATGGGGATCGGCGTGCGCGGTCAGGCCGCGGAAGATCTCCTCGGTGACAAACGGCATGAAGGGCGCCAGAAGGCGCAGGCTGGATTCGAGCACGGTGTACAGCGTGGTGAAGGCGGCCCGCTTGTCCGGGGTCATCTCGCCTTTCCAGAACCGGCGGCGGCTGAGCCGGAGGTACCAGTTGCTCACGTCGTCCAGGAAGAACGTGCCGATGGTCTTGGCCGCCCGGGTCAGGTGGAGCGCGTCCAGGTCTTTGGTCACGGAACCAGTCACGCTCTGCAGCCTGCTGAGTATCCAGCGGTCCAGCTGGTCCAGCTCGCGGTCGCCTGCCTGGTCGGGCACAAAGCCGTCCAGGTTGGCGTAGAGCGTGAAGAAGTTGTAGGTGTTCTCCAGGGTGGCCAGCAGTTTGCGCTGGGCCTCCTTCACACCGCCACGATCGAATCGGGTCGGGGTCCAGACCGGGCTGCTGGTGATCATGTACCACCGCAGCGGGTCGGCGCCTTCAGTCCTCATGACGTCCATCGGGTCCAGGGTATTCCCGATGCTCTTGGACATCTTCTTGCCCTTCTTGTCCAGGATCAGTTCGTTCACCAGGCAGCTCTTGTAGCTGCTCGTCCCCTTGAGGAACGTGCTGATCACCAGCATGGTGTAGAACCAGCCGCGCGTCTGGTCGATGCCCTCGCTGATGAAGTCGGCGGGGAACTGGCTTTCGAAGAGTTCCTCGTTCTCGAAGGGATAGTGGTACTGGGCGAAGGGCATGGCGCCGGAATCGAACCAGCAGTCGATGACTTCTGGCGTCCGCCGCATGGTCCCGGTGCAGCCGGCGGCGGTGCAGCCGAAGGTCAGGTCGTCCACGTGCGGCCGGTGCAGGTCGAGATCCGACTGGTCGGCACCCGTCAGTTCGGTCAGATCCTGGCGGCAGGTCGGCATTTGCAGACCGCCGCACTCGTCGCAGATCCAGATGTTCAGCGGCGTGCCCCAGAAACGGTTGCGGCTCAGGCTCCAGTCGATGTTCCCGGCCAGCCAGTTGCCGAACCGGCCGCTGCCCACCTCGGGCGGCGCCCAGGTGATCTCCTTGTTGGCCTCGACCAGCTGGTCCCGCATGGAACTGGTCTTGATGAACCAGCTCGGCGTGGCGAAGTAGATCAGCGGGTTGTCGCACCGGTCGTGATAGGGATAGTCGTGGGTGTAGATCTCCTCGCGCAGGAGTTTGCCCTCTGCCTGCAGGTGCCGGATGATCTGCCGGTCGGCCTTCTTGACGTGCAACCCCGCCCAGGGCGAGATCTCCTCGGTGAACTGTCCGTTGGCGTCCACCGGCTTGAAGAAGGCCAGCTTCTCGATCTTCCCGATCTGGTAATCGTCCTCACCGAAGGCCGGCGCCATGTGCACGATGCCCGTCCCGGAATCGAGGGTCACGAAATCCGCTTCGACCACCACGAAAGCCCGTTCGTCGCCCGCGGATACGAAAGGCAGCAGCTGCTGGTAGGTGAGGCCGAGCAGGTCGGTGCCCTTGAATTTCTCCAGGACCTCGGTCTCGACCTCGGGATCCAGTACGCCAAGGCGGGCCTCGGCCAGGATCAGCACCTCGCCGCCGTGACGCACCCGCACGTAGTCGAAGTCGGTCCCGACGGCCAAGGCCACGTTCGAGGGCAGGGTCCAGGGCGTGGTGGTCCAGGTCAGGAAATACTCGTCACGGTCGGTGGCCTTCAACTTGACGAAGATGCTCGGGTCGCTGACCGAGCGGTAGCTGTTGGCCATCTCGTGGCTCGAGATGGGCGTGGCGCAGACAGGGCAGTAGGGCACCACCTTGTGCCCCTTGTAGAGAAGGTCCTCGGCGTGGAACCGGCTCAGGATCCACCACACCGTTTCGATGTAGTTGTTGTCGTAGGTGATGTAGGGATCGTCCAGGTCGACCCAGTATCCCAGCCGCTCGGTGAACTCGTCCCAGTCGTTCTTGCAGGTCCAGACGCTTTCCCGGCACTGCTCGTTGAAGGGCGTCAGCCCGAATTCCTGGATGGCCTGCGCGCCCTGGATGCCCAGCTGCTTCTCCACCGTGCGCTCGACCGGCAGTCCGTGGGTGTCCCAGCCCGCCTTGCGCAGGACCCGGTGCCCGGTCATGGTCTTGAACCGGCACATGATGTCCTTGCACAGCCGGG
>CBDTUS010000171.1:0-7659 GCA_965363725.1 uncultured bacterium | reverse complement strand
CCGGAAAGAGGGTCAGCACCTTGATGGCCGGGACTTCATTCTCCCTGGACATCGAGCAGTCCTTCCGGCGGATCGATCACCAGTGTTCCAACCAGCCCCTCGTCGGGCCGCAAAATGGGTTCGACCGCGGGGATCAGGATCTCCCCCTTGCCGCCGGTCGGATCACCGACCACCAGCAGGTAGCCCCCACCGGTGAACCGGACTTCGTCGACGGTGCCGACGATCCGCCCATCGCCGGTGGCCACTTCGCGCCCCAGGTACCGGAAGGGCAGCCCTCCGGCGGGCCGGGGAAAGTCGGGCTCCAGGTAGTCGGAGCTGCGGAATCCCATTTCCCGCCCCACCAACCCTTCGGCGGCATTCCTGTCATCGACGCTGGCCACCTTGACCGCTTCGCAGCTTCCTGCCTGTCTGTGCCTCTGCACCTGGACCGCCGATCCATCATCCCAGACGAGATAAGGGCTGTCCAGCAGGTCCAGATGAAAGTCCAGCAGCGGGAAGAGCTTGACTTCGCCCTTCAGACCCACGGCCTTGACGACCTCGCCGATGACGATGAATCCATCCATGGGCCGGCTACTCGACGATTTCCAGGCCGATCCGCTGGTCAGTATTCGCACTGACCGCGGTCAGCAGAACCCGCATGGCCTGGGCGGTCTGCCCGCCCTTGCCAATCACCTTGCCCAGGTCCATCTGGTTAACCCGCACCTGGTACACGTCCCGATCCTGGCGACGGACGATGTCCACGCTCACGTCTTCGGGATTCTCCACCAGGTTGACCACCAGAAAGGAGATGAGTTCGAGGATCCTCTCCTGCCCGATGTTCAGCAGATCTTCCTGTTCATCGAGGCCTTCGGTGGCTTCGACGGCTTCGACGGCTTCAGGCGCAGCCTCACCGCCAGGGGTTTCTTCCTCACCGGGGGTGTATTCTTCGGGGCCGCTCACTTGTCCTCTTCCTTGTTCTCGTCCGCGTCCTCGGCGGGCGGGGTTTCTTCAGCAGCGCCTTCTTCGGCCGCAGCTTCTTCGGCCGGGGCCTCTTCCGCGGCTTCCGCAGCGGCTTCGGCTTCCTCGGCTGCCTTCTCGGCAGCTTCGGCTTCGGCCTTGGCTTTCTCTTCGGCGGCCGCGGTGGCCTTCTCGGCGGCTTCGGCCTCGGCCTTCGCCTGCTCCTCGGCTTCGGCGGCGGCCTTGGCTTCGGCTTCCTTCTTGGCGGCCTTCTCAGCCTTCGCGTCCTCGCGCTTCGCCAGGTTCGCTTCGGCGTTGGCGCGCCATTCATTCACGCGGGTGTCGATCTCGGCGGCGTCCAGGCCCTGCTTGACCAGGGAATACCGGTAAAGGACGCCTTCGCTCCTGAGCAGGCTGCGGGCGGTTTCGCTCACCGTCGCGCCTTTGCTCAGCCACTCGATGATCTCATCGGCATGAATGTTGATTTCATGGGGTTCGGTGAACGGGTTGTAGAAACCCAGGTTCGCCAGGTAGGCGCCGTCCCGCCGCTTGCGGCTGTCCAGCACGACCAGTCTGTAGAAAGGACGCTTCTTGCGGCCCATGCGGGTAAGTCTGATTGTCGTCGCCACTATCAACCTCCACTTCGTGTGGTGTCGCGCCGCGCACCATGCGCGCCGCGTGCATTGTCCAAGCTATCCGTCAAACATTTCAGCCGCCAAATATATCAGCCGCCAAAGAATTCAGCCGCCTAGTACATTTTTGCCGAACTGTTCGAGACCCCCGGCGGAATTGATCTGTCGCATCATCCGCTTCATGTCCCGGTACTGCTTGAGTAGCTTGTTGACCTGCGAGACCGTGGTCCCGCTTCCGCGCGCAATCCGTTTGCGGCGCGAACCGTTGATGATGTCTGGCTTGCGGCGTTCGACGGGCGTCATCGAGTTGATGATCGCCTCGACCTTGCCGAATTGCTTGTCGTCCACCTTGGCCTTGTCCAGCACGTCGCTGTTCATGCCCGGCATCATCTTCAGGATCCCCTTCAAGGGACCCATCTTTTTCATCTGTTTGATCTGGGCCTGGAAATCCTCCAGGGTGAACTCACCCTGGGCGAAGCGGCCGGCCAGATGCTCGGCCTCGTCCAGATCCATTTTATCTTCGGCCTGTTCGATGAGGGTCAGCATGTCCCCCATCCCCAGGATCCGCCCGGCCATGCGGTCGGGGTGGAAGACTTCGATGTCCTCCATTTTTTCACCCACGCCGACCATCTTGACGGGCTTGCCGGTGACCTCCAGCACGCTCAGGGCGGCGCCGCCCCGGGCATCCCCGTCCATCTTGGTCAGGATCGCCCCGTCGAAGTCCAGACGATCGGCAAAGGTCTGCGCGATGTTGACGGCCTCCTGGCCGGTCATCGCGTCGAGCACCAGGAGCTTCTCGTCCATCGGCACCGTCTTGACGATGGACTCGAGCTCGCCCATCAGCGTGTCGTCGATGTGCAGCCGGCCCGCCGTGTCGACGATCAGGCAATCGCACTTGTTGTCCTTGGCACGCCGCATGCCCAGCTTGACTATCTGGGCGGCGTTCTTGCGCTCACGGTCGCTGTGAACCGGAACGTCGATGCTCTCGGCAATCACCTGTAGCTGGTCGATGGCGGCGGGACGGTAGATGTCCGCAGCCACCAGCATGGGCTTGCGACCTTCCTTCTTGAGCCGCAGGGCCAGCTTGCCACAGAAGGTCGTCTTGCCCGAACCTTGCAGACCCATGACCATCACGGTGGTCAGGCCCTTGGCCTGGGCATTGGCGGGATCCAGATTCAGTTCCGCGGCCTGTCCGCCCAGCAGCGTCGTCAACTCCTCGTTGACGATCTTGACCACCTGTTGGGCCGGCGTCAGGCTGCCGATCACATCCTGGCCGGTGGCCTTTTCCCGGATGGCGGAAATAAGCTTCTTGGCCACCGTGAAGTTCACATCGGCCTCAAGCAGGGCCAGTCGGACCTCACGCAAGGCTTCGGCGATGTTCTCTTCGGTCAGACGGTCCTGCCCAGCCAGTTTTTTCATGGTCCGGTCGAGGCGCCTGGTCAGTTCCTGAAACAAATTTTGCTCCGCGCCCACCGGAAAAAATCCGTGTCGGCCCTACAAACACACACAGGCGCACCGGCCCCTACTGGCAAACTCGCTGTCCGCCCATCATGCCAGGTGCTCCAAGTTGTTGCTATTCAATAAAATGCAAAAACCCGACGACCACTTGGGCCACCTTCGGACTTTCCGCAGGAGGGGAAATCTAACATTTTGTCCGCAAATTGGCAAGAAATAGGGAGTTGGCCGGTTTCCCGGGCCCCTCCCCTCAGAAGGTCACAAAATAGAGGTCGGCCTCCAAAGGACGTTTGTTCAAATAGGCCTGGCCCGGGCGGTAGTAGTCCACGAAGACCGGCACCTCTTCACTGGCCTTGTTCCACAGGAGATTGAAGGGCCGGGTTCCTTCAGGATGCCCCGTGATTTCCAGCAGCAGGGTCCGGCCTACCGTTTGTGCCAGCGGAGGAAAGGCAAACCGGATTTTCTTGGTCCGTTCCTCCAAGGACACCTGGAAGGGGAATTGCAGGATCTTCTTGCCGCCGCGGTCGCCCCCCAACTGATAGAAAGTGACGACGAAAGACACGGGATAGGGAAATGGACCGGGCGCCCGCAACATCAACTCCACCGCTCCCAGATCGAAATCCTCCACCTGGAAAGATTGGGCCACCGTCACCTGGGGTCCGATGGCCGGGCTGATCCCGGTCGTTGCCTGCTGAGTGATGCCCGGCAACCGCTGGTCGGCCGGAGGGACAAAAGCCGGGCCCGCGGCTGTCGGTACCCGGAGGGCGGTAATGAAGGCTTCGTCCTCGGTCATGAACTCTTCGGTCCGCAGGTATCGGGCGCGCAGATAGGTCCACAGTTCGGGTTCCAATCCGCGGATGTCGGCAACGCCGGCCACCAGACCGGTCGCGCTGCCCAGGATGGCCGACGGAGCCCGGCTCTCCTCCAACTCGGCGATGACCGCCCCGGTATCCCGCACCTCTTTTCCCAGCAGCGTGGTTTGAGCCGTGGCTGGCGGTGCGCCGAGCACGAACTGCAGGCCGGGCTGGACGGGCCAGACCAGCACCGCAGATCGCCCGTCCCAGTTCAATCCGGCACAGACCGCTTCCAGCGTTTCGGCCCTCGTAGCTTCGAGATACACCTGGGCGGAAGGGCGCTCCCAGCGGACAAGGCCCGGGCGATGAAGATGGGTGGCCAACCAAACCTTTTCCCCCACCAGGGGCCCGGCCACCACCAGGACAAACAGACCCGCCGCGAAGCCTCGCACGATCCTTCCTGCGGGCAGACCGGACACCAGGACCGGCACCAAAAGCAGGATCCCGAACCAGATCAGGCGCAGGTGGAAAACGTCGCCGCGGGCCAGGAGGGTGGCCCATCCCGCCATCGCGAAGGCCGCCAGAGGGGCCAGACGTAAATCACCCGACCTGCGTGCTGCCCACAGGAAAACCAAGGGAAGGACCCAGGCCAAGAGAAACATGGCGCGGAAAGCGGTGGCCCGTTGCCCGGAGTGTCCCGGCCAGACACCTGGCAGGGCCTCCCCGGTGAACAGTCCGGAAAAAGGATGGTGCAGCATGGGGTCGCTGCGGAAACTCTCCAGCCAGGACACCCCCATGGCGTCCGTGAATCTGGTCAGGGGATAAACCACCGTGTCCCAGAAGGCCGTCCCCAGGACACCCAGGGCCAGACAGGTGACGACCGCCAACCCCAGCACACCGGACAGGCCCGCGGCAATGCCGGTGAACGGGAGTCCGGGTCTGGCCGATCTCCCGGGAACCAGACTCCGCGCCAGGACCCAGCCCCCTAACAGAATGACGGCTCCATACCCGGCCATATCCAGACCGAAAAGACAGAGTCCTCCCCAGGCGGATCCCGTGATCAAGCCCGTCCTTCGGGAAACCGGTCGCACCAGCAGCCAACCCACCAGGGCGGCAAAAATAGCGGCGGCAAAATAACGCGGATGAACTGGCCCGAAGGCAATCACGCCCAGAGGAACCAGCCACGACCAGCGGCCCGCACCCAGCCGCCGGGTGTACCACCAACCGAACGCCGAGGCCGCCCCGTCCAGGAAAGCCTTGAAGATCGCCAGGGTCAGGGCACTTTTTCCCAGCACCAGAAAAAACGGAGCCAAGAGGAAATAGCGGGCGGGGCCGTAGATCGAAAAGACATCCCCGTAGAGGGTCCCCCCTTCGGAGATGACGCGGGTCCCCAGCAGCCACAGGCCGTCGTCGAGCAGGTTGAACCCCTGCCGATGCACCGGCAGACCGACCAAAAATGACAGGAGAAAAGCGCCCCAAACTGGGAGGGACGGTTTCCAGCCAGACCTCATGCCGAATGCTTGAGAAGGGAAATCCGGGACGCCCGGTCCTCCGCCCCGAACAGCCAGGATCCCGAGACCAGGATATCGGCCCCGGCCTCGCGGCAGGCCCGACCGGTCTCGGCGTTGATCCCGCCATCCACCGAGATGAGGAACTCATGATTCCGGTCCCGGCGGGCGCCGGCCAAGGTGGCGATTTTCTCGAGGGCCGACGGGTCAAACACCTGGCCGCCAAATCCCGGTTCCACGCTCATGACCAGCACCAGGTTCAGCCGGTCGAGCCAGGGCAGGATGTGGTCCAGATGGGTTCGCGGCCGCAGGGATACGCCGCGCCTGAGGCCCAGGTCGCCGATCCGATCCAGGATCTCCGCCGTGTCGCCGCCTGATTCGACGTGGATGGTGATCGCATCGACGCCCGCCTTGGCAAAAGCCTCGAGGTACCTGCCGGGTTCGGAAATCATGAGGTGGGCGTCCAGGGGCAGATCACTGATGCGCCGGACTGCGCGGCAGACCAGCGGGCCGAACGTCAGGTTGGGGACAAAGTGGCCGTCCATGATGTCGAGGTGCAGCAGGTCGGCGCCGGCGGCGGTCATGTCCGCGACATCCGTTTTCAGGTCGGAAAAATCCGCGGACAACAGGGAGGGCGCCACGTGGGCGGTACCTTCAGCGGGACGAGGCAACCAGTTCAAGCCGATCTCCTTTGCTGATCCGTTCGCCCGCCGGCGGATTCTGTGACAGGACCAGGTTGGGCGCGGTCCGCGAGGTGCGTTCAAAGGTGACCGGCGCCAGGATAAACCCCGCATCGGAGATCGCCTGTCGGGCCCGGTACAGGGGCATGCCGCGCAGGTCGGGCATCCTCAAGAGTTCGGCGGCCCCGGGTTGCGCCACGACCAGATCGACCACCGCCCCCTTGTAGAGATCGGTTCCGGCCATGGGGTTCTGGTAGGCCACCACCGGTCCGGTGACCCCGGCCTTGCGGACTTTCAAGACCCGGCCCAGGCGAAAGTTCTCCCGCTGCAGGGTGATTTCCGCCTGCCGCAGGCTGAGACCCGCCAGATTGGGCAGGGATCCTTCGGGAGGACCGCTGCTGGTCACCACCCGCACCGTCCGGCCGCCGCGGATCCTGGATTCCGGCCCGGGAATCTGGTCCAGGATCATTCCTGCCGGGATGGTCGGATGGGCCCTCAGCCGCGACACCTCGACCTCCAGGCTCATGCTCCCCAGCTGAGTTTCGGCTCCGGTGACGGTCATGCCCCGAATGTCGGGCATAGTCACGACCTTGTTGCTGTGGACCAGGGACGGCAACACCAGGAAATTGACCAGCAACAGCAGAACGCCTCCGGTCAACACCAGGGACGCCAGCAGCAGCAGTAACTTCCACAACTTCACGGGTCAATCCTTCTTTCGCAGACGGGCGGCAAAAAAACCGTCACCTCTAGTTCCGGACGAATCGCCCGGCAGCCACAGACGCCGCCACCGGCCCTCGGTGTCCGGGGCGGGTTCGAGATCGCCGCGCCGGGCCAGCAAACCCTCCACCACCATCTCGTTTTCCTCAGGCTCCAGCGAGCAGGTTCCGTACATCAGCAGCCTGCCCGGCTTGACCAGGTCCGCCGCCCGGTCGGCCAGCTTGGCCAGAAAGGCTCCCTTTTTGGCGGGCAGACCGGCCTTCAATCTCCAGCGCCCATCGGGATGGTGGCGCAAAACTCCGGTCCCGCTGCAGGGACCGTCCAGCAACACCGCGCCGAAGGAATCCGGTCGGAAGGGCGCCCGATCTCCCTCCGCTAATAACACGTCCACCCGGTCGGCCTCAATCCTTTTCACGGTGGACTCCAGCAGCCGTACCCGGTCACGTCGGTTGTCCATGGCGACAACCCGCCCTCCGGTCGGCCAGCGGGAGGACAGAAAAGCGGTCTTTCCGCCGGGTGCCGCACACATGTCGAGCACCGGGTCCTCCCTGTTTTCCGTCCTGCCCGTCACCTCGCCGAGCAACCAGGAAGTCGCCTCCTGGACAGTGGTATCCTGGACGATAAGCCAGGGAAACCCGGCCATGATATCCTCCAGGCGCCGGCGGCTGATCCGCTCGGCCGCGACCAAAGACCTCGGGACCGGGCCGGGTTTCACCCGGCAGCCGGATTCCGCCAGAAGCTCGACTCCCAGGTCGGGATCCGCGGGCGCCAGGACATGGAATACCACCGGTACCGCCTGATTGTTCCAGGCACAGATGGACTCCGCCCGATCAAAACCGAAGTTGGCGATCCACCGGCGGACCAGCCACAGCGGGTGGGACTGCCAGGCGGCCAGGCCGCGGGCCGGGTCGTCGCCGGGCTTCTCGAAATAGGCCCG
>CBDTUS010000170.1:0-7670 GCA_965363725.1 uncultured bacterium | reverse complement strand
GTCGATCCCCATGTGGTTGGGCACCATGTCGCTGGCCAGGCGGATGCCACGTCGGCCGGCGCGCTCGCTCAGGTTGCGCCAGGCGTCTTCTCCGCCGAGGTCGTCGGCGATCCGGTAATCTTTGAGGGCGTAGGCGCTGGCGGCGGCCTCGGGATTGCCCATGTACTGCTTGATCAGCCGGGAGGCCTCGGACCGTTCCCAAAGACCGATCAGCCACAGGCCGGTCACGCCCCACCCGGCCAGCCTGTCGAGCTCCTCGTCCGGAATCTCGTTCAAGGTACCGATGGGCCGGCCGTGCCATCGGCTGAGCTGATCCAACCAGACGTAGACGGACTTGGCCATCAGCACGACGTTGCTCATCCAGTCGGCATCGGCGCTGAAGGCCTCGGGCTCGGGTTGGGTGTCTCCCCAGGAGGGTGACCCGGGTCCGAATTCCAGGACCGGCGGGGGTCCCGGCGCGCCGCCCCGGGTGACGTCCACTTCCTGAAGCACGTCCAGGGCGAATTGCAGGCGCAGCATGAATTCCTCGGGCAGCAGATGCCCCCAGTGGTCCCGGATGTAGCGGATCTGCCCCGCCAGTGAAGAGGGGCTGGCCAGCATGGGGCCGCGCAGGAGATGGAAAAGGGAGGTGCCCTCGCTGCCGGGGGGCTCGAACTGGTCCAGGAAACCCTCCATGCCGGTGATGAAGGGAATGAAGGAGGCCTTCAGACGCAGTTCCTCGTCGTCGAACAGTTCGCTGGTCTCAGCGGCGGCGGGGTTGCCCGTGTTCAGGAACAGGAGCATCATTTCCAGGGTCGCCTGGTCCAGTCCGCTGACCGGGCCGCTGGTGTCGGCCAGGAATGCCTCGGCGTCGGCCTGGCCGGCACGCAAGGGCAGAGGCGGGAAGAGATTCACAAAGGTCCGGTGCAGGGCCGCCAGGCTTTCAGGGCCCAGATGCTCCTGCCCCCACTGACGGCAGCGGGCCAGGCTGCCGGGATTGTCCTGGTGGAAATAGCGGTTCGCCACGAAACGCAGGGCCTGGTTCAGGGTGCGCAGGGCCAGGAGAATCTCCGCCGGCACGGCCGCGCCGCCTTCGGACTGGCGCGCGGAGTCGCGGTTGATCCGATCGGCCAGCTGGCGGATCTGATAGGAGGGATCGTCCAGATCGGCCCCCAGGTCGGCGGGCAGAACCGAGCCCACCTCGAACCGCTGCCAGGCGGCCTCGGCCAGGGGAAAACCGAACACGAAATACTTGGGGGCCTTCCCGGGGTCTGCGACCATCGGAATGAATTTCCTTTCCTGCTTGTTCGCCAACGGGCCAGAAGCCATTATCGTGTCTGGATGGAAAATAACAAGGGTCCAATACCCTGAGCGAAGATCATTCAGCCGGAGGCAGGCAGTTTGAAGAAGAAAATCCGCATCGGCAACGCGGGCGGCTACTGGGGCGACGACCAGGACGCCCTGCGCAGGCAGCTCATCGGAGGACCCCTGGACTACATCACCATGGACTTCCTCGCCGAAATCACCATGTCCATCCTGCGGAAGCAACAGCTCAAGAACCACAACCTCGGGTACGCGGGGGATTTCCTGACCCAGCTGGAGACCTGCCTGCCTCTGATCGTGGAAAAGAAGGTCAAGGTGATCAACAACGCCGGCGGGATCAACCCGGTGGGGTTGGGCCGGCAGATCCTGGCCCTGGCGCGCCGCAAGGGGTTCGACCTCAAGGTGGGCGTGGTCTACGGTGACGATATTTCCGGGCGCCTCTACGAACTGACCGCCGAAGGCGAGAAATTCACCAACATGGAGACCGGCGAGAATTTCACCGACGTCCGGCGACGGATCACTTCGGCCAACGTCTATCTGGGCGCCGAGCCGGTGGTCGCGGCGCTGGATGCGGGGTGCCAGATCATCGTCACCGGCCGGGTGACCGACACCGGGCTGACGCTGGCCCCGATGATCCACGAATTCGGCTGGGCCATGGATGACTGGGACAGGATGGCCGCCGGCATCGTCGCCGGGCACGTCATCGAGTGCGGCGCCCAGGCCTCCGGCGGTAACATCACCGACTGGCAGGAGGTGCCCGGCTTCCACAACATGGGTTATCCCATCATCGAGATGCATTCCTCCGGTGAATTCTACGTGACCAAGCACAGGAAGACCGGCGGCCTGGTGAATGAAAAATCGGTCAAGGAGCAGCTGGTCTACGAGATGGGGGACCCGGCCCAGTACATCTCCCCGGACGGGGTGGCTTTCTTCGACACGATCCAGGTGGAGGAGTCCGGAAAGGATCGGGTGAAGATCTCGGGCGTCCGGGGCGGTCCGGCGCCGGAAATGTTCAAGGTGTCCATGGCCTTCGACGACGGCTGGAAGGCCGAAGGGGAAATCCTGGTCAGCGGCCCTGAAATCAGGAAAAAGGCCGCCGCGGTCCAGGAGATCTTCTGGGAAAAGGTGGGGCACGAGTTCGAGCAGACCTCCACCGCCCTGGTCGGGGCGGCCTCGAGCTGGCCGGATTCCGTGGCGGGCTGCGATCCCAACGAGATCTATCTCCGTTTCGGGGTCCGCGATCACGACCACATGAAGATCATGGATTTCAGCAAGGCCCTACCCGCCCTGATTCTCGCCGGCCCCTCGGGGATGGCGGTCAGCACCCAGGGCCGGCCCCGGCCGCGCCAGGTGGTGGCCTACTGGCCGGCGTTGATGCGCCGCGATGGAGTCTCGGCCAAGATCCTCACCTTCGACACCGACAATGAAGAACATTTCCAGGAAATTCATTTTCCGGTGCGCGGTGAAATAGGGGTGCCTGTGACCAGTGATGAACCGCGCCTCCGGCGCAAAAAAGTCAAGCTTACCGGGGAGCTCAAGGCGGTTCAGCTGCGGCGGCTCTGTTACGCCCGCAGTGGCGACAAGGGGGACACCTGCAACATCGGCGTGTTGGCCCGCAGCCCGCGCGTCTACGACTGGATGGTGGCCAAGCTGACCGCCCCCGTGGTGAAAAGATTCTTCAAGGGCCGGGTGTTCGGCGACGTGACCCGTTACGAACTGGACAACCTGCAGGGGTTGAATTTCCTGCTCGAACAGTCCCTCGGCGGGGGAGGGACCACCAGCCTGCTGGTCGATCCCCAGGGCAAGACCATGAGTCAGGCGTTGCTGGAAATGACGGTCAAGGTGCCGGTTTCCCTGTTGCGGGGATTGAAGTGAGCTTCGGGATTTGAGCTATAATGCTTCCGATAATCATTTTCATTGTTGATTTAAAAAGATGGCAGGGAGCAGAGCTCACATTATGTGTTGTCATGGAAGGTGTTAGATCTCCAAGCACCCTTTTGGCAATATGTTACGATTTATAAAGATATTTTGACATTAGGTTGCATTCTCCTGTATTCTTAAAGGTGAAATTGTTGGGAATAACGGAGCCCGCTGGACGGGCCTTGCGCAGGTGAAGGCGATCCTGCCCCTTGCGCGCCCACATCGTTTCTCGCTTCCGTGGAGGTACACAATGAAGCGCTTCGCTATTGTTATGATTCTGGTTCTTCTGGCCGCCGGCGCCCAGGCGCAGACGGTTTATGAAATGCGTACGGACCTGATCGCGGAAGATGCTCCGGTCCAGGTTCAGAATCTGGTCGTGACCGGATTCTATTCCAACGGCGTCTTTGTGTCGGAGGCTCCCTATGATGCCTACCGTTCCATCTGGGTCTACATGGGTTCCGGTCTTGACGATTACCCCATCCCCGGCGATGTGATCGCGCTCGAAGGTGTCTTCAAGATGTACTTCGGCCTGTATGAAATCGACACTTCCGGGGGCACCTGGCAGGTGACCGGCAACATGGAGCTTCCCGCTCCTAACGAACTTACTGCCGCCGACCTTGCCGATCCGGCCTTGGCCGCTCCCTACATGTGTTCCCTGGTTCACATTTCGGAACAGTTGACCTTCAGCTCCCTGGCCAGCTACGGCGAATGGTTCGCCACGGCGGATGACGTAGCCCTGTCCGAAGTCATGTTCGACAACTTCTGGTTCGAGACTCCCCTCGAGGAAGACCTCGGTGCCTGCTTCGATGGCGCCACGGGTTGTCTCAACTTCAGTTTTGACGCTTTCAAGGTGGCGGCCTTCGAGGACGGCCTGGCCCCTTGCGTGGTCGGCACCGAAGATGCCAGCTTCGGCAGTGTGAAGTCCCTGTACCGGTAGATCCGGCAACGTTTCCACAATCGATCAAGGGCCCGGATTTCCCTCCGGGCCCTTTCCTTTTCCGAGGCACCACAAAATAAATTTAGGCCCAGCGGGGTAATTTCCCGGTTGAGATATGATCTGGTCCGCACCACAATGGGGCGAATCACGGCACGCACTCCAACGGGGATGGATCCGGTGTCTCCCATTTTTGTCATACTCATATTCCTGGCCATCGGAGTGGGCATCTATATCGCCTGGCAGATGGACAAGAAACGCCGTGAGGAACTGCTGCTGTGGGCGACCGGGAGAGGGTGGGACCTGCGGCCGGACAAGATCAAGACGATGGACCGGGACTTTCCGGGCCTCAAGGTTTTCCAGAAGGGCCATTCTCGGCTGGCCAAGAACATCATCAAGGGGGAGTTCGAGGGGCACCCGGTAATCCTGATGGACTACCGGTATGTCGTCGGGCACGGCAAGAACCGGTCCACCCACAACCGGGGCGTGGTCATCCTGCAGTGCGATTTTCCCACGGTGCCGCTTTTCATCCGCCGGGAAAACCCCATGGACAGGGTGGGGGAGTTCTTCGGCGCCGATGACATCGACTTTGAATCCTCCGAATTCAGCCGCAAGTTCTACGTGAAATCCGCGGACCGGAAATGGGCCTTCGACGTGGTCCATACCCGCACCATGGAATACCTTTTGCAGGCTCCCTCTTTCATGATCGAGTTCGGCTTCGGGGAGATCGCGGTCTACAAGACCGGGTTCTGCGATCCCGGCAGCTACGAAGGGGCCCTCCAGATGGCGGCGAAACTTCATGATCTGATCCCGGATTTTGTCGTCCGGCAGATGAAAGGTGACCTACGATGAGTCTGTACATCCCGCTGGGCATCGTGGTCGCCGTTCTGCTGTGGGCCGCCCTGAACTACAACCTGTTGATCCGCATCAGGCAGCAGGTCCGCGAATCGTGGTCGGGGATCGACACCGAGCTGAAACGGCGGTATGACCTGGTGCCCAACCTGGTGGAAACGGTCAAGGGGTACGCCGCCCATGAAAAGCAGGTGCTGACCTCCGTGACCGAGGCCCGCGCCCGGGCCCAGGCCTCCAGCGGCAGCCCCGGGGCCCAGGCCCGCGATGAAAACGAACTTGTCGAGAGCATGCGCCGGCTGCTGGCCGTGGCCGAGGATTATCCTGACCTGAAGGCCAGCGGACACTATCTTGCCCTGCAGAAGGAACTGGCCAACACCGAGGACAGGATCCAGGCCGCTCGCCGCTTCTACAACGGCAACGTGCGGGACATGAATACCAGGATCGAGGTTTTTCCCTCGAACCTGATCGCCTCGCTGTTCAGCTTTACCAAAGAGGAATATTTCGAAGTGGAAAGTTCGGTGATCCGCAGCGTGGTGGACGTGAACTTCCCCGATTGATCCGCCCGGTCCCGCAGCGGGCCTCCCACACTCCGAAAGGTCGCCTGATGAACGCCGCTGGTCCCCTGTTCACCTCGTTCGCCCCCCAGCCCGAAGAATTCACAGTGGACCCCGAACTGGTGGGGGCGGCCGGGCTGGACGTCTGGTCCCGGCAGTTCAAGCTGGGCACCGCCGGTTACCGCGATCTTCTCGACCCGGAAAACCTGTTCAACTACGGGGTGCCCCTGAACGGCCTGACCCTGGCGATCATTCTCGAAGCCCGGGCCCGGTTGGCCACCGAGCACGGGATAGCCAGCCTGCACGTGGGCGGTGAAGTGCGCCCCCATACCCAGGCCTTCATCGATCTGGCCGCCCGGATCTACGCCGCCCACGGAATCCGGATCCATCTGCGGCCGATCACCGAACGCACCACGCCCATCTGGCTCAGTTCCTTCGGGGTGTTTTTCGAGGAACTGGACGGAGGGGAAAACTTCACCGCGTCCCACAGCCAGAGCTACAAGGGGGGCTGGAAGCCCATGGATGCCGCGGGAGGGCAGATCATGGAGATGGCCGGCCTGATCGCCGACCGGGTCAGGGACCTGGTGGCCGAGGCGATGTCCGGCGGCCTGACCATTCGGCTGGCGCCGGCCACCGACCCTCTCATCAGGCGCGATTTCGATCCCGTGGACCCCTACGTCGCGGTGTTGCGCCAGGTGGTGCCGCCGGGGCTTCTGGCGGAAATCCCCGCGGCGGCCGACCGCAACTTCCGGGCTGCCTTCTGCACCGAGGGCGGATCGATGGGACCCACGGCCCGGCGGATCTTCGCGGCCCTGGACATCCCTGTCGGCGAGGGCGCCCCCGTATTTTTCACCCATGAGGCCGAAAGCAGCAACTACCACGGGATCGGCATTGTCAACGGGGTGAATCACGGCGTGGACCCCGGCAAGTGGCAGGTCTACAAGAACGTGGGCGCCCAGGATCTACTGGAGCGCAGGGAGTGCGACGTCTTTTTCATCTGGGATCCTGACGGGGACCGTTTCAACATGGTGACGGTCGCGCCGGCGATCCTGGCCGAGACCGCCGCGGCGGCCGGCCTGGAGGTCGACCCGCTGGATGACGAACGCTGCCTGGTTTTCTTCAAGCCCAACCAGATCTACTTCATGCTCACGGCCTTGAAGATCGCGTCCCTGGAGGCGGCCGCAGAGCTGAACGACTACAACTGGATTGTCGCGACCACCTGGCCGACCAGCATGAGCATCGGGGAAATCGCAGAGACATTCAACACGATGTCCGGCGGCGCCCTGGGCACCTTCCGGGTGCCGGTGGGATTCAAGTATTTCGCGTCTCTGGTGGGCGATCTGGAGGACCAGATGGCCGCCGGCCAGGACACCACGCGGGTCACGGACGTGACCGGAGCCGTGGCGGAGTTTGGCCCCCGGCCACGCCTGTTGATGATGGCCGAAGAAAGCGGCGGCGCGGCCATGGGGCCGGCCGAACCGGTGGCCAGTCGTCATGGGGTTCGGACCAGCCTGGCGCCCAAGGAAAAGGACGCCATGCAGATCGGGGTCATGGCGTTATGCCTGGCGGCCCGCCTTCACAACGAGGGCGGCAGCTTCGCGGGATACTATCTGGAACTGCTGGAAAAATACGAGACCCGCTACCGGTTCTACGAACGTCGCGACATCACCCTGTTCGACGAATCCCTGAAGGGTCAGGCCCGCGACGAAGCCAAGGCCGCCGGCAACGCCCGCAAGGAGGCCACGGTGGCTTTTTTCGCTTCCCTGGAAGGAAAAGATCCCGCCGAAGCGGCCGAAATCCTGGTGGATCGCATGCCCGAAGGCGCGGTCCTGCCCACCATCGGGCGCGTGTTCCACGCCGGTGACGGCACCTACCTTGAGTTCGACAGCCTCTGGTTCGAGCTGCGCGCTTCAGGCACTGACGCCGTCCTACGTTACTACATGGAGGGCCGCGACCCGGATCTGGTAGCCGAGTTGAACGAGGCGTTCACCCGCCTTGAAATCGGCTGAGCTGTTTGCGGCGTACCGGTACTGATCAGGTCTCGCCATTCCGTCGGTTTCAGAGGACGAAAGGCCGTCACTTCCTGTGACGGCCTTTCGTGGCATTAC
>CBDTUS010000169.1:0-7700 GCA_965363725.1 uncultured bacterium | reverse complement strand
CCCCGGCCGGCAATCTGACCCTGTTGCGGTTCGATCCGGCCAAACACCTTGTACCCTAGGAGAGAGAGAAATGGCTGAACAATTGGAAATCACCTGGGAAACCGATACGACGCACGTCCCTGTTTTGCATCTGAAGGGGCGCCTGGATGCCGAAGGGGCCAAGCAGCTGCATGCGGCTGCCATGGGTTCCCTCAAGGACGACAACCAAAAAAGTCTGGTGGTGGATCTGGCGGGGTTAGAGTTCGTCGCCTCCACGGGACTGGCTACCTTCCTGCTGCTGACCGAAGAGTATGCGGAAGTGGAGGGGACCATCGTGTTCGTAAGGGCGACACAGGCGGTGATGCAAGTCATCTCGCTGCTGAATATCAACCAGTTCCTGAAACTGGAAAATTCCCTGGAAGCAGCTTTCGATTTGGTCGGCGTTTGACGCCCCGGATTTCCTGACCCTGATCGAAGGTTGATATCTTGAAGCGATGGTTTGAATTTCGCACGCTGGTGCTCAGCGGGATGATTGTCATACCTGCCTTGCTGGCTGCCGGCTTCCCGAGCTCCATGTTCGTGCTGGCCGGGCTTTGCTGGCTGGTCCTGCTGGGCTGCCTGCATCTGTTGGCCAGGATCCGGGAGCCGGATGAAGCCCCGGCGCCCCGACCCAAGGCCGCCATTAAGGATGAGGGGCCCCAACGCCCAGGGGTCGAAGCCACTTTATCGGACCGGGTCATCCTGGAGCGGACGACCACGGCCATCCTGGATGACTTCCTCAACTGCGAACTGGATCAGTTCGAGGAAGACATGGTTCGGGTGCTGTCCCGGTTGGGCAGTTTCATCGGTGTGAAGCGCTGCTACCTCTACAAGTTCGGCCAGCGGAACGAGGAAAGTTGTAGGTGGCTGACCTGGCAGGCCGCGGGCCAGATTCCGTTGGCTGAGCCTCCTGCCACTCTGGCTCCGGATGAAGCCACGCGCCTGTACAAGATCTTCGAGCAGGACCTTCTGGTTCTGGCCAACTCTGTGAGCGAATCCTCCCACCCTCTGCCCACACACCTTCCCTGGTCCCAGGGCGGGGTCGCCGTGGATTCCTGCGGGGCCGTGAGAATTCTGCATGACGGCCGCCCCATGGGCTTCCTGGGTTTCGACGTGGATGCCACCAGTTCTTGGGGCACCGACGAGAAGAACCTGCTCCAGATCGTGGCCAGCCAGTTCAGCACCATGTTCACCCGGCTGGAAGCACGTCGCATCCAGCTGGAGGCCATGGAATCCCTCAAGGCGAGCAACCGGGCCAAGACCGAATTTTTGGCGAACATGAGCCATGAAATCAGGACGCCCCTGAACGGGGTCATCGGCATCGCCGACCTGCTCATGGAAATGGACCTGACGCCTCCCCAGCAGGAGTATGCCGAGATCATCAGCAAATCGGGCACCATGCTGATGAACCTGGTCACGGACATCCTTGATCTTTCCAAGATCGAGGCGGGACAGCTGGATATGGATCCAGTGGATACCGATCTGCGGGTCTTGGTGGAGGATCTCATTGGCCTGACCGCCTTCAACGCCCAGAGCCAGGGCCTGGAGATGATTTGCCGCCTGGCGCCCGAGCTGCCGGAGCGGGTTCTGGTGGATCCGGGTCGCTTGCGTCAGGTGCTGACCAACCTGCTGAACAACGCCGTCAAGTTCACCCGCGAGGGCCACGTCTATCTGAACGTCGAGCCGATCGAGAACGGGCTAGGTGGGCAGGACCTGAGTTTTCGGGTCACCGACACCGGGATCGGAATCTCCCAGGAACAGGTGGACCGCATTTTCGAAAAATTCGCCCAGGCCGACGCCAGCACCACCCGCCGTTTCGGAGGCACAGGTCTCGGCCTGTCCATCTGCCGCCATCTGGTGGGATTGATGGGAGGGCGGATCCAGGCCACCGGAGCCATGGGCGAAGGGGCGACGTTCTCTTTTACCGTGCCCCTGGAAGAGTTGGCGCCTCCGCCGGCAGCCGGTAATCCTGAGAAAGGAGGGCGCGTGCTGTTGGCCACAGGCCACCACCTCGTGGGCGATGTCCTGGCCGAACAGATTCGGCATCTAGGCCATCAGTGCTCCGTAGTCAACGAGGTCGAGGCAGCCGACCGGATGTTGACCAGGGCCGCGGCGGGTTATCATGAGCCATGGGATGCGGTCGCCCTTGATCCCGCAACCCTCGACGACAACGTTTTCTTTGTCCTGGCGAGGATCGATGATTCCCCTTCCGAGAATCGTCCCAAGGTCTTCCTTCTGTCCCAACTCGCCGACAAGCCCCATTACAACGCCCTGTGGTCGCCCTATGTCGCGGGCATCCTGCCAAGACCCGTGCGCGCCGGAAGGTTGGCTTCCTTGCTGGACCACGATTCTCCACCCCAATCCAAATCTGTTGATAGATTTGGACTAGGCGCCGCACCCACCGGTAAGGAGGCCGAAGTGGATTCCGGTCGAACGTTGCGGGTTCTCCTGGCGGAGGACAATCCGTTCAACCAGAAGGTAGCCTGCGGCATGCTGCAGCGGCTGGGCTGCGAGGTGACCGTCGTGGAGGACGGGAGTGAGGCGGTGGCTCTGGCCACCGAAGAGGAATTCGACCTGATCTTCATGGACTGCCAGATGCCCGTCATGGACGGTTACGAGGCCACGCGTCAGATTCGCCTACTAGATGGGGGGGTAGCCAAAATCCCCATTATCGCGATCACTGCCAACGCTTTCCGCGAAGACAGGGATGCCTGCATGGCCGCCGGCATGGACGATTTCCTGACCAAACCGGTCAAGAAAGAGCAAATGGCCCAGGTCCTCGCCAAATGGGAACCCCTGATTGCCTAGGGTTGTCTTCAACCACCTAACCGGTTTAAATATTTATGTTTACGGTAATCCCAACCAGGGGACACCTGGGGCCCCGTCACGGTCAGCGGGTCCGATGTCAATGGGGTGAACCTCGGCTTCAGCTACGACCTCATTGTCAATGAGAACGACGACGCCAACGCCGACAACGTGCGCAGCAGGCAGGGGTGCCTGCGGCAGTTCATCAAGAATTCCAACGCCATCGCGGGTGTCAGCAGGAGCTGGTTTCTGATTCCCTGAGGATTTGGTCTCCAGGTCGGTCCGCTGACGTCCCTTCGGGTGCGATCCAGCATGACGGACCACAACAGGATCCTATGGGGTCCAACGGGGACTCAGGCCAGACTCTTGGCCCACATCATATCCCGAAAATTCCGATAATTGCCTACAGGTTCTCAATTTCCGGTCGAAAATGATCATAACGAAAACTGTGTGCTGATAACACGTTGCGTTCTATGGCGCCTTCCTGTGTCAGCAGAGGTGAAGGGATCGTCGGGCTAATATGACTAGGGAAGAATCGATGTCATCCAAGACCATCAAATCGACCAACCCGCTGGTGTTGATGAATCGCTGGGGTCGGGCTTTCCGAATTGGCGAGCGGCTAATAACCGGGCCTTTCAGTCGGGCTATCCTCGGCCTGTTGTTGACTCTTATCCTCGTGGGGGCCGCCCAGGCCCAGGTCCGTACGATTCAACCGGTGGCCCCCCTTCCCGTTTTCGTCGACGAGGTCATTCTCGACGGCAGCACAGCCCCCGGATTCTCCGGCGCCCCCCTGATCGAAATCGACGCGACCAATGCCGGTCTGGACGTGCTGGCCTTCGCCGCCGGCGCCGAAAATTCCCAGGTCCTGTCCCTGTTGATCAACCGCTCCACCGGCGACGCCATCGACATTACGGGAGTGGACGGTGTCGTCGTCCAGGGTAACCGGCTCGGGACAGACGCCGCGGGCCTTCTGGCTCTCGGCAACTTTTGTGGCATCAGGGTCTCCAATGCCGACGGCGCCATCCTCGGCGGCTCGAATGCCGGCGAGGGAAACCTCATCTCCGGCAACACCTACGGCATCATTGTTCAGGGCACGGCCAGCAATACCAGCATTCAGGGGAACCTGATCGGCACCGATATCACCGGCACCGTGGCCCTTGGCGGTGACACCAACATCCTGATCGACACCCAAGCCAACGGCAACACCATCGGCGGCACGTCCGCGGCCGAGCGGAATGTGATTTCCGGGGCCCAAAATGGTGTCGTCATTTCGGATGCGGGGACTTCAGGTAACACGATCAGCGGCAACTACATCGGGACCGATGTTGGTGGGACGGCCGACCTCGGCAACACGATTTACGGGGTCCGGATCGACACCGGTGCGACGGGCAATTTCATCGGCGGCACCACCGCCGGTTCTGGCAACGTCATTTCGGGTAATGATTCCCACGGGATCTACCTGAGGGATTCGGGCACGACGGGCAATTTTATTCAGGGCAATTTCATCGGTCTGGACGCGACCGGGACTGCGGCTCTCGGCAACAACTCCGGGATTTACGCGGTCACCGGGGCTGACGCCAATACCATCGGTGGAGACGTGGCTGGCGCCGGCAACGTCTTTTCAGGCAACACCACCGGTATCAACCTCCGGACCAATGGCTCCACGATTCAGGGAAATTTTGTCGGGACGAACGCCGCCGGGTCGGCGGCATTGCCGAACAGCACCCACGGTATCTATATCGCGGGTTCGAACAATATCATCGGCGGAATAACGGCCGGCGCCCGGAATGTCGTATCCGGCAACTCGCAGGCCGGGATCATCATATCCGACAGCGGGGTGACGGGGAACCTGGTTCGGGGGAACTACATCGGGACCGACGCTCTCGGCACGGGGGCGCTCGGTAATCAATTCGGGGGGATTCGGATCAACACGTCCGCCGCGGACAACACGATCGGCGGTACGGTTCCCGAGGCGGCCAATCTCGTGGCCTACAACGGTCGTGACGGCGTTGCCCTGGCGACCAACGCCGGGTTGGGCAACCGGATCCTCGGCAATGCCATTTTCGAAAACTCCGCCCTGGGGATCGACCTGAACGACAACCAGGACAACATTGTGGAAATCAACGATCCCGGTGATGTCGATGGCGGTCCCAACGGATTGCAGAACTACCCGGACCTGGTGTCGGCGATCACCGACGGCGCCGCCACCATCACGGTGTCCGGTTCGCTCAACAGCACCCCCTCGACCACCTTCCGGGTGGAATTCTTCACCAATTCGGCCGCCGACGCCTCGGGTTACGGCGAGGGTGCGAACCTCCTGGAGACGGCCGACATCACGACGGATGTCAACGGCGACGCCAATTTCGCTCTGCCCTTCGCGAAGGTGGTAGGAGTTGGAGAATTCGTGTCGGCCACGGCCACGGACCCTGGCGGCAACACCTCTGAATTTTCGGCCACGGTGGTCGCATCGGCCCTGCCCACCTATGAAATCACGGGACTGGTCTTCGAGGATGCGGATTTCGCCGGCGTCGCCACGGAATGGGATGGCGGCACCCAGGATGCGTCCCAGCCCGGCGTGGACGTTGAATTGTACGACGCGACCAATGTTTATCTCGCTTCGACCCTGACTGATGTGGCCGGCGTCTTCACCTTCACCGGCCTGTCCGATGGCTCGTACAAGGTGCGTGCGCGAAGCGCGACCCTCGGCGATGCCGCCACTCCGCCGGTGGGTGGATTGAATCCCACCGTGCCCGGCACCTGGCCCAACCCCTTGCCCGAAATGACCTGGGGGCGTGGCCTGGCACTGATCGGCGGACAGGATCCGGCGGTGGATGACACCATCATTGGCGACGACGCCGGACCGGGAGATACCTGGGTTGACGTGACCATCAGCGGAGGCGACGTCACCAGCGTTAACCTCGGTTTCGCTTACAATCTTATCGTGAACCTCACCGATGACGGACTGGCCGACGCCTCCCGCAGCGGCCAGGGCAGCCTGAGGCAGTTCCTCAAGAATGCCAACGCGATTGTCGGAACCACCACGAGCCAGTTCGCCATTGCCGAACCCCTCGCCGGTGGCGCCCATACCATTACGCCTATTTCTGTTCTTCCAGTTCTCACCGAACCGGTGACCATCGACGGCACCACGGATCCGGCTTTTTCGGGCTCACCGGTGGTGGCCCTGGCCGGTGGATCGGCCGGGGCGGGTGCCAGCGGCCTGACGCTATCCGGCGGCAACAGCACCATCCGCGGCTTGGTGATCCACTCTTTTGACAGCCATGGGCTCCTATTGACCACCCTGGGCAGCAATACAATTTCCGGAAACTACATAGGAACCGATGTCACCGGCCTGGTCGGTGAAGTTGGCAACACCACCAGCGGTATCACCATCTATCAATCACCCAACAATGTTATCGGCGGGACCACGCCCGTGGATCGTAACGTTATTTCTGGAAATAGGTTGCGCGGTATTACAATCGATGACAACTCGGATGGTGCGGCGACAACTTCAGACGGAACCCGGATCACAGGTAACTACATCGGGACCGACGCCAGCGGCGACAACAGGATGCCCTACGACAACTCCGGGACGGCGTTCCAGCAGATCGGCATTTATGCCCTCGATGGCGTCGATACGGAAATCGGCGGGGTCGCGCCGGGGCAGGGAAATGTCATCTCCGGCAACGATTGGATAGGGATCTACCTCTGGGGGCCCAACGGAAACGGAAACCTCGTCAAGGGCAACATCCTCGGCCTGGATGCGACCAGAACCAATCCCATCGGCAATGGTTTCGACGATCCGAGCCGGGCGGCGGTCCACCTCGCCAATTCCCCCGGCAACACCATCGGCGGCACCGAAGCCGGGGCGGCCAACGAAATTGCCGGCAACCCCTATATCGGAGTCAGTACCGCCTCAGCAAACGCCATTGAAAACCGAATCCTTGGCAATATGATCTACGACAATGGCGGCCTGGGCATTGACCACGAAATCGACGGCGTCACGCTCAACGACCCGGGCGATGCGGACACGGGGCCCAACGGCCTCCAGAACTTCCCGGTGATCAGCGCGGCGGTTACCGACGAAAGTTCGACGGTCTGGATCTCGGGTACCCTGAATAGTGCCTCACTGACCAGTTACCGGATCGAATTCTTCAGCAACGACGGAGCGGATCCTTCAGGTTACGGTGAAGGAAAAACCTACCTGGGTTTCGTGGACAGGACAACCGCTGGCTCGGGGCTGGCGACCTTCAGCGTCGCTCTGCCCGCCGCCATCCCTCCGGGCCATTGGGTCACGGCCACGGCCACCTCGCCGACGAATGAAACTTCCGAGTTCAGCGAAGCCTTCGAAATCGTGGGTCAGTCCGATCTCCAGATTGCCAAGGTAGTCGACAACGGCGCACCTGAAGAGGGTGCTACGGTCACCTATACGCTGACCCTGACAAATGCGGGCCCAACCGATGCCACAGGTATCGCGGTTACGGACTTGCTGCCCGCAGGGGTCACCTACGTGTCAGACACGCCGAGCCTGGGAACCTATGTGTCTGGAACGGGAGTCTGGACTGTTGGTGACGTGGTCAACGGGGACAGCGAAACCCTGACTCTCGTGGCCACGGTCGACGCTGGGACCGGCGGCACGGTTGTGACAAATACAGCCGCTATTTCGGCAGCTGATCAAGCAGATCCCAACGGCCTCAACAACTCATCCTCGGCCGGGATCACGGTCAGCAGTTCCGACCTGCAGATTGCCAAGGTTGTTGATAACAATGCACCGAATGAAGGCGATACAGTCACTTACACGGTCACCGTTACAAATGCCGGGCCGAATGACGGCACGGGCATTGAAGTCACGGATCTGCTGCCTGCCGGAGTGACCTATG
>CBDTUS010000168.1:0-7716 GCA_965363725.1 uncultured bacterium | reverse complement strand
CCCGTGGCGTAATATCTTTCTTCCAACTTATCTTCCTCCAGGTGAGCGCGGTCCTGCGGGACCGAAACTCGGGTCTAGCGGGATGAGGGGGTCGCCTCGATCCCTAAAGTTCGACGGCTTTCGGCTGCTGCGGTCCATGAGGATGCTCCTGGCCCGCGTACACTCTCAGATTCGTCAGCTGCTTGCGCCCGAGGCGGGTCTTGGGCAGCATGCCTTTCACGGCGCGCAGGATGACTTCTTCGGGACGCTTCTCCATGAGCTTGGCCATGGTGGTCACTCGCTGGCCGCCCATGTAGCCGGTGTGGCTCAGGTAGACCTTCTGCTCGCGCTTCTGGCCGGTGATCTTCACCTTGGCGGCATTCAGGACAATGACGTTGTCCCCCATGTCCAGGTGGGCGGTGAAGGTCGGCTTGTGCTTGCCTCTCAGGTAGACGGCCACCTGTGTGGCGAGGCGGCCGAGAACGACATCAGCGGCGTCCACCACCAGCCAGTCCTTCTCGATTTCGTCCAGTTTCATGCTGTAGGTCTTCACGGATTTTCTCCTCAGAAATACCGGTCTCACGGGTGGACCCGTGGGCGTCAAAACCACTGAACACACCTAAGCGCTTCCGCCAGGACGGGGTCCAGTGATCACATAACCTGTTTTGCTGCAACAAGAAGTACCGAAAATCCACAATTTTTCGGTATTCGGTCAGGTCGGATAAATCGGGAAAATCCGGCCGCTGCAGGACGGGTAAGCTAGCAAACGGAAAGGGCTTTGTCAAGGAACCGCAACTCCCCCGACGGGGGGATTCCAAGCCCCCGGCGGGCCCATTGAGGGCTTTCGAAAAGTGGTCACCTTTCAAGCACCGGCCTCAGGCTTTTTTCGAACGGGGGCCTCAGGACACCGAGTTCGGTGATGTAGGCGGTGATGAGTTCGGCCGGCGTCACGTCAAAGGCCGGATTCCAGGCCGCGGCGGCCTCGGGCGTGGCCCGCAGATCACCCCATCGGTGCACTTCGTCGGGATCGCGTTCCTCGATGACGATGTCCTCGCCCCGGGCCGTGTCCGGATCGAAGGTGGATGCAGGCGCCGCGATGTAAAAAGGGATTTGGTGACGGTTGGCCAGCACGGCCAACGGATAGGTGCCGATCTTGTTGGCCGCGTCCCCGTTGGCGACCACACGGTCGGCCCCGGTGATGACGGCGTCGATCCTTCCCTGCCGCAGCACGGTGGCGGCGGCGGAATCGCAGATGACCGTCACGTCGATGCCCTGGTCGGCCAGTTCCCACGCCGTCAGGCGCGCACCCTGGAGCAGGGGCCGGGTTTCGTCGGCGAAAACCCGTACGGTTTTACCGGCCTCCCTGGCTCCGTAGATCACCCCCACCGCGGTACCGTAACCACCGGTGGCCAGACCGCCGGCGTTGCAGTGGGTCAAAACCGTGGCGAAGTCCGGCAGCAGCGCCGCCCCCGCCTTGCCCAGGGCGCGGCACATGGCGATGTCCTCATCCAGGACACGGCGGGCTTCGGCCAGAAGATCGACGGAGATCTGTCGGGGGTCCGCCCCCTGGGCCACCAGGTCGCGAGCCAGTCCGCCCACCCTGTCCAGGGCCCAGAAGAGGTTCACCGCCGTAGGACGGGTGGCCGCCAGGTTCCGGCGATCGTTCTCGAAGCGTTCCAGCATGGCCCCGGTGCCGCCGCCTTGCTCGGCAGCCAGCCGCCAGGACATGGCCAGCCCATAGGCCGCCGCCACACCGATCGCTGGCGCCCCGCGGACAGCCAGTTCGACTATGGCGCGGCACAGGGAGGGAATGTCCCCGCAACGCCGCCAGGCGATCCGGTCCGGCAATACCGTCTGGTCGATCAGGACCACTTCACCGTCGTCCCAGCTCACCACCGGAAAAGGGAAAGGCAGGGAACTCATGTCAGCACTTCCTTCAGCAGCTCCCCCAGCTTGGCCAGGGGCAGTCCCATCACGTTGAAATAGCAGCCTTCGACCCGGCGGACCATCATCGCCCCATACCCCTGGATCCCATAGGCGCCGGCCTTGTCCATGGGCTCGCCGGTGGCTACGTACCTGATGATTGCGTCGGTGTCCAGGGGCAGGAATTCCACTTCGGTTTCTTCGTGGGATATCACACCCCCGGAAGGGACCACCCCCCCGACGAGGGCCACGGCGGAAATGACGGTGTGCCGTCGTCCCGCCAGCCGGGTCAACAGACGCACCGCTTCATCTTCATCCCGCGGTTTCTCCAGAAGATCACCCTCCAGGACGACCACCGTGTCAGCTCCCAGGACCAGGCGCCCGGGAAGCTCGTCCGCGACGTCCCGGGCCTTGGCCTCGGCCAGCTTCCGGGCATAGGCCGCGGGGTCGGCGTGAAGGTCCGTCAGCGTGGCCGCGAGATCCTCTTCGACCGGACCGGGCGGGGTAACCTGGAAAGGAATGCCGGCGATCTCCAGAAGCTCGGCCCGGCGGGGAGAGCGGGAAGCCAGGACCAGAACCAGTTGCGGAGGCCATTCCAGGAAGGGGGTGAGGTGCCGCGGGTCAGTCATCGGACCCGTCCCCCGGGGGTGCTTCCCTGTCGATGATCAAGGTCACCGGACCGTCGTTGACCAGCGAAACCTTCATCATGGCCCCGAACTCCCCCTCGGCGACCTCGGGCCACTCGTGACGCAGGAGGCGACCGAATTCTTCGTAGAGCTCCCGCGCTTTTGCGGGAGCCGCCGAGCCGATGAAACTCGGCCGCATGCCCTTGCGGGTATTTCCGTAGAGCGTGAACTGGGAAACCAGCAGGATGCCCCCGCCGACTTCCTGCAGCGACAGGTTCATCTTGCCGTCGGGATCGTTGAAGATCCGCAGGCGGGGCAGCTTGTGGGCCATCCAGGACAACTCGACGCCGGTGTCACCGGGCCCGAAAGCCGCCAGGACCACCAGGCCCTTGCTGATGCTGCCCACGGTTTCGGCGCCGATCACGACCGACGCGGGTCCGCTCCTCTGCACGACACAACGCACTGATGCTCCCCCGATCAGCCAGGCGGTCCGGCGCCCAGCTGGTAACGTTCGATGCCCTGGACGCCCCGCACCTTGCCGATGACCCTGAGAATCTTCTCCAGGCTGTTCAGATTCTTCACTTCCACCACCAGGGTGACCTTGGCCAGATCGTCCTCGGCGCTGAAATCCCCGCTGGCGATGTTGGTGTTGGTCTGGCTCAGCGTGTTGCTGATGTCCATCAGCAGGTTTTTGCGGTCATGGGCCTGGATGATGAGCTTGACCATGAAGGTCTGTTCGGGCGCCGAATCCCAGGAAACCTCGATCAGCCTTTCAGGGTCCAGGTTGGGATCGTTGAGATTGGTGCAGCCCGCCCGGTGGACCGAAACCCCGCGTCCCCGGGTGATGATGCCCAGGATGGAGTCGCCGGGAATCGGCTGGCAGCAGCGGGCAAACGAAACCATCAGGTTGTCCACGCCCGCCACCCGTACGCCCGACGTCGCCCTGCCCAGCAGGGAATCGTAGATCTCCCTGCCCTTGGACATGACCTTTTCGGCGGCCGACTCAGGCTGGGGCGTGACCCGGGCCACCACCTTCATGTGCGTGACCTCGCCCCTTCCCACGGCCGCCAGGAGCTTGTCGAGTTCGGAGTAGCCCATCGCCTGGGCCACGTCCACCAGGTCGTCCACCTTGGTCTTGAGGTGGGCCCTTTTCAGTTCCTTCTCGAGAATATCCCGGCCCAGCTTGACGCTCTCCTGGAAATGGGTGGTCTTGATCCAGCGCCGGATGTGATGCTTGGCCCGCCCGGTCTTGACCACCTCCAGCCAGCTGGCGCTCGGGTTGGGCGTCTTGCTGGTGAGAATCTCGATGGTGTCGCCATTCTGCAGTTCGCTGCGCAGGGTGACGATGCGGCCGTTGACCTTGGCCCCGATGCAGCGGAACCCGACTTCGCTGTGGATACGGAAGGCGAAATCCAGCGGGGTGGCGCCGCGCGGCAGCTGGAAGACGTCGCCCCCGGGGCTGAACACGAAGACCTCGTCGCGGAAGAAATCGACCTTGAGGGTTTCCATGAACTCGCGGGCGTCGGCCACGTCCTCTTCCCAGACCATGATCTGGCGCAGCCACTTGACCATCTCGGCCAGGTCGGCCTGGTCGGCGCCTCCGCCCTCCTTGTAGCGCCAGTGGGCGGCGATGCCGAGTTCGGCCCGGTCGTGCATGTCACCGGTGCGGATCTGCACCTCGATGTACTTGCCCCCGGGCACCCGCACCGTCGAGTGGATGCTCTGGTACATGTTGGCCTTGGGCGTGGCGATGTAGTCCTTGATGCGGTCGGCCAGGGGCGGGAACTGGCTGTGCAGGACCCCGAGCGCGTGGTAGCAGTCGGCCTTGGTGTTCACGATGATCCGCAGGGCCAGCAGATCGTAGACGCGGTCCAGACCGATCTCCTGCTCCTTCATCTTGCGATAGATGGAGTAGAAATGCTTCGGCCGGCCGCCGATCTCGTGGGCGACCCCCGCTTCCCTCAGGGACGTTTCCAGGGGGGAAACGATTTTCTGGATCAGCCGCTCACGCTCACTGCGCGTCTGGTTGATCCCCGCTTCGATCTCGAAATAGCGCTCGGGCTGGAGCACCTTGAAGGCCAGGTCCTCGAGCTCCCATTTGATCTTGGCGATGCCGAAGCGGTTGGCCAAAGGTACATAGACATCCATGGTCTCCTGGGCGATGTCCTGCTGCCGGTCCTGTTTGAGGTAGCTGATGGTCCGCATGTTGTGCAGGCGGTCGGCCAGTTTGATGAGCACCGTGCGGGGATCCTGGGCGATGGCCAGCACCAGCTTGCGGTAGGTCTCGGCCTTGCGGGCCTCGGTGTTGACGGCGCGGATGCCGCTGATCTTCGTCACCCCGTCGACCATGTGGGCGACGTCCTTGCCGAAACGCTGGCGAATGTCCTCCATCTCGTAGTCGGTGTCTTCGACCACGTCGTGGACCATGGCCGCGATCAGCGTGTCGACGTCGAGCCGGAGTTCCGCGAGGATGGTGGCCACCGTCAGGGCGTGGGCAAAAAAGGGTTCCCCGCTCTTGCGCTTCTGCCCCTCGTGCGCGGCCTTGGCGAAGCGGTAGCCGAACCAGAGCTTGTCCTCGTCGGCCTGGGGGTTGTAGACGCGGACCATCTCCCACAGGTTTTCCATCATGGCCTTGAGGTCGACACCCACTGCCTGGCCTCCCGGACTCATTGGTCCACCGCGGGTCGAATGTCGACCAGGAGCTGCTGGACAGGATCGTAGTTGCCGTTGCGGGGCCGAAAGGTGCTGCGCCCGATCTGGAACAGGATGTCCCACCGCAGGTCCGGGAGGTCCCGGGGCAGGTAACTCTTCTCGGCCAGCATGCGCCGCCACGCATCGCCGCTGCCGAAGGAGACGAAGTCCCGGCTCAGGGCCGGGGTGTCCCCGCCGTTGGGCTTGTTCGGTCCCCGGAAGGAGAACCGGAGGTGGGCGCCGCCGCTCAGGTAGGTCGGCGGCCGCTGCAGCCGCAGACCCGGGCAACGGAATACCGGCTTGCGGTTGCCCGATCCGAAAGGCTCCAGGTGTTCGAGTTCGCCCACCAGGCTGGCGATCTGGCGGCTGCCCATGCTGCCGAGGCAAAGATCCAGGTCATAACCCTCGGGCACGGGCCCGGTCTGTGGTTCGGTTCGCAGCTGATCGAGGAAGGCCTGGCGGAAGGCGTCTATGTCACGGGACCGCAGGGTCATCCCGGCTGCCTGGGCGTGTCCCCCGTGGCGCGCCAGGAACTCCGAGCAGCGGTCCAGGACGACCTTCACGTCCACGTTGGGGACACTGCGGGCGGAGCCCCGGGCCTCGCCCCCTTCCTCGGCGATCAGGATCACCGGCAGCTGATACTGTTCCACCAGCCTGGCCGCGCCGATCCCGATGATGCCCTTGTGCCAGGACGAGGAGGCCAGCACCAGCCCCGGGTCGCCGCGCTGGACGTAGGGCAGGGCCATATCGATGGCCTCTTCCTTGAGCAGCAGATCCTGCTCCTTGCGCCGGGTGTTGGTGCGGTCGGCCTCTTCGGCCAGACTGCGGGCGGTGGCCGGGTCCCTCGTCAGCAGAAGTTCCAGGGCGGACATGACCCGACCGATCCGTCCGCAGGCGTTGATGCGGGGGGCCAGCTGGTAGGCGAAATCCCCGGTGGTCACGGGAAACCCGCGGTCCAGCCCGCTGACCGCCAGCAGGGCGGCCAGTCCCGGCCTGACGTTCGCCCGGTCGTTGAATCTTTCGAGGCCCTTCTTGACGAGAATCCGGTTTTCCCCCACCAGCGCCATCTGGTCGGCGACCAGACCCAGGGCCACCAGGTCCAGGACACTGTTCAGAAAGGTGTCGGGAAGGCAGGCGGGATCTTTCAGCTTCAGGGCCTGGGCGAATTTGAAGGCTACCGCCACGCCGCAGAGCTCGTCGTTGGGATAGGTGGCTCCCTCGCGGCGAGGATTGACCAGGGCCGTGGCGGGCGGTCGTTCGTCGAAGATGTGGTGGTCCAGGACGATGACATCCATGCCCAGGTCGCGGGCCAGGGAAATTTCGGCCACCGCCGCCGTCCCGGTATCCACGGTGATCAAAAGGGTCACTCCCCTGCCGGCCCATTCACGGACCATGCGGCTGGCCACGCCGTAGCCGTCGGTGGCGCGGTCGGGGATGAAAGGAGTTTCCGGCTGGACACGGGACCCGTCGATGGTCAGGGCGGAGATGGCCTCGTGCAGAAGAGCGCTGCCGGTGATGCCGTCGACGTCGAAATCCCCGTGCACGACCACCCGTTCGCCGTCACGGGCGGCCTGGTACATCCGTTCGACGGCCCGATCCATTTCGAGCAGCAGGAAGGGATCAAATAGCTGGTCCAGGGAGGGATAGAAAAACCGGTCCAGTTCCCGGGTCTCGGTCACGCCACGGCCCGCCAGGACCTGAAGCAGGCAATCGGACACCTGAAAGTCCAGGGGCACGGCACGCCGGATGCGCGACACCAACTCATCGGGCACGCTGGAGGACGCACGCCAGGGACGGCCGGAAATGATGCCTGCGTGAAGTGGGGCTTCAAAGGAATTGGCGACCGATTGGGACAATACTTCACGCCTTCCGCGGAGCCCCCGGGAATCCGGAGGGATCCGGAGCCGGGACCGAAAATGGGAAACCGAAACGGTTCCTGCGGTTTGACGTGAGAAGCCGGTCGTAAGCCGAGTCCTGTTGCCGCAAATTCCCGAAGGAAAAAACGGCGACAGTCATGTATCTAGGATCGCCGTTACCGACGACCTCAAGCAACCTACCCGGGAGTCGAACGAGGCGGGCAACCTCTCCTCCGCTATTTGGTCTTGCTCCAGGTGGGGTTTACCCTGCCACTCCTGTCACCAGGAGCGCGGTGAGCTCTTACCTCACCATTTCACCCTTACCCCGCTTCCGGAAAACCGGATGGGGCGGTATATTTTCTGTGGCACTTTCCGTGGGATCACTCCCCCTGGTCGTTAACCAGCACCCTGCCCTGTGGAGCTCGGACTTTCCTCGGACCTCCCGAATCGATGATTTGGAAGGCACGCGACTGCCTCCCCGACTTCTCACCCATTCATGATAGTCCGAATTCGACTGCTTGTCACAGGAATTCGTTGGGAAAAGGGCCGATCCGGACGGGGGCCCGGGCCGGGCGGCGGTCACTCGTCCAGGGCCCGGTTGGCCACCGCGTCGGCATGGGCGTTCAGGGCCCGTTTGATAT
>CBDTUS010000167.1:0-7743 GCA_965363725.1 uncultured bacterium | reverse complement strand
TCATCCTGCTCGCGGTGTGGAAGAACTTCGGCTACAACATGCTGATTTTCGTGGCCGGGCTCCAGACCATCCCGGAAAACCTTTACGAGGCCGCCGCCATCGACGGGGCGGGGGCCGGGCGGCGGTTTCGCCATGTCACGGTTCCCGGCCTGGCGCCGACCTTCCTGTTCGTCAGCGTGACCACGATGATCGGCTTCTTCCAGTTGTTCGCCGAACCCTACGTCATGACCCAGGGCGGCCCCCTGGGTGCGACCCGGAGCCTGGTGCTGTTCATGTATGAAGAAGGTTTCCGCTGGTGGCGCATGGGCATGGCGGCCGCCGTGGCCGGTGTGCTGCTGGTGATCACCCTGGCCGGCGCCTTGATCCAGATGAAACTGCAGAAGGCCAGAACATGAGGAGGGGGGCATGAAGAAACCGATCATCGGATCCGTTCTCCTGAACGTCGCCCTGGTTCTCGGAGCGGCGGTCACCCTGATGCCCCTGCTGTGGATGGTCGCCGCCTCGTTCATGTCCGTCGGTGAAGCGAACAGCCTTCCGCCCCGCCTGTTGCCTCGGGATCCGACGCTGGAAAACTACACCGCCCTTTTCACCCGTCTGGATTTTTTGCGCAATTTCACCAACAGTGCCGTGGTGACGATCCTGGCCACGGTGCTTTCGGTCCTGGTCAATTCACTGGCCGGATACGCCTTCGCCAAGCTGCCCTTCGCCGGCCGCGAGAAGCTGTTCCGAACCCTGGCCAGTGCGCTGGTGGTTCCGGCCCAGGTCGGCATGCTGCCGCTTTTCCTGATGATGAGGGAGCTGGGACTGGTCAATACCTACGCGGGGGTCATCGTGCCCTACCTGGCGAGTATTTTCGGGATTTTCCTGATCCGCCAGTACGCCCTGAGCGTGCCGGACGATCTGCTGGATGCCGCACGGATCGACGGGGCGGGCGAATTCAGGATTTTCCGCATGGTGGCCCTGCCCATCATCAAGCCCATTCTGGTCACCATGGCGGCCTTCACGTTCCTGAGCGCGTGGAACGATTTCATGTGGCCCCTGATCGTCCTTTCGGACAGTGAGATGTACACGCTGCCGGTGGCCTTGGCCAACCTCGTGGGCGAACATGTCCAGGACACGGAGTTGATGATGGCCGGTTCGGTCGTGACGATCCTGCCCGCGCTGGTCGTGTTCCTGATCTTCCAGCGCACGTTTGTCACCGGGATCATGGCCGGCGGGGTCAAGGAATGAGCCGGCGGATCGAAACGATGGTCCTGGTGTTGGCAGCCACCCTGGCGGCGGCTTCGGCATGGGGGCAGGCCGTCCAGGTGGTGGACGATTTCGAAGGGGATCCGGCCTGGACCGCTCATCCCGCCGACGGGGTCCTCCTGGAGGTGTCCCACGAAAGCGTGGCCCCGGGCAAAGGCCGGGCGATGCGGCTCGACTTCGAGTTCACCGGCGGGGGCTACGCCATCGCCAGGTTGGAAACGGATCTGGAACTTCCCACCAACTACGCCTTCCGTTTCCGGATCAGGGGACAGGCGCCGGTCAATCACCTGGAGTTCAAGCTCGTCGACGCCAGCGGGGAAAACGTCTGGTGGAAGGTCCGCAGGGACGTGGCCTGGCCCGAGGACTGGGAGACCTTCCGGATCAAGAAACGTCATCTCGATTTCGCCTGGGGTCCCTTGGGCGGTGGGGAAATTTTGGGCGGTGGGGAAATTTCCCGGGTCGCCGCCATCGAATTCGCCATCACCGCGGGGTCCGGGGGCCAAGGTTCGGTCTGGATCGACGACCTCGAACTGGTCGAACTTCCGGCGGCCGACAGCCCCGCGCCTAATCCGGTTGCGGGGGCGAGTTCCTCGGCCGCGGGTCACGATCCGGGCCTGGTTCTGGACGGTGACTCCGCCACCTACTGGACACCCGACGGGGCGGACGGCCAGCCCTCCCTGTGGCTCGATTTCCAGCAGTCGAGAGAATATGGCGGCCTCGTGGTGGACTGGCTGCCGGGACATCCGGCGCCCGACTTCGTGGTGGAAGCCTCGGACCAGGGAGATGCCTGGCGCCCTTTGCAGACCGTCACCGACAGCAAGGGGGGTCGGGCCCATCTGTATCTTCCGGAAAGCGAGTCCCGGCTGATTCGTTTGCGTTTTACCGGTCCGGACGCGGGTCGGGCGGCGGTCGGTGGGGTGGAGCTCAAACCCCTGGCGTGGTCGGCAACGAAAGAGACCTTTTTCTCGGCCATCGCGGCCGAGCTGCCCCGAGGCACCATGCCGCGCGGGTTTCTCGGCGAACAGGTCTACTGGACGGTGGTGGGAGTCGACGCCGACAGCCAGGAAGGTTTGTTGAGCGAAGATGGCGCCCTCGAGGCGGGAGTCGGCCGCTTCACCCTCGAACCTTTCCTGTTCGTCGACGGGGAACTCGTGACCTGGAACGACGTGATCCGCGAACAAGCCCTCGAGGACCGTTATCTGCCCATCCCGTCGGTGACCTGGTTTCACGATGGTATCGGCCGGGACGATCTCCGACTGAGGGTCAAGGTCATGGCCTGGGGCGAGCCGGAAAAATCCTCGTTGCTGGCCCGGTACAGCCTGGAGAACCTGGGTGACCGGAACCGCGAGGTGGTTTTGTTCCTGGCCTTGAGACCGTTCCAGGTCAACCCGCCCAGTCAAACCCTGAATCTATCCGGCGGCGTCTCTCCCATTGGAAGCATCGCCAGGGCCGCCGATCGGATCCTGGTGGATGATCGTCCAGCGGTGATCCCCCTCACAGCTCCCGACGGTTTCGGCGCCACGCCCTTTTTCAGCGGCGAAATCGTCCCGGATAATCTGCGCCGGGGAACCCTGCCCGAAGCGGACCAGGTGGAGGATCCTTTCGAGTCCGCCTCGGCCTCGTTGGCCTACCGGTGGCATCTCGGACCGGGGGAAATCCGGAAGGCGGATCTGGTCCTGCCCCTTCACGATCATGTGCCTGCCGAAGTGGAGCCGGACGTGATCGAGTATGCCGTGGTCGATCAGTGGCGTACCCGGATGGACAGGGTGACGATCACCGGTCCGCCCGCGGCCGAAGAAACCATCCAGACCCTGAAGGCCCAGCTGGGCTATATCCTGGTGAACAGGTCGGGCGCGGGCATCCAGCCGGGGACCCGTTCCTACGCCCGGTCCTGGATCCGGGACGGTGCGCTGACCAGCTGGGCCCTTTTGCAGATGGGATTGACCGCCCCGGCCCGGGAATTCCTGGAGTGGTACGCTCCCCATCAGTACGAAAACGGCAAGGTGCCCTGCGTGGTGGATCACCGGGGCGCCGATCCGGTGCCCGAACACGATTCCAGCGGCGAATTCATTTTCCTGGTGGCCCAGTGCTACCGCTACACGGGTGACTGGGAGCTACTCGAAAAGATGTGGCCCCGTGTCCTGCGGGCGGCCGACTACCTGGATGAACTGCGTCTCCAGCGCCGCACCGATCAGTACAAGGACCCCCCGCTCGATCATTTCTACGGGATCCTGCCGCCCTCCATCAGCCATGAAGGCTACTCCGCCAAACCCATGCATTCCTACTGGGACGATTTCTTCGCCCTCCGGGGTTTCCGCGACGCGGTGCTGCTGGCGGAAATTCTCGGCCACCAGGACGAGCACCGCCGGCTGGCCGAAG
The DNA here is from genome assembly GCA_965363725.1 of uncultured bacterium. Classification (GTDB taxonomy): domain Bacteria; phylum Krumholzibacteriota; class Krumholzibacteriia; order LZORAL124-64-63; family LZORAL124-64-63; genus JAGLCY01. The sequence continues at coordinate 4,116 of CBDTUS010000167.1, read as the reverse complement.
TCTTGAAGGAGTTCGAGACGGACCTGGGCGCATCCGTGGCCAGGACCATGGAGATTCACGAAATAAACTACGTGCCCGGCTGTGCCGATCTCGGGGATTTCGATCCCACCTCGACGACCATCGCCCTGTCGCCGGCGGACGCCCAGGGCATTCTCCCGCCCGGGTCCCTGGAGAACACCTTCGACGCCTATTACCGATTTTTCGTCAAGCGCAGTGCGGGCGAACCCTGGGACGCCTTCACGCCCTACGAGGTCCGCAACATCGGCGCCTTCGTGCGGCTGGGCTGGCGGGAGCGCGCCCATGAACTGCTCGATTACTTCCTGGCCTACCGTCGACCGCCCGGCTGGCGCCACTGGGCCGAGGTGGTGTTCCAGGACGAGCGGTCCGCCCGCTTCCTGGGGGACATGCCCCACACCTGGGTCGGATCGGATTTCATCCGTTCCGTGCTCGACATGTTCGTGTTCGAAAGGGAGTCCGCCGAGGCGGTCGCCGCCGGCCGGGCCACCGAGCTGGTGCTGGCGGCGGGGATTCCCGACGCCTGGCTCGACGGGCCGGGAGTGGCCATCGGGGATCTGCCCACACCCCACGGGAATCTGAACTACGTTTTGTACCGCGCGGGCGACGCGGTGGTCATGGAATTGGCGCCGGGTCTGGATATTCCCGCCGGCGGGTTGGTCCTGAACCCGCCTCTTGCTTCCGGGGTGGCCTGGGTCGACGTGAACGGGGACGTGAAGCCCTTCACCCCGGGACAGCGGGTCGTGGTGACCAGTCTGCCGGCCCGGGTGACCTGGAAGTAGTGGGGTAGGCGGCCAAGTCGTTATTCATATTCCGCTTCGATCCTCACCATCACCCGGCCGACTTCCCGGGCCCAGGCTGACCTCGACCTGATGTTGGCCGCCATCTGCGACCAGGGGAATCCTCAGGGCCTCGGGTCCCGCGGTCACCGGTTTCCCATCCACGGTCGCTTGTGCAATCGCGGCGCTGCACAGGTCAGGATTGCCGACCTCGATGCGGTAGGTCGTGCCGCTGCCGGGAATCTTCCAGGTCGCCTTGAAGCCGGGCCACGAGTCGGGAATGCAGGGATCGATGACGAGGGTGCGGCCGTCTTCGACCCTCAGGCCCAGAACCGATTCCAGGGCCGCGCGGTGCATCCAGCCCGAGGACCCGGTGTACCAGCTCCAGCCCCCGCGCCCGACATGGGGGGGTGCGCCGTAGATATCGGCAGCCACCACGTACGGTTCGGTCTGGTAGAGGGACACCTGGTCGGCGGTGGTGGAATGGAGAATCGGGTTCAGGAGATCGAGAAAACGGGCGGCCTTGTCCCGCCTTTTCGCCAGGGCCATGGCCTGGACAACCCAGCAGGCGGCGTGGGTGTACTGGCCGCCGTTTTCGCGGACTCCCGCCACGTAACCCTTGATGTAGCCGGGATCCTTCGGCGTGTCGGCGAAAGGCGGCGTCAACAGTTTGATAAGGCCGGGATCCTCGACCACGAGATTTTCTTCCAGGGCGGCCAACGCCGAGTCGATTCGGTCCGGTGGCGCCACTTTCGACAGCACGGCCCAGGCCTGGGCCAGCGCGTCGATCCGGCACTCCCGGTTCTGGAAGGAGCCCAGGGGGGACCCGTCGTCATAATACCCGCGGCGGTACCAGCCGCCGTCCCAGCCGGTGTCATTGAGGGCGAGCTCCAGCCGGCGGCGGTGATCGGCGTAACGCTCCGCCCGGTCCGAGTCGCCGCGATCGAGGCAGATGGGTCCGAATCCATCGAGGACCCTCACGAGGAAAAATCCCATCCAGACGCTTTCGCCCCGGCCTTCACGGCCGACCCGATTCATGCCGTCGTTCCAATCCCCGGCTCCGAATAGTGGCAGCCCGTGGTCGCCCACCTCAAAGGAGCGGTCGATGGCCCGACAGCAGTGTTCGTAAAGATCCGAGGATTCGCCGGAGGGTTCGGGGCGCAGGAACACCTCAGCCTCTCCGGGCTCCAGGGACCGGGCGGTGAGATACGGAACCGTTTCGTCCAGAACATCTCTGTCCCCGGTGGTCTGGATGTATTCTGCGGTCAGCAGGGGAAGCCACAGAAGGTCGTCGGCGAACCGCGTTCGAATACCTTGGCTGAAGGGAGGGTGCCACCAGTGCAGGACATCGCCTTCGACAAACTGGTGGGCCGCGTTTAGCAGGATCTGCTGCCGGGTTTTTTCGGGCCAGAGCGGGATGAGGGACGAGGCATCCTGCAGCTGATCCCGGAATCCGAAAGCTCCGCCGGACTGGTAGAAGGCCGTCCGACCCCTGATGCGGCAGCTGAGGGTTTGATACGGCAGCCACCCGTTCACCATGATGTCCAGCGCGGGGCTGGGGGTCTCGATCCGCAGGGCAGACAGACCCTCCCGCCAGAAGGCGACGGCATTGCCCAGGGCCTTTTCGATCGCCTGAGGGGACCGATGCCGCACCACGAGTTCGCGGGCCCAGTCCGCGTCGGCTTCCTGGCCCAGGAGGAAGGACACCTGGATCTTCTGGCCTGGGTCCAGTTCCATCTCGGCCTGGTGGGCAAAGCAGGATTCGGTTTCCGACTCGACGAGTCCGTCGAGGACCTTCCGGTCCATCGCCGCCGGTGCGGAAAAATCCCGGTCGGAACCCAGGAACCCGGCCAGGCTGCAGGTATGATGAACCTGGTTCACCGGCTGGTCGGCAACCACCGCAGCGAACGCCACGCAGCGGGAAAAGGCAGCGGAGTTGAGATTTCTGGCCAACAGGGCGCCTGTCTGGTCATCCAGCCAGGTGGTGACGAACCGCCCGCTCTGCCTGGTGTCGCCGCCCAGAACCAGCTGGGCGCAACTGAACAGGGAGACCCTGCGGGGGCGTTCGCTATGGTTGGTGACCGAGATCCGGGTGATCCTCAGGGGATCGTTCCGGGCCGCGAACATGGTCGTTTCCAGGCCGAGTCCGGCCCCGGTGTGACCGAAGCGGGTGTAACCGAAACCGTGCCTGACCTCGTAATCCCCCTGGCCGGGAACCGGGCCGGGCAGGCAGGACCAGAACGCACCCGTCTCGTCGTCGCGGATGTAGAAGGCGTCGCCATGGGGATCCCGCACCGGATCATTGGACCAGGGGGTGAGACGATTCTCCCTGCTGTTGCCGTACCACGTGCATCCGGCGCCCGCTTCGCTGACCTGGAAACCGAAACGGTCATTGGCTACGACGTTGATCCAGGGCAGGGGCGGAAAGCCCAGCCGGCCCTCCTGATCCCGGGTCAATCGAATGACGTATTCGTCGCCCTGTTCGTTGAACCCTCCGGTCCCGTTGAAGAACCGGAGAGGCTCGGGGTCCAGGCTTTTTCCTGGAACATCGGAGGCGGTTTCCATCGCCGCCGACCCGCCGGACCATGCCGTTTTCCCGGGATCCGCGGGAACCTTCGGATCGATGGTAAAATCGGGCAGCGATTCCGTGATCACCAGGCGGGCCGACGCATTGAGTAGGTGGAATTCGCCGGGGGTCAGATCCGCGGCGTCGATTCTCAGCGGGGGAAATCCGCCGAAGTCGGCGTCCCTTGAATCCATCGCAACGGGCTGTCGGGCGCCCCGGTTTTCCCCGCCGACGATGATCAGCTGGACCGGAAGATCCAGATCACGCCAGCGGCGGGCGGCCTTCAACATCAGCTCCAGGCTGGCGGTTCCTTCAGGAGTTTCGGCATGGACCACCACCCAGTCGAGGTGGGGTGACAGTCCCAGCCGGCCCAAATCCTTGGCCAGGCCTTCGGATTTCTGGAGACAGTCGAACCGTGGCCTGACGGCGGGATGACCGAACAGGACCGCGCCGGCCAGATCCTGGAAATATTCCTCTTCATGCAGAAGCACTCCCGCCCGTTCGAGCCGGCGGGCCGCGTCCGCGGCGGCGGTCTGGAAGACCTCGGTGATCGCGTCCGGGGTCCGGAAAGAATCGACCAGGTCCGCCGCTTCCCGAGGGCTGGCCGCCGTCCCCAGGAGAAAGGCGAATTCCTCCCGGCCGCCCGGTTCGAGATGAAGAGACCGGCGCCAGGCACGCCGCATGTGTGCGACGGCAAACACAATCACCGGCAGGGTAATCAACAAGCCCAGCGCCAGGTGCAGCAGGAACATCAGC
>CBDTUS010000166.1:0-7748 GCA_965363725.1 uncultured bacterium | reverse complement strand
GACCTGGAGGGGGTGCGGTCGATATCCAAGTTCGGGCTGAGCCAGGTGACCGCCATCTTCCATGACGGCACCGACATCTACTTCGCCCGGCAACTCATCATGGAGCGGCTGCAGACCGTCGAACTGCCGGGGGGCATCCCCCGTCCTGAAATGGGTCCTGTGGCTACGGGCCTGGGCGAGGTCTATCACTACATCATGACCAGCGACGAGCACTCCCTCCAGGAGTTGACCACCCTTCACGATTGGGTCGTCAAGCCCCGCCTGCAGTCGGTGGCCGGCGTCGCGGAGGTCAACACCTGGGGCGGCAAGCGCAAACAGTACCAGGTCCTGGCCGACCCGGACAAGCTGGTCAAGTTCGGGCTGACCCTCGACGACGTGTTCACCGCCCTGTCGCGAAACAACCTGAATGTCGGCGGCGGCTATGTAGTCGAGGCCGGGGAAATGCACCTGGTGCAGGGTATCAGTCTGACCCGCAACGTTGGCGAGATCGCGGCCATCGTGATCGCCTCGCACGACGGGGTCCCGGTCCGGATCGGGGACGTCGGCGAAGTCGTCGAGGGCCACGAGATTCGCCGCGGGGCCGCCACCGCCTCCGGCAAAGGCGAAGTCGTTCTCGGCCTGGGCTTCATGCTGATGGGGGAAAACAGCCACGACGTCACCGGCCGGATGCGGGAGCGCATGGAGGAGATCAAGGCCTCCCTGCCCGAAGGCGTGAAGATCGAGGCGGTCTACGAACGGACCGACCTGGTGGACCAGGTCCTCGAAACCGTTAAAACAAACCTGCTCGAAGGCGCCATCCTCGTGGTGGCGGTCCTCTTTGTATTCCTGGGCAATCTGCGCGCCGGACTGATCGTGGCCCTGGCCATTCCGCTGTCCATGATGTTCGCGGCCCAGGGCATGATGCGGTTTGGCATCGCTGGATCCCTGATGAGCCTCGGGGCCATCGATTTCGGCCTGATCGTGGACAGTTCGGTGATCATGGTCGAGAACAGTGTGCGGAGGTTGCAGGACCCAGGCCGGAAGGGCACCGTTCTCGAAACGGTCCGCGAGGCCGCGCTCGAGGTCCGCCGGCCGACCATGTTCGGCGAATTGATCATCGCCATCGTGTTCCTGCCGGTCCTGGCGCTCGAGGGGATCGAGGGCAAGCTGTTCCAGCCCATGGCCCTGACCCTGATGTTCGCCCTGGCCGGATCTTTGCTCCTGTCATTGACCCTGATGCCGGTCCTGGCCAGTTACGCCCTGCGGGGCCGGCCGCGGGAAAAAGAGAATCGTCTGGTTGCCGGGCTCCAACGGATCTACCGGCCCGTGGTCCATTTCGCCTTGGAGCGCCGGAAGCTGGTCCTGGTTTCGACCCTGTGTCTGCTGGTCCTGGGGGGAGCGGTGGGCTTGACCATCGGGTCGGAGTTCATCCCGCGCCTGTCGGAGGGCAGCCTGGCCATCAACACGGTGCGTCTGGCCGGCGCCTCCCTCGAGGAGTCGATTCGGTACGGCACCCAGATCGAGAAGGTGATCCTCGCGAAGTTCCCCGACGAGGTCCGCCACATCTGGTCCAGGACGGGAACGGCCGAGGTGGCCACCGACCCCATGGGGATCGAACTGACGGACATCTACTTGTCGCTGCAGCCGCGGAAGCAGTGGACGAGGGCCCGGACCCAGAACGAACTGGTCGAGGTCATGAACGCCGAGATTTCCGGATTGCCGGGCATGAGAGTCGTCTTCACGCAGCCCATCGAGATGCGCCTCAACGAGATGATCGCCGGCATCCGGACCGACGTGGGCGTCAAGATCTTCGGGGATGACCTCGATATTCTTCGGGAGGCCGCGGCGGAGGTGGGGGAGATCCTCGAATCGATTCCTGGCGCGGCCGATCTCTACGTCGAGCAGGTCACCGGGCAGCCGGTGATGGAAATCCGGGTCAACCAGGAGGCCATCGCCCGTCACGGGGTTCCGGCCCAGCACGTCCTCGAACTGGTCGAGGCGGTGGGCGGGGTCACGGTCGGGGAGGTGCGCGAAGACCAGTGGCGCTTCGGCCTGGCGGTCCGTTTGCCCGCACACCTCCGAAACGACCCGGAAAAACTGCGCCGGATGCCGGTCTCCACGGCGACCGGGGCCCAGATTCCCTTCGAACATCTGGCCGACATCAAACTGGTCGAGGGGCCCTCGACCATCACCCGCGAGTGGCAGCGCCGGCGCATCGTCGCCCAGTGCAACGTGCGCGGGCGGGACGTCGGAGGTTTCGTGGCCGAGGCCCGCGAGCGGATCGCGGCGGAGATTGTATTACCCACCGGTTACTACCTCGAGTTCGCGGGCCAGTTCGAACACATGGAACGGGCCCGCCTGCGCCTGGCGGTGGTCGTCCCGATGGCCCTGGCCCTGATTCTGTTCCTGCTCTACTCGAGTACCCATTCCTGGCGGGACGCCCTGATCATCTTCATGGCGGCCCCGTTCGCCACCCTGGGAGGAATCCTGGCCCTGTGGATCCGTGGCATGCCCTACACGGTATCGGCTGGGATCGGTTTCGTGGCCGTCTCGGGCGTGGCCATGCTGGCGGGGCTGGTGATGGTGTCGACCATGCAGCGTTTGCTTCGGGAGGGAAGATCGCTTGACGACGCCATCGAGAGCAGCGCCCTGATGCGGTTGCGGCCGGTTCTGATGACCACCCTCGTGGCCGCCCTCGGATTCGTGCCCATGGCTCTGAACACGGGGGTGGGAGCTGAGGTGCAGCGGCCCCTGGCGACCGTGGTCATCGGAGGAGTTCTATCGGCCAATGCCCTGACCCTGGTCGTTCTGCCGGCCCTCTATCGGACATTCGGTCGGGGAGGTGAAACTGAACTGAAGCGACGATAGCTGTGTGAACATTCCCAAGGGGAAAGAGAAGGGAAAACAGGAAGACGGTGCAGAAAGATGTCGACTTGTCCCAAGGGACTTGTCCTGCTAGGATCCTTCTTCATGTCTGGAAACGGTAAAACCAGACCCAAAATTGGCGGTGAGGGGAGCTTTTTCATGAAACGCACGTTGGTTGCCACGATTTCCGTGGCCTTGGCCTTGGTTTTTGTCATTTCTGCCTTGGCGCAGGATCCGATGCCTCCGAAGGAAACGCTCGAGGGCGTGTTCCTAGTCCAGGAGCACTTCTCGCCCTACGCTGGGCGCGATTTCCCCGACAGGGTTTACTGGGGTGACACACACCTGCACACGGGCATGTCCATGGATGCGGGTGCCTTCGGTGCCCGTCTGCTGCCCGAAGATGCCTATCGGTTTGCGCGAGGTGAGGAATTGACCTCCTCGACCGGCCTCCAGGTGAGGCTGTCTCGCCCCCTCGACTTTCTCGTCGTTGCGGACCACTCCGACAACATGGGCTTCTTCCCCAGGTTGATCTCCGGGGACCCCGATATGCTCGCCGACCCCACCGGCCGTAAATGGTACGACATGATCCAGGAGGGGAAGGGGACCGAGGTGGCAGTCGAGGTGATCGTGGCGTTTTCGCAGGGCACCTTTCCCAAGGCGCTCGAGTCCCTGCCGGGGACCAGTGCCTACCGGAACGCCTGGGACCTGACCATCGATGCCGCCGAGAAATACAACGAACCGGGCCGATTCACCGCTTTCATCGGCTTTGAGTGGACGTCCAATACCGCCGGAAACAATCTGCATCGTGTGGTGATTCTGCGTGACGACGCCGGTCGGGCGCAACTGGTCGAGCCATATACGACCCAGAAACCCTTGGGGAGTGATGATCCCCGCGACCTGTGGAACTGGATGCAGGGGTACACGGATTTCACCAAGGGACAGGCGCTGGCGATCGGTCACAACGGCAACCTCAGCAACGGGATTATGTTTCCCGTCGTTGACTCGTTTACCGGCAAGAAGTTCGATCGGGCCTATGCCGAGACTCGGGCCAAGTGGGAACCGCTGTACGAGGTCACCCAGATCAAGGGAGACGGGGAAACCCACCCGTTTCTTTCCCCCAACGACGAGTTCGCCGATTACGAGACCTGGGATCAGGGAAATCTCGATCTCAGCGTGGTCAAGGAAAACGAAATGCTGCAGTACGAGTACGCCCGCACGGCCCTCGCCATCGGCATGGAGTTGGAGAAGAAGACCGGGGTGAATCCCTACAAGTTCGGCATGATCGGATCGACCGACAGCCACACCGGGCTGGCCACCGCTGCGGAAAACAACTTTTTCGGCAAGCATTCCGGCGCCGAACCGAATCCCAATCGCTGGGCTCATCCCATGGCGAAGATGGGCGACGCGGAGTACACCGGATGGGGAATGGTGGCTTCTGGTTATGCCGGTATTTGGGCTACCGAAAACACCCGCGAATCGCTCTTCGACGCGATGCAGCGCAAGGAAACCTACGCCACCACCGGATCGCGTATGCTGGTTCGCTTCTTCGCGGGTTGGGATTTCACCGAGGTGGATGGCCAGACACGCGTCCCTGCAGAGGTCGGATACGCCAAGGGTGTGCCCATGGGCGGGGACCTTCGTTTCGCGGGCGAGGACAAACAGCCGACCTTCCTGGTTGCTGCCCTAAAGGACGAATTGTCGGGTAATCTGGATCGAATCCAGATCGTCAAGGTGTGGCTCGATGGAGAAGATGGCCGCGGGGAGAAAGTCTACGATGTAGTGTGGGCCGGTGACCGTCAGCCCGGCGCGGACGGCAAGTTGCCCCCCGTTGGAAATACGGTCGATGTGGCCAAGGCCACCTGGACCAACACGATCGGCTCGCCGGAGCTCATAACCGTATGGACCGATCCGGACTTCGACCCCTCGGTGCCCGCGGCTTACTACGCCCGCGTGCTCGAAATCCCGACACCTCGTTGGACGGCCTACGAGGCGAAACGGTTTGGCACCGAGATGTCGGCGGAGGTGCCGATGACGACCCAGGAGCGGGCGTACACGTCGCCCATCTGGTACTCACCTCCGAAGTAGTCGAAGATAAATCGGCCCGATAAGAAAGCACCTCCACCCGATCGGGTGGAGGTGCTTCTTTTGGCAGGCAGGAAGCCGCCGGGGTCAGGGGGCAGGTGCTGGAGTATGTTGATGCGGTCATCGATGTGGAATGGGGTGCGTTGCAGAGGGGAGAGGTCAGCGAATCCGTGATGGCCCTTTTCCAGGAATTGGAACTGAAGATTTTTTCCCTCGAGGCGACGACGCCGATGCAAAAGTGGTTTCATGGGCGGCTTCTCGAAGACATCGACCAGGTCAGCGCCACCCGCGTGACCCGCTTCGTTCACGGCGGCACCGGCAAGCGTAACCCTGTATTTTTGTACGTGGTGGCCTTCGGGTTCGCCCTTACGATGGTTCTGCTCAGCGTTTGTCCCCCACGGGGCAAGGCTATCTATTTCGTGGGGTTCTACTGTGGTTTCTACGGTATGGTGATTTACGTCATCCTGGGGCTGCAGGCCTATTTCATAGGCATCGGCCAGGTGACTCCGGAACCCCTGGAATATCTTACCGATTTTGTCAGGAGAATGTAGCTCCGCTGAAAGTGGTTACGCATGGCCGGCCGTGTCTTCGGTGACGAGATGGTCATGCTAGCGGTGGGATTATACGTGCGCATCGCCACGCTCAATCCGCTTCTGGGTCGAAACGTCTACCTCGGGCTGACCGGTGAAACGGGCCAGGCCTGGAGCTACCAGGAGAAACCGGGCGTCAGCGACCTGCTGGTGGGGGGCACCGTGTTTCTGGGGGCCGAGACATTGCTGGGGCCCATTTACCTGGGGTACGGATTTGTGGAACAAGGCTATGACAGCGCCTACCTGATGCTGGGTCGGACTTTTTGAGGGTTTCACGAGGTATGGAATGAAAGGTGGGGACGATTCTGGCAGAAAACCCTCATGGAATTTGTTGGCGCCCAACCTGCATTCATCCTATACCTTTTCCAGGGTTCACAGAAAACCAATCCAGGAGTCAGCATGTATTTGAAGCACAAGTTCTTCTGGCCTGTTTTCCTGTTGATGGGAATCGCAGGGGGCGTTTCGGCAAACGATGACCCGGCTGTGGCTTCAGGTCCGTTGCCGGTTGGGGAATTCCGACTCGCAGAATTTCAGGGCCAGGTCGTTCTGGTGGATTTCTGGGCCTCGTGGTGCGCGCCCTGTCGGGAGGCTCTGCCCTGGTTGAACGCCATGCAGCAGAAGTTCGGGGATCAGGGGCTGCAAGTTGTGATGGTCAATCTGGACAGGAACCAGGCCGCCGCTTCAGAAATGGTCGGCGACATCGAGGTGGGGATTCGACAATTCCTGGATCCTGATGGAGAGTTGGCGACCCGTTACGAACTGGAGGGCATGCCGAGTTCCTTCCTTTACGACCGCTCCGGCCAACTCATTTCCAGCCATGTGGGATTCCTGAAGGCCGATGGACCGAAGCGGGAAAAAGCCATCGTGAAAGCCCTGGAGAAAGAGGCACAATGATGAGGATCAAGGCATGGGCTCGTCGCATAGGCCTTTCTGTTTTTGCCAGTCTGGCTGTCGGCGGCGCGACCGGCTGCGCCAACATGGGGGTCCAACCCTGGGAGCGCGACCTTCTGGCGGACCCGGGCATGGAAATCGACCCGGATGTCGTGGTGACCGCCCTGGACGAGCACATTTATTTCAGCAAGGAAGCTTCCACCGGCGGGCTGGGGACCGCGGGGGGTGGTTGTGGCTGCAACTAGCAGAAGTGGTCACGGGACCGGCCAGGGGAACAAGGGTACGGTGCGCGCGGCCATCATGGGCGCCTGCGGGTTGTTGGGACTGGGTGGCAGCGCGGCAGAGGCGACCGAGGTCAGAACCGCGATCCTGGGCTACACCGAACCCGATCGGGTGAGCGCCATCGAGGCGATCATCGACGGCAACCACAACTTTTCCGACGGCAAGATCCTGAACTTCCGTTTCGTGTACGACGCCCTGACCGGGGCCTCGGCCAACGGCGCGACCCCTGCGTCCTTCACGCAGACCTTCACCCGGCCTTCCGGCATCGGCTCCTTCCAGACGCCTCCAGGGGAAACGCCGCTGGACGATACTTTTCGTGACACCCGGCTGGCCCTGAGCGCCGGACTCAGCCTGCCCCTGAACCGCCTGACCACTTTCGGTTTCGGGCTGTACGGTTCTGGAGAGCACGACTACTCGTCCCTGGGGGGCAACCTGTCCCTGACCCGTGATTTCCACCAACGCAACACGACGGTCGCCCTGAGGGGGGCGTATTTCCATGACACGATTTTCCCGGAAGGGGGCCGTCCGGAACCTTTCGCACCCATGCCGCCTGAAGGTGTGCAGAAAGCCAAACTGCACGGCGATGGGACCAAAGACGTTCTCGACGTGGGGTTGGGGTTGACCCAGGTGCTCAACCGCCGGATGGTGCTGCATCTGAACTATACCTACAGCAACGTGACCGGATATCAGACGGATCCCTACAAGTTGTTGAGCGTGGTGGATCCGGTCACCGGCGACCCCCGCGACACGGATTCATATCTGTACGAGGGACGCCCGGACACCCGCAACAAGCACGTCCTTTATGGCAAGGTGGCGTGGCATCTGGAGCGGGACATCATTCATTTTTCCTACCGTTACTTCACCGACGATTGGGGCGTCCAATCCCACACGGTGGGCTTCACCTATCGCTGGAATTTCGGCAACGGCCAATTCCTCAAGCCCCATCTGCGTTACTACAACCAATCGGAGACCGGCTTTTACCGTCGTTTCCTGGTCGATGGCGAGGATCTACCCGACCACGCCTCGGCCGACTACCGGCTGGGTGACATGCACGCGGTG
>CBDTUS010000165.1:0-7773 GCA_965363725.1 uncultured bacterium | reverse complement strand
GCGTGGCGAAGACCGACCATCCATCCGCGGGAAACTTCAACATCTGGGTGCCTTTCCGGGCCACGGGCCTTATCATTGCGGGACAAGCCGGTACGATACCACAACCCGGCGGGACCCGCGAAGAAGGACCGGTCTTTGTCCGACCTGGATCTGCGCATCGCCACCAGTGAAGAAGACGTCCTGAAGGTCCTGGTCGTGCGCGGCATCGTGTTCATCGAGGAACAGCAGGTCGACTGGGAAGGCGAGATCGACGAGTTCGAAAAATCAGCCACCCATTTCCTGGGCGAGGTGGACGGCCAGCCGGTGGCGGCGGGCCGGCTGCGTTTTTTCGACGACGACTGGGTTAAGGTCGAACGCATCGCGGTCAGATCCAGGTGGCGTGGTCGGGGCTTTGCCAAGGAAATCGTGGCCTTCATGCTGGCCCACGCCCGGGACAAGGGCGCCAAGAAGTTCAAGATGCACGCCCAGGTCTACCTGGATGATTTCTACAGCGAGTTCGGGTTCCGGCGCGAGGGCGATGTCTTCGACGAGTGCGGCATCGATCACATTCTCATGGTTCGCGAGGACGACTGAACATGTTTCACTACCAGCGCCACAACGAGTACTTCGCCCAGGTGGCCGGCGGGCTCGAGGATATCGCGGCGAAGGAGCTGCAGGAGCTGGGGGCCTCCTCGGGCGAGACCATCACCCGCGGCATCCACTTCAAGGCCGACCTGAAAACCCTGTTCCGCATCAACTACCGTTCGCGGTTGGCGACGCGGGTGCTGGCGCCATTGGTCAAGTTCGAAGCCAGGACCCCCGAGGAGCTTTACCTCGGAGCGAAGAAGGTGGACTGGACGAACATCTTCACCCTCGATCAGACTTTCGCCGTGTTCGCCAACACCTTCCACAGCGAGATCGACCACAGCCAGTACGCCTCGCTGAAGGTGAAGGACTGCGTGGCGGACATGTTCCGCAAGCGGTACAAGCAGAAGCGGCCGAACGTGGACCCCCGCGACCCGGACCTGGTCATTGCCGTGCACATCTTCGAGAACCAGGTCACCCTGAGCATCGACTGTTCGGGCGGCTCCCTGCACCGGCGGGGCTACCGGCAGGAATCGGTCGAGGCGCCCATGCAGGAAACGCTGGCGGCGGCGATCATCGACTTTTCCGGGTGGGACTGCAAGCGGCCCCTGTACGACCCCATGTGCGGTTCGGGAACCCTGCTGAGCGAGGCCTGGCTCAAGGCCGGCAACATCCCGGCGGGAACCCTGCGCAAACATTTCGGGTTCATGATGCTGCCCGACTACGACCGCCGCGACTGGATCAAGGTGAAATTTCACGAGGACAACCAGGTCAAGCTGGTCAGAGGTGGTCTGATCCGCGGCAGCGACATCAATCCCAAAGCGGTGCGGATGACCCGCAAGAACAACGCGCACATCCCCGGTGGCGACGAACTGATCGTCAAGACGATGGATTTCCGGGACATCGATTCGCTGGAGAACCGGCTGATCGTCTGCAACCCGCCCTACGGCATCCGCCTGATGAAGGACGAGGACATGGGCCAGTTTCTGAAGGAATTCGGCGATTTCCTGAAACAGAAGTGCACCGGCAGCGACGCCTACATCTACTTCGGCGACCGCGAGCTGGTGAAATCATTCGGTCTGAAAGCGGCCTTCAAGATGCCCCTGCGCAACGGCGGCCTGGACGGGCGCCTGGTAAAATATGAACTCTACTAGACGCATCCTTCTGGCCGCGCTGACGGGCGCGCTCCTGATATCGTCGCCGACTTTTGCGGGAGGCGATGACGGGACCCTACCTACCGCCCGGGTCATCCTCCTGCCCCTGGCCGGCCCCGTGGCCACTCCTGAGGCCGAGGTGTCCAGCATGACCTGGCAGGGCGATACCCTGGTGATCCTGCCGCAATTTCCCGATCAGTTCGCCGACGACGGCATGCTGGGTATTTTTGGTGTCAGCAAAGAGACCATCCTGAGGTCGATCGACAGTGGCGGCACCGAACCGATTGAACCCCACCTCGTGTTCTGTAGGGCCCCGGGGCTGGCCGGCGTGGTGCGCGGCTTCGACGGCCTCGAAGCCATGGGTATCATCGGCGACCGCTATTACATGACCGTGGAGGCGAAAGACGACACCACCATGGCGGGTTTTCTCGTCAGCGGACGCTACGACATGGTCGACGATCTGGTGGTCATGAACCTGTCCGACCTGGCCTTGATCCCCATGGGCCTGAACATTCCCAATGTCGGCGAAGAATCGATCATCATCGACGGCGACCGGGTGATCACGCTGTGCGAGGCGAACGGGCGCAACGTCAGCCCCGCGCCCCAGGCCAAGGTCTTCAACACGGAAGCGGAATTCGTGGGGTCCATTCCCATGCCCTGGATCGAATACCGGGTGACCGACGCCACGGCCCTGGACAAGGACGGACGCTTCTGGGTTATCAATTATCTCTATCCGCCGGAACGGGCCAAGCTGGACCCGGCACCCGACCCCGAGTTGGCCCGGTTTGGGGGGATGTCACCGCCGGACCCCGACGCCTGCGTCGAACGGCTGCTGGAATTACGTCTGACCGAAGACGACACCATCGTCCGCACGGACACCCCGCCGGTGAACCTGGAGCTTCTTCCGGACGGCCGCTGCCGCAACTGGGAAGCGGTGGTCCGCCTGGACGACCGCGGTTTCCTGCTGATGACCGACAAATACCCGGGTACGCTGCTGGCTTTCGTGCCTTTTCCCGAAGGAATGGAACATGACTGACAGCACCGTGATCGTGATCAACCGGGAGGGCATGGGCCAGGCGGATCCCAACCTGGCCCAGATGCTGGTCAAAACCTACCTCAACCTGCTCGATCTGGACGACCGCCTGCCGCGGGCGATCTGCTTCTACGCCGAAGGCGTGAAATTGACGATCGCCGGGTCGCCGGTCCTCGAAGAGCTGGAATCGCTGGCGGAAAAGGGCGTGGATCTGATCGTCTGCACGACCTGCCTGAACCATTTCGGGGTGTTTGAAGATCTGGCGGTGGGCGCCGCGCAGGGCATGAAGGACATCGTCGAGGCCCAGGACGCCGCCGCCAAGGTGATCACGCTCTAAATCGGCCGGCCGTTTTCCATCACCAGGCGGGTTCCCCCGCCGGCCAGGAGGACCTCCAGGGTCGGGCGCAGGAAAAGATAATCCATGTGCATGATGGAGTGATTGACCCCGCCGGGAAAGCCCTCGTTCGATCCAAAGGCGATGTGCGCCGTTTCATTCGCTTTTTCCGCTTCGAGCATGCGGGCCGTCAGCCGTGCCCCCGGATTCAGGCCGATGCCCAGCTCGGCGATGGTTCGCGAACCGGCGTCGGTATCCATCAGTCCGTTGATGATGCCGATGGTCCTGGGGTCATCCCCGGCCACGTCCACCACCTTGCCGGCGTGTACGGTGATGGCCACGGGGGAGGGCACCATGCCCTCGGATCCGAAGCATCCGTCGACCACCAGGATCCCGTCGGCGCCCGTTTCCACCGGTGCGCAGTAGATTTCCCCGCAGGGCAGGTTGGCCCCCACATCGACGGTTGATTTCAGGTCATGCACAAAGGGGCGGCGCGTAACCTCGAGGCGTAGGTCGGTGCCGGCCAGGGTGGTGATGTGCACCTGGTCGGCTTCGGCGAAACCGGCCATGAGGTTGCCCGCCGTTTCCAGCATCTTCGAGTAGTCGACGTTCATGGGCCCTGAGATCATCATGTCTTCTTCGATGCCCGGGCTGTGGCCCATGCGGACGTGGCCGCATTCCTCGATGGCGTGGATCCATTCCAGACGGAAGGGAACCTCGCGTGAATCGCCGCTGATGGCGTTGATGACAATGGTCGCTTCCTCGAGCAGGGCCGGCATCTCGGCGGGCATCTGATGCAGGGGCCTGTTCTCCTCGGGCAGTTGATAGATATCGACCCGGCAGCCGAGGTTCTGGGCCCCGGCGGCAAAAGCCTGGCCGCAGGTAGAGGTGACCTCGTCCGTGACGACCAGGACACGGTCTCCGGACACCAGGTCCAGGACGTGAACCATGGCCTCCCGGGCAGCCGCAGACATGGTTTCAAGGCGGTTCATAATATTTCCTCCGATATAGGCACTTGGGCGATAGCCCATATTCAATTAGTACTTGAACCGGCCGTGACCCGCCACCAGGAAAATGCTAACGCCCTCAAAAATCCAGCCGATAACCAGGAGGCAAAGGAAACAACCCGTCCCGCAAGGACGGAGGGCCGGGCCCACGGGTTCCGGCGTTTGGCCCCATTCCGGGAGGGAAATCGTGAAGTGTCCGGCATGCTCGAATGAAATGACCCAGGTCCTGGTCAAGGACATCGCCCTGGACGTCTGCGAAGACGGCTGTGGCGGCATCTGGTTCGACTGGTTCGAACTCAACAGGATCGATGAGCCCCACGAGGCTTTGGGCGCCGATGTCCTTCACGTCCCCGTGGACGAATCGATCGATGTGAACCACGACGCCAAGCGCCATTGCCCCCGCTGCGACAAAATGCCGCTGATGAAACACTTCGCCAGCGCCAAGCGCGAGTTCCATGTGGACGAGTGCCCCCGCTGCGCCGGCTACTTCCTGGACTACGGCGAACTGAATCGCATCCGCGACCAGTACGAGACCGAAGAGGAACGCAGCAACGCGGCCCAGGCCATGTTCTCGGACCTGTTCGACGAAGGCCTGGACGACCTGGCCGCCGAGAGCGAGGAAAAGATGGAAAAGGCCAAGCGCCTGGCCCACATGTTCCGCTTCCTGCTGCCCAGCTACTACATCCCGGGCCGGCAGAAGTGGGGCGCTTTCTAGGCTCCGCACCGACGATCCGGCCCCGGGCCGCCCTACGTCTCAACGCAGCCTCTTCTGACTGAAAGGTCGGGGGAGGTTGCGGTCTTTCCCGAGTGAAATTAATCTTTGGACCAACAGCATCTTGACGCAGCGCAACTCCAACCTATCCGGGGAATGCCTTGTACAGCGATTTTTTCGATGGATCCAACTCCCAGGCCCGGGGAAAATTCACCCTGGACGAAGTCACCGACCTCGGCCAGTCCAACTGCCGGGAACTGGTTCGTCCCTGTGACATCAAGGGCATCCTGCACAGCCACAGCCGCTGGACCGACGGCGCCCATTCCCTGGAATCGATGGTGGATATCGCACGCGAGATCGGCCTGGAGTACCTGGGCATCAGTGATCATTTCCTTTCCGAGAACCACCAGGAGGGGCTGGACCTGACGGCGGCCAAGGTCCAGCGTGCCGAGGTGGAGCGCCTGCTCCAGAAGTATCCCGATTTTGACGTCCTGCAAGGGATCGAGGTCGACGTCAATCCCGACGGGTCCCTGCCGGTGGACGACGAAACCCTCGACCATTTCGATTTCGTGATCGCCGCCTTTCCCGAAAACGGCGGCTACGATCGCGAGCAGCTTCTCGAACAGGCGGTCAAGGCAGCCATGCATCCGAAGGTGACCATTCTGGGCACGCCGGTGGGGGATTTCATGCTGCTGGGCTGCAATGGCACCGCCGAAATGGAGCGGGTCCTGAATGCGGCCTCCGCGGGGGGCACGGCGGTTGAGATCAGCGCCAACCCCAATTGCAAGGAACTGGACTGGACCTGCTGCCAAATGGCGCAGGATCTGGGCATCTACATGGCCATCAGTCCCAACGCACATCGCGCGGCACGCCTGGTCGACTACCGCCACGGGGCCGAACTGGCCCAGGCGGCAGGCATGACCTGCGGCAGCATCCTCAATACCATGAGCAGCGACCAGCTGCGGCACCATCTGGCCAACGGCTTCAACAATTCCAATCGAGCCTCGTAACCCTGGGTCCATATCCCCGTAATTGACATTCATGACCTGGCCGGGGCCTGCGGTTGACGCGGGCTTCCCGGCCAAAATCCCGGATCGCCGCCAGGACCCTGAGGGGGGCCATGGCGCGTTCGGCCCGGATGTTGCCTGGATGGGGCAGCTCGGGTCGGCGAGACCGGACCGGTCGGCGCCCCAGGAATCTCCAGCTCAATGGACGGGGACGAATGCCGGCCGATCAGGCGGCGCAGCCCAGGCGGCGGCGACCCGGACTATCGAATGTCTCTTGCCTCGGGCGACCGATGTTCCATAATCCGGGTGGTCGTTTTTTTCAGGGGGCTCAAATGATCAAGTTCGGAATATTCCTGTTTTTCTTCCTGTGGGTCTTGCCTGGCACCGCCCTGTCCCAGGATGACACCGACCTGCCCGTCACCGAAGACTCCGACGAGATGGTCGTCAGTGCCGAGCGCGTGTCGATCGAAGAGGTCATCAAGGCTATCGGCCTGAAGATGGAGCAGGAACAGTACCGGATGGAGGACATCTCCTACACCACCCTGGTGACCCAGATCCTGCGCGACGATCCCGATATGGAGCTCAACAACTACTCCATCGAGGAATACGCCATACGGTTCCATCACGACCGGAACGAAGGCGACCAGGTGGTCCAGCTGTGGGAGCGAAAGCGGAAATTCGAGAACGGGGAACTGGTCGAGGACGACGCCGAGGAAGAGATCAAGGCCGAATGGCTGGCGGCCCAGGATGAAGGCATGGACAACATGCCGTTCGCTCCCGGCGGGTCGGGCAATTACAACTACACCATCCTGGAGCGGCGCAACGTCGGCAACAGCCTCATCTACAAGGTCCAGTTCGAGCCCAAGAGCCGGTTCGAGGCCCTGCCCAGCGGAATCGTGTGGGTCGACTATTCCAACTGGGCCATCCGCAAGGCCGAAGCCTGGATGACCGAGACGTTGCCCTTCCCCCTGTTCATCAAGTCGATGCCCGCGCTGCGGATCAGCCGCCAGCGCCTGGGCGACTACTGGTTCACCACCGAATTCTACGGGCTGATCCACCTGCGCAAGCCGCCGCTGATGCCCGTTCCTCGCAGTGTCGAAGTGCGGGTGCAGATGCAGGACATCGAGATCAACGGACTGCCGGCTACCCCAGATAACGCGATCCCGGATTTGGCCTTTCCCGGCACCCTGCCCGGCGAGGAGGACCTTGGCGACTTCTGGCTGACTCCCGAGGCCCACGACGACTCCTTGGCCGTTTACTGGCGAGGCATTGACCGCGACTGGGAGAAGACGGTGAGTCCACAACTGGAGCCGGTGACGATCGAGGTCGCCAAGCTCGATTCCCTCAGCCTGGAGGGCGAGGCGGAACTGAAGTCGCTGCAGGAGGGTGGACGGTGGAAGATCGGCAACGACCTGCAGGCGCCCCAGTACAATCGGGCCCAGGGGCTGGCGCTGATGGTGGGTGTGGCCGCGCGAAAGACCGGGCCGCAACCGCCACGGGCCGCCCTGGCCGCCGGGTACGGGTTCAGCAACAAGCGCTGGCTGGGGTCGGCGGAGTTCAACATTCCGGTGATCCGCAAGCGTTGGAACCTCGGCGAAGGCCGGGGTAAGGGACGGCACTATCAACTGCTGGCGCTCAACCTGCACGGCCTGAAAAGAAGCGAACTGTTTGCGGGCGACGGGCGCCGTTACACGCGGTCGGCCAGCGCCTTCTTCTACGGCAGTGATCCGAACCACTACTACGAGAACCGCGGAGGCGGAGGGCGTTTGACCGTCCAACCGGCCCGCCGATTGCGCCTCTATGTCGGGGGCGGCTACTACGAGGACAGGGTCCTCGAACAGCGCACCAGTTGGAATCTTTTGGGGCGACAATTGCGGCCGGACGGCAACTACCGGGCATCGGCCCTTGATGAGAGCCGGATCTATACCGGGGGCTCCTGGGGCATCGGTCCGCTGAGCTTGG
>CBDTUS010000164.1:0-7927 GCA_965363725.1 uncultured bacterium | reverse complement strand
GCGGCTCCCGGATGGAAAAGGCCGCTACTTCAACAAGACCATGCTGCGGGAAATCTGACTGGATCCCGTCCGCAGGATGTACCAGTACTGTCCCGCCGGAGCGGAGGCGCCGCTGTCGGTCCTGCCGTCCCAGATGACATGGTGTTCCCCGGCGCCCAGTTCACCCTGGTGCAGGCTGGCGACCCGACGGCCCCCCAGATCGAACACGGAGATTTCAACCGTCTCAGACCGATCGAGGGCAAAGTCGATACGGGTCATGGGGTTGAACGGGTTCGGATAGTTCTGGCCCAGGGTCGCGCCGAAGGCGGTGATACCGTCGGGAACGGCCGAAACCTCATCCTCTTCCCAGACGATGTTGTCGTAGAAGATACCCGAGCTCAAATAATTGCTCGCGACGTTGGAGAAGCCGATCTGAATGAGCTGGCCTGACAGGCTCGCGTCGATGGGAATGGAGAGCGAGAAGCCGCCCCAGGTATCAGGGATGGCCGTCATGTCGGCGGAGATGAAATTGGTCAGGGCAAAGCCGTTGGCCGGATCCAGGGTCTTGATGAACGCCAGGGCGGTCGAAGGCGCCACCAGGTTTCCCATCTTGGCCTGGTAGGCGAATTTCCAGGTCGTGCCGACATCCGCTGCACCGATGGTCCATTCCCGGAAGGTGTTGGACTCGATGAGAAAACCGTTGGCGTGGTCCACGTTGTTGTAGTCGCTGAAGACGGACAGTTGCTGAATACCCTGCTCAACGCCGCCCTGGAGGATGTCGATCTGGCAAAAACCGGCGCCATCATTGGGAGCGGGAAAGGTCCCGTACCCGTAGAGATAGTTGCCGAGCGCGTCTGAGACGTTTCCGAAGACAAGCCAGCCGTCATCACCCAGCGCGAAAGTGTTTGTCTGGTCCAGGAGCTCGAAGTCCTGGCTGTAGGGCGTCAGAGCGAAAGAAGCCGCGGGGACCAGGCAGATCAACCCGATGGTCAGGGTCAACATGAGTCGGGATCGCTGGGACATCATCAATTTACCTCCTGCGGGGAGCCAACGAGGGCTCCAACACTGTCGTATCCGAGAAACGAGCTCACGGGCTGATCCGATTGCCTTGGTCGATCCTGCCGTTTCCCTTTACTTCCTACCGGGTCAAGTGATTTCATGTGAAAGCGGGAAGCAGATTCGGTCTCCAAACCCGTCTTTTTCAGGGGGCCTGAAAGGCCGAGAGAACTCTTGACAGAACTATCTATATCATACACTATGTTCGGAGTCCGAACAAAGATATTTTTTAAAAAATGACTGGTTCCTGTAAAGTGAGAAGGCACAATAGATTGCCGTGAAGGGGACCTTGGCGGAAGTTGATGTTTGATGACGGACCACCGTTTTCCCGCGGAATTCCTCTGGGGCGCTGCCACCAGCGCCCAGCAGATCGAGGGTGGTCGCCATGAAGGCGGCCGGGGAGAATCGATCTGGGACCGATTTGCTGAAATTTCCGGGAAAATCGAGGACGGCTCCAATTCCGACGTGGCCTGCGACCACTTCCACCGCTGGCGCGAAGACATCGATCTCATGAAGTGGCTCGGCCTGGGGGCCTATCGCTTTTCCATCGCCTGGCCGCGCATCATTCCGACGGGCACGGGCCGGATCAATCCCGCCGGCCTGGACTTTTACGACGCCCTGGTCGATGGTCTGCTCGAGGCTGGCATCAGGCCTTTCCCGACCCTTTATCATTGGGACCTTCCCCAGGTCCTGCAGGACAAGGGCGGCTGGGCCTCCCGTGACACCGCCGAGGCCTTCGTCGAATATTCGGCGGCGGTGACCCGGCACCTGGGCGACCGGGTCAAACAGTGGACGACGCACAACGAGCCGTGGTGCATCGCCACCCTCGGCCACGAGGAAGGGCACCACGCCCCCGGTCACCTGGATCCGCCGGAAGGATTGCGGGTCGCCCACCATCTGCTGCTGTCCCACGGATGGGCGACCGAGGCGATCCGCCGGGAGACCGCGGGCGCCGAAGTGGGCATCGTCCACAACTACTGCCCCTCTTATCCAGCCACCGACAGCGAAGGCGACCGGGACGCGGCCCGCTGGTTCGACGGCTTCTTCAATCGCTGGTATCTCGACCCCGTTCTTCGCGGTTCGTATCCCGCCGACGCCGTGGCGGACCGGATCGCCGCGGGCCATCTGGAAGGACCCGACCTGCCGTTCGTGAAGGACGGCGACATGGCGGCCATCTCCACCCCCGTGGATTTTCTGGGGTTGAACTACTACAGCCGGAACGTCATGAAAGCGGGCCCCGACGGCAAGCCCCAGGCGGTGACTGCGCCCGCCGAAAAATCGACCGACATGGGGTGGGAGGTCTATCCCGAAGGGATGTACGACAGCCTGATGAGGGTCCATCGGGAGTACGGGCCGCCCCAGATATTCATCGCCGAAAGCGGCGCGGCCTACGACTACCCGACGGACGCGGCAGGCCGCATCGCCGACCCGAAGCGAGTCACCTACCTTCGTGATCATTTCCTGGCCGCCCGTCGCGCCATGGCCGAAGGTGTCCCTCTCGCGGGTTATTTCGTCTGGTCACTGATGGATAATTTCGAATGGGGTTTCGGTTATTCCAAGAAGTTCGGCCTGTACGGCATCGATTCCGAAACCCGGCAAAGAATTCCCAAGGACAGCGCCTTCTGGTATCGCGAGGTCATGGCCGCCAACGCCGTCGACGATGCCTTCCAGCCACCAACCCAAGGAGAATCCCGTGCATTCGATCGCTAACGGCTGCCTCAACTCTTCCGGTCGGTTCGCCCTGATTTTTTGCCTGCTGTTGGCCGTATGCCCCGGTGTTGCCGTGGCCCAGTCGGCCGCCGCAGACATGCCCGAAATCAAGGTGGTTAACGACGAGAGCGGTTCGCGTCTCCAGGTTGATGGTCAGGATTTCATGGTCTTGGGAATGAACTGGGGCTACATGCCCATCGGCGAGAATTATACCTACGCCTTCTTTGACAAGTCGGACGACTTCATCAAAGCCGCCCTGGCCAAGGAGATGTCGCTGCTCAAGGCGATGGGCGTCAACGTTATTCGCCACTACATCGGCATGCCGGCGCGGTGGGTGCAGTACGTGTACGAGACCTACGGGATCTGGACGGTCATCAACCATCCACTGGCCCGGTACGGGCTGACCATCGACGGGGTGTGGTACCCGAACACGGACTACAGCGACCCCAAGGTGCGCCAGCAGGTGAAGAAGGAAATCACCGCCATGATCGAGGAGTTCCGGGGCACTCCCGGCGTGCTGATGTGGCTGCTCGGCAACGAGAACAACTATGGCCTGTCGTGGTCGTCGTTCGAGATCGAGGCCCTGCCCGAGGGTGAGCGGAACGCGGCCAAGGCCCGCTACCTCTACTCGCTGTACGGCGAGATGATCGACCTGATCAAGGAATTGGACAGCTTCCGCCCGGTGGCGATCGCCAACGGTGACCTGCAGTACATCGAACTGATCGCCGAGGAGTGCCCGAATCTTGACATCCTCGGCTCGAACGTGTACCGCGGCACTTCCGCACGGGATTTTTTCAAGGAAATCGACGAGAAGCTGGGCATCCCGGCCCTGTTCACCGAGTTCGGCGCCGATGCCTTCAACGCCGTCACCATGCAGGAGGACCAGGAGACCCAGGCCTACTTCCTGCTGAAACAGTGGCAGGAAATCTACGAGCAGTCGGCGGGCAAGGGCCGTGTGGGCAACGCCATCGGCGGCATGACGTTCCAGTGGAGCGACGGCTGGTGGAAATACAAGCAGGACGCCAATCTGAGCACTCACGACACCAACGCCTCGTGGCCAAACTCCGGCTACCCGGTAGACTATCGCGAGGGCGACAACAACATGAACGAGGAGTGGTGGGGCATCTGCGCCAAGGGATTCAACGATCCCCGTGGAATCTATGAGGTCTACCCGAGGGCGGCCTACTACGCCTTGCGCGACGCTTACCGGCTCGATCCCTACGCGCCGACCACGGACCTCGACGCCATTCGGGAACACTTCGGGGCCATCACCCCGATGGGGGCGGTCCTGGCCGCCCGGGGGGACGCCGCGCAGCTGAAGTCCGAAACCCTGAGCAAGGTGCGTGTGTCGAGCTTGCGCATGGAGTTCGAAACCTACAGCACCGGCGGCAAGAACATTTCCACGCCGCCCATCGAGGAGCCGCAGGAAGGATATCCCTCGTTCCTGGGCTTCGACCACGGGCAGTCGTTCTTCGCCGACATCGAAGCCAAGCCCAACGAGGCAGTGCGCGGGCGAATGTCTCTCAACGTGCTGGGACGGGTTCCGAAGAATCCCATCGATGAGATCTTCTACGAGAACCGCGGCCGGTCCCGTACGATCAAGGACAACAACGGCGACCTTGTCGAACTCGAATCCCTCGAGCGGGTGAAGGTCTACCAGGCTGAGATCTCCTGGGACGACCGCTGGTTCAGCCTGCAGGGATTCTACCGGGTGGGCCACCTGCACTGGCAGTACGAGGGTGACTTCTTCGGCCTCTACCGGGACGCCTTCTACGGGGAAAATGTCGACATCTACAACGGCATGGCGCCGATCGGCGCGGAAGTTGCCGGCAAGAAGTCGCTTGAGGGCCTGAAGCTGGCCTTCGGGCCCCAGCTCTGGTGGGGGGCGAACCCGGCGGTCTTCGTCAAGTACCAGCGAAACATCGGGGGCATCGACTGGACCGGGATGTTCCAGGAGGACTTCGCCCAGCAGACGTCCCTGACCAGCTCGATCGCCATTCCCGAGCGCTCCACCCGCAAGGCGTCCCTGGCGATGGCCACGAAGCTGGGCCCGTTCGATTTCGAAGGCGGGGCCATCTGGTCGGGACAGCCTCGCGAGGACGAAACCTTCCAGCTGATCGATGAAGACCTCGTGAATTCAGGCAATCCCATCGCGCCCGGGGATGTCCGGGAGGATGTGGTCAAAGCGGAGGATACCTTCGGTTTCAAGGGCAAGCTGACCTATCAGAAGGGGCGCTGGAACTGGTACGGACAGGGCGCCTACATGGGACTGGTCGCCGAGGCGGGACCGACGGCGATTCCCACCTTCACCGGGTGGGGATTGAAGGACAGCGGGATGGGCAACCAGATCAACGGCATCACCGGGGTAGCCTATTCGCTGGGCACCTGGCAGATCGGGCCGAACTTCCTGTGGCAGAAGCCCGTCGTCGGGCCCATGCCCCATTCGGACCAGCTGGCGGGCACCGCGGGCCGTCCCCGCAACCGGATCGATGATCCCTTCGCCGTGCGCCACAATCGCGAAACGACGGCGGGCGAGATCATGATCGCCTACGATCCCGAACCCGCCACCTGGATGTGGGCCTGGGACAACGACATCCGGGAGGGCGCCAATCTGGCGGCCAGCCTCAGCTTCATCTATAAGCGGCATCACACCACTGCCGACGCGGGCCTGTTCATTTCCGACACCGAGGACGTGTTTGCCTTTCCCGGGTCCACACCGGCCCGGGATCTGTGGGAGGTTAAATGCCGGATCGTCAACCGTTTCGGCCAGAACACGCGCATGATCAGCCACATCTACTTCGGTGATGTCGAACCCAACGGCGACAACGAACGCCTGATTAAACGCTTCGGCGTGGACAGCCGGATCGCCTGGCCCGCCATCGCCCTGGCCAGCCACGTCAAGGTCAATGACTGGGGTCCCTATGACTACCATCGCGACCACAACCTGACCTTCCCCCTGCAGCTGATGGCGGACATCTCGTTCAACCTGGGCAAGCCCCAGTGGTTCAGCTTCCCGCAGACCAAGTTCGGCGTGCGGGGGACCTACCGGACCCTGGACCGGTACTCCAACCGCTACACGCCCGAAGGGGTGCCCGAGCCCGAAGAGTTCGAACTCTATCCCGAGGGCTTGCCTGATGGCCGGGAGTGGGAGATCAGGACCTACCTGCACCTGGTCATCTAGGCTTCCAGGCAGGACAAAAAAAGGCCCGGTCATAGAGACCGGGCCTTTTTTGATTCAGGGATCAGGGAACGATTCCGTAAACCCTGACGTAATCCACGAGCAGGGCCTGGGGGAATACGGTTTCCGCATCCGGTGCGCCGGCCCAGTGGCCGCCGACAGCGACGTTCAAGATGATGAAGAACGGGTGGTCGTAGACCCAGGTGGCGCCGTCCGGCAGGTCGGCCGGGGTGACGGTTTGGTAGGCCCGGCCGTCGAGGAACCAGGTGAGGGAATCCTCGTTCCATTCCACGGCGAACAGGTGGAAAGCCTGGGGAAATTCTCCCTTTTCCAGGACGAGCCTCTTGGTAACGGCGTCGTCCCCGGCATGGCCGGAGCCATGGATGCTGCCGAAAAGAACGCGGGGTTCGTGTCCTCGGTATTCCATGATGTCGATCTCGCCGCACTTCGGCCAGCCCACCTCGTCGATGTTACCACCCAGCAGCCAGAACGCGGGCCAGATCCCCTGGCCGACCGGCACCTTGATGCGCGCTTCGAAACGACCATGCGTCTGCTCGAACAGTCCCTTGGTCTTGATGCGGCCGGAAGTATAGGGCTGCCCGTTGAACTCCTCCTCGCGTGCGGTTATGGTGAGGTTTCCCTTCCCGTCCAGGCTGACGTTTTCCGCCCGGTCAGTGTCGAACTCGAGCTGCTTGTTGCCCCAGTCGGTGCCGATGTCGAACACCCATTTTTCAGGATCGGGCAACTGCCCGGCTGGACCCTCGAATTCATCCTGCCAGATGAGCCCGTACTCCGGGATTTTTTCCTCTTGGCTGCAGCCACCGATGGCGGCCAGAATCAGCAGGGCCGCCAGCAGGTTCAATCCGGATTTCATGAGGCGGAATCCTCGGTCGAGGCATGGACGGACGAGGTATTGACAGAATTGGCGATGGCGGGAAAGAGCCGGGAGTCCGCGAGCGCGGTTTTCAGGACCAGGGTGGCCGCACCGACGGCCACCGATTGGAGGCCGAGCTTGCTGGCCAGGATCTCGGCCGCCGCCACCGAGCTGACGAGGGTGCGGCTGCGGACTCTCTCACGCAGGGGCGCAAGCACCAGTTCGCCGAGGCGGGAGAGGTCGCCGCCCAGGACCACGGCCGCCGGGTTCATGAGGTTCAGCAGTCCGGCCACGGCGGTGCCCAGGTGCTCGGCCGCCTCCCGGATCACCTGCAGCGCGAGGGGGTCCCCGGCCAGGGCCGCGCTTTCGATGTCATGGACGGTGAATTTTTTTCCGGCCAGTTCACTGTCGGGGAAGTCGGGCACCAGTTCGGCGGCGCGGGTTTCGAGGGCGTGTCCGCCCGCCATGGTGACCAGGCAGCCCCGCAGGCCGCAGATGCAGCGTTTCCCGTGGGGGTCGATGGCGATGTGGCCGATCTCGCCGGCGACCCCGGTGGCGCCACGGTATATTTCCCCACCGATGATGTGCCCAGAACCGATTCCGGTGGCCACCTTGATGTAGGCGAGGTTGTCGACGTCGCGGCCGACACCCCACCAGTGTTCGCCCAGGGCGCCGAGGTTGGCGTCGTTGTCGAAAAGAAGGGGTACTCCGTATTTTTCGCTGAGATCCTCCAGGCCCAACCGTCCTTCCCAGGCGGGGAGCACGACGGTGGACAGGCCCTCGTCATGGGAGGGGTCCACCGGGCAGGGCAACGCGACGCCGATCCCGACCAGGGGCCGGCCGGCGGCCGCGGGGGAGGCGAGACAATGACCGCAGAGTTCGGTGATTATCTGGCGGGTTCCCGGTGGATCGGAGCGTACGGGATGGTCCCGGGTCGTCCAGGACAGGACCTTGCCGCGCAGGTTGGTCAACGCGACCGCCACGTGGGTAGCGCTCATCTCCACACCCAGAATGACACAGGCATCGTCCTGGAATTCGATGACGATGGGCCGACGGCCGCCGCCGGAGGGGCCTTCGCCGACCTCGGCGATCAGGCCCATGGGCAGGATCTCGCCGACCACCTCGGAAAC
>CBDTUS010000163.1:0-8009 GCA_965363725.1 uncultured bacterium | reverse complement strand
TGACGGTTTTCGGATTGAAGGGATTGGGCGCGTTGCCGACCAGCCGCGTGGCCAGGGGCAGGTTGTTCTCCGGCGCCGCCGAAATCCCCGGTTGGGCAACAAGCATGTTGAGCTGCCACACCCGGAAGGTGCCAAAGGCGCCGAACTGGTGATCGGCCACGGTCAGGGTCCAATCGCCCTGCACGCTCTGGCCGACAAAATCGTCCAGGCTGCCCGGGCCGTCCACCGTCAGGTTTTCATCCCAGTTCCCGATGATGTCGTCGGAAATGGCTCCGGTGCGATTGTGCAGCGTCACCGAAGTGCCCTGGGGATTGGTGAGCACCACCGTCAGGTGGCCGATGGAGGCGTGTTCGATGTTGATGTCGATGGTCAGATCGTTCAGGTTGCCTTCCTCGGTGATCGTGATCACGTCGGAGACACCGGCGAGGTTGTTGTCGGGAATGGTGACCTCCGGCGAGGACAACGCCTGCACCAGGAACACCTCCTGCAGGATGAAGTCCACGTCGGTCCGGGCTTCTCCTTCAGCGATGACCACCAGCCGCCCGTCCGGGCCAAAGCCGTCGAGGGTTGCGGTCAGGTTGTAGTAGGAACCGTGCAGGCCCGTCACCACATAGGCTCCATCGGGCCCGGTGACCGCGCTCTCGCCCGTGCTGGAACTGACGGTGACTCCCGCCAGGGGATCCCCCGAAATATTCCTGACCACGCCGGCAATCGAGGCCGAACCGGGCGCTTCGCGGGCCATCAGGTAGGCCATGGCGTTCTCGGTCAACTGCCGGCCGATGACGGGATCCATGCGGTCCATGTCCCAGGTAAAATAGACGATCTGGCCGGACTCGGGCGCAGTGTTTTCATCGTGCAGAACCACTCCGCCGGTATTGCTGTTGGCGGCGGTCTTGTAGATGGGCAGGGCGTCTTCGGCCACATACGCATAGTCCACGGCGTTGAGGTCGTAATCCCAACCTGACATGGTGATTTGCTCGGGCAGAAGATGGGGGCGGTTCAGGAATGGATGATCGGTGTAACCAGGGGTCTGCAGAATGGTCCAATCGAAATAGGGGCTGCCCCAGTACTCGTCAACGTGCATGACATACCGGACGAAATCAGGATATAGGTGTCCACCCCAGGCACCAACGATCCACGCCGTCATTTCGCCGCCCTCCAGCAGAATGCGGCCGTGATCCTGGGCCCAGTCAACCAGGCCATCACGCATGATGTCATGATCAACGGGCGAGGGATTGTTGCTGCAGGAAAGAACCAGGGCATCGTACCCCTCGAAATAGCCGGGCGTGATGTCGGAGGCGACGACGTGGTCCACGAGATAGCCCGCTTCGGTCAGCCAAAGGCCGATGTCCGCGGCCGAGTCTTTCTCGCCGTTGTCCTTGGCGGCGACAAACGAGTCGTTGATCACCAGCACGGACCCCAGGTTGGCCACAATCCGGATCTCGTGCGGCCCGTTGATCGTGGCGTTGGGAGTGCCCGCGGCATCCCAGGCAGTGATTGTATAGTCGACCACGTCACCCTCGCTGATTTCGCCCACGGTCAGGGGAAATTCGAGCGAATAGATGTCGTTGCCCACCGGGGTCATCAGGAAGGGACCCTGTGTTCCGCCGGCGTTGACGGTGAAATCCAGCTCGACCCGGTCGACACTGAGGTTGTCGGTGGCCGTTGCGCTCAGGAGCGGGGGCCAGGTGGCGAGAGTCTGGTCGACGGTGCCCGCGTGGATGACCACCGGGGCGATGAGGTCGGTCCCGACGTTGAAACTGTAGTTCAGGTCCGGGGCAAGCAACGGGGCGTTGACCGTGATGCCGATGGTGTCACCGACCCGCAGGTAGTAGTCCACGGCTCCGCCGCCGGACAGCCCCGGGATGTCGGCGCCGTAGGTGTCGCCGCCCAGGGAGGCCAGCGGAATGATCGTCCAGGTGCCCCCGTCGACCCGCCAATGCAGATTCATGTTGGCCGGATCCAGGGCGTTGCGGTCGGTGATGACGGCCGTGATCGCGTAGGGACCGACCACGTCCTCGGTATCGGTCAGGGGCGTGTGCCCCACGCTCGGTCCCCAGTATTCCATGGCCGCCAGGGCGTCGATGATGCCCCAGCCGTAGTCGTTGTCCGGCGTGCTCGCCCGGTCGGCGGTCATGCGCAGGGCCTCGCGGATCTGCATGGGCGTCAGCTGCGGTACCCTTTCGAGCAGCAAGGCGCCGACACCGGCGATCAACGGACAGGCGAAGCTGGTGCCGTCCACGGCGTTGTAGCTGACGTCGTCGTAATAGGAGGCCGCGATGTTGCTCAGGCCCTGGGCCGACACGTCGGGTTTGATGCGACCGTCGTAGGTCGGGCCAGGGGAGCTGAAGGAAGCAAGGTCGCCGTTGAGACCCACCGCGCCGGCGGCGATGATGCTGTCGCCATCGGCGGGCGCCGTCATGTGGCCCCATTCGCTGTCCCGCTCGTTGCCCGCGCTGGTCACCACCAGCAGGCCGCGCCCGACCGCCATGTCGCCGGCCACGGTGGTCACCGCGGTGTTGCCGTCCATGTCGCTGAATTCGTACCAGAAGAAATAGCCCAGGCTGGTGCTGATGATGTCGGCCCCCAGGGACTCGGCCCATTCCAGACCAGCCACCCAGTTGTCCTCTTCGATGGGCAGTTCGTCGCCGACCTCTTCGGTCATGGCCAGGATCACCGAGGCGCCGAAGGCGGGGGCGCCGAATTCGCCCTCCTTGAAGCCGGCGATCATCGATAGGGTCTGGGTGCCGTGCCGGGCCTGGAAGGTGGCGTCGCCTTCCTCCTCATCGACGATGGGATCGTCATTGACGAAATCCCACTGGGCGACGATGTCCAGGTTGTCGAAGACCGGGTGGAGAGTGCGGAAGCCCGCGTCGAGCATGGCGATGATGACCCCGTCGCCGGTCAGGCCGAGGTCATGGAGAGGGGGGACGTTGATCTGTTCCAGGGTGGCGGTGCTGGCCCCATAGCCCAGGGTCCAGGTGGCGGCGTCCTTGGCTTCGCCGCGAATTTTTTCGGCCAGCTCCCGTTCGGCGTCGGACACGGGAACTTCCGGCCGGATGAACTGGGCCACCAGGTCCACCTTCGCCACGAAAGGCAGGGCCGCGATGTCGGCGATCTGCTCACGGGTGGCGTTGAAGCTGGCGGCGTTGATCCAGCGGGATTGCTTGCGCAGCAGCGCCCCGGTGGCACGGGCCGCGTCGATGTAGGCGGCGGCCACGGGCAGATCGGTGCCGTCGACAAGGCTACCGGCCTGGCGCACCTTGGCGCGCCGATTGAGGGTGCGCTCGGGCAGGTCCTGTTCCGCCTGGCGCAGGGCGGCGGTCAGTTCCGCACCGGAAACCGCTTTGTCCGTGAAATAGATCCACACGCCCCACTGGCCTTCGACGGTTGGGTCGGCGGCCATCCTGCTGTCGAGCCGGGACGAGATCTTGGTGTCCTGGCTGCTGGCCAGTGCGGGCACTAGCAGGGCCACCAACAGGGTTGCAATGAGGATCCGTTTCATCGTGCAGCCTCCGGAAAGGGATTCGGTCGGCCGGGAACCGACCAGGGATCTCTATTCGATTCAGAATCGAGCCAGAATCGAGTCAGAAACAGGGTAAGGCTAGTCAACCCGGCCCGCCGTCGAAACGGCGGACCGGGTTTGATCGAAGAATCCAGCAAACCTGTCTACTTGACCAGGTTCACCTTCTGCTGCTGGTACACCGAACCGGCCTTCATCTGCACGAAGTACGTGCCGGAAGCCATGGCGCGACCGGAGTCGTCCCTGCCTTCCCAGGTGACCGTGTGGTCGCCGGCGCTGTAGGTCTCGCTGGCGAGACGGGCCACGCGGCGGCCGCTGGTGTCATAAACCGAGAGCTCCACATGTCCGGCTTCGGCCATGCTGAAAGCGATCTTGGTCATGGGGTTGAAGGGGTTGGGATAGGCGCCCTTGAGCTGCGTAAAGACGGCAGGCATGACGTCCAGGTCGACGGACCGGCTGGCCATCAGAAGGAGCTCGCCATCTTCCACGAGGTACAGCGAATAAACCGCGGTGCCGCCCTGGCGCAGTTCGATGGAATCGTCGTTGCCGACGAAGGTCGAACCCTGGCGGGTCAGAGGCACGGTCCACTCCTGGCCCTGGTACTCGGCAACCATGACGAATTCGTTGATCAGAGCCTCGTCGTTCACCTGGAAGCTCATGTCCACCGACTGGTTGTTGACGGTAACGTCGAAGCGGCCCACGTAGGCGCCCACAACGCTGTCGTCCAGGCGCACGATCCACGGGGAGTTCAGGAATCCGCCTTCGACAACGCCGGCGCCGACGAAGGTCTGCCCATCAGCCGAAACGCCGGAGCAGCTGGAGTAATGGAAGCCCGCGGGCGTGGGAACGCCAAAGGTGTCGAAGTACTCGGAGATGGGCATCAGGCCATCTTCGACCGTCCAGATGGTTCCTGTCAGGACGCTGAAGAACGCGTTGCCGCTCTGGCCGACGACCTTGCCGTCATCGGAGATGTCAATGGCGAGGCTGCCCTGGAGTTCGCCGGGCAGGGCGCCGAGGGGGATTAGCCCGTTCACGTCGTCCCAGTACACCTGCTCGTTGTTCGCGGTGCCGCAGGCGGCGGTGCCGAAGCTGTTGACAGCGAGGAATTCACCTGTGTCGTCGCCACCGAGGACCTGGGGTCCGACGACATCGTCGGTCCAGATGGCGAGCTGACGGTGTCCCATGGTGGGGTGATGCGAGAAACCAACGACCATGGAGCCGTCATCGGACATGCCGGAGCCGCGGGTGCTGCTGTCCTCGTTGACCCGGCCCAGGCCCACGGTGCCCACACCCTGGGTCCACAAGAAGGCCTCGGCCCGGCAGTTGGGAACCCAGGCGAGGCCGGTGGCCATGGTGCCGTCGAAGTTGCCGGCATAGCCCGTGCCCCAGTCACTGCAGCCTTCGCCGCCGGGCAGGTACTCCATCAGCGTCCAGACGCCAGAGGGCACGTCATAGACGGCGGCCCAATTCAGGCCGTCGGCGGGGTTGTTGATGGTGCCGATGATGGCCTGGCCATTACCGGTGATTTTGCCAACGGTGCCGTCGGCGACCACCACCCAGTCGGTTTCAGGTGACCAGTAGTTGTTGCCCCAGCCGGCAACGGCGCTGCCGTCAAAGTTGGTGGACATGGCGCCGGGGAAGAACGAGTCCCCGAACGGCATGAATTCGAAGCTGCCGACGGCCATGGCCGAGGAGCTGAAGAGAGCAATCATGGTGATTGCCAGTGCGATCGTGAACTTGGATTTCATAGTGACCTCCAGGGGTGAAGAGGAGATATAGTCAGCCGCTATTGCAGCCGACCTGGATACAGAGTCGTACCACCGGCCAGCGAGCTGTCGGTGGGACGGGAACCCGTATAGCAAAAAATCTAACATAAATCTGGATTGAGATGTGGGAGAATAATCTCTCAAATGCTCAAAATCGGCTCTAATGGCCCATTTAAAGCCAAAAATGCAGAAAGATTTCCCGAAATTGGAATGTTTTACTCGTGGATTTTGAACTTTAATGTCGACTGGATCGGGAGGGCCAGGAATTTAGGACAAAAAGAGGGTCACTATATTGCAAAAAATCACATGCACAGAATTGAAGCATCGCTCAGGATAGCAGCGAATTTACCTGCCAAAATGGACCGAACAAAAAGGATCCCCAAGGGCCACCCGGACACCCGTTCCAGTATTGCGACCCCGCCTTCACCTTCGTAACCTGAAGGTCGACCAGGGACCCTGATTTTCCTCCCCAAGGAGCGCCGCCATGAACAAGCGAATTTCGTTATTGGTTCTGTCCGCCATCCTGGTGGGTATCGCGGCGGCGGGATGCAGCAGCTCCGACCCGACGCCTCCACCCCAGGCCACCGCGAGGTTCCGCGTGGTCCACGCTTCGCCGGACCTGGGGCCGGTCGACATTTATCTCGACGCCTCCCTGACGGTCTGGCTCGAAGACGCGGCCTACGGCGACGCCACCATCTACAACAGCGGCACCACCCGCACCGTGACGCTGGTGTTCCGGGCCGCCGACTCCGACCCCACTTCCGTTCCGCTGTACACCAGCGAGCCCATCGTCCTGGGCGCGGGGGACAGCCTGACCGCCCTGGTGGCCGGCCTGTTGTCGGTGAACGAGGCCGACAAGTTTCGCCTTCTCGTCTACAGCGATCAATTCCAGAATACCCCGCAGGCCACCGCCCGCACGGTTCACGCGGGCAGCGACGCCCCCAACGTCCGGGTGACCCTCGGCGCCACGGATCAAGTCTTGGCCGATGATCTGGCCCGCTGGGAGGATTCCGGCCAGGGCGGCGTGGTGTACGAGGCCGGCGTGGAGCAGGACGTGGTGGTCACCGCCGCCGGCGGCATCACCAGTTTCCGCGCCCCCGAACTCGATCCCGCAGGGAGCTACTACTTCATCCTGACCGGGTTGATCACGGGCCAGGGCGCCCAGACCACGCCGTTCCACCTGCTGATCGTCGGTCCCGGCGGCGTGGAGGAACTTGAACCAATTGCCCCCCGCGATTTCCGCCTGGTCCATGCCGTCCCTGACGGCGGCCCGGTGGACACCTACATGGTGGAAGGCCTGGGCGACGGCCTGACCCGCGTCGATGTGGATATCAACATGGCCTACGGAGACGCTTCGGTCTACGGCCGGGCGAGCATTCGCAAGGTGATCATCGAGTTCTATGAATTGAGTGCCAACCCGGCTCAGGTGGACCCGCTGTTCACCCAGTCGGTCCACATCCACGACACGGCGGGTGCGACCACGGTCTTCGCCGCGGGTCTCGCCGATTCCGAAGACCCTGCCGACATGGTCCGTCTTTTTTCGCTGCCCGACGATTTCCCGGTACCTGAAGCCGGCATGACCTTAGCCCGGCTGGTGCACGCGGTGCCCAACCTCGGTTCCCTGCGCGTCGACTTCGGCGATGACGGCAGCATGGAAGCAACCCTGGACCGTTTCACCGGCAACGCCGAAGGCGCGATTTCCCTGACCGCGGACACCGGACTGACCATGGTCGTGCGCGAAGGCTCGGGCATCGCTGCCCTCTTCACCACGCCCGCACTGGCGGCCGACAAGGAGCACTTCCTGGTGCTGACGGGAATCGCGAACGGCGTGCCCGATTTATCCCTGCTGACGCTCACCCAGGACGGGTCGCTGGGGTTCACCATGCAGGATTTGATCGAGGGGCAATGACGGCGGGCGGGCGCGGCCGGGCCCGCCCGGTAGCGGCTTAACATAATTCTGCCCCCCGGGGGACATCCCCAAACCCGGGGGGCATGTTTTTGCTATCCATTATCATAAAACTGGGCCATGATGCGAATCTAACCGGAAGGAGATTCCCATGGTTTCATTGATGGCCCTCTGGCTGCCGATCCTGCTTTCCGCGGTGGCGGTCTTCATCGTCAGCTCGATCATCCACATGGTTTTCAAGTACCACAATTCCGACTACGGCCAGGTCCCCAACGAGGACGCCGTGATGGAGGGGATGCGCGCGCACAACATCCCGCCCGGCGATTACGTGATGCCCCATGCCCCGGACCTGAAGGCAGCAGGTACCGACGCGTTCAAGGAAAAACAGAAGAAGGGTCCGGTCGTGGTCATGACCGTACAGCCCAGCGGGCCGTGCGGCATGGGCCAGCCCCTGCTGTTGTGGTTCCTGTTCTGTCTGGTGGTCGGCGTGCTGGTGGCCTACATCGCCCGTATGAGCCTGCCCGCCGGCACCGATTACCTGCTCGTGCACCGCGTGACCGGCGCGACGGCTTTCTGCGCCTACGGGCTGGGCCAGTTGCCGAATTCGGTCTGGTTCAAGAAATCGTGGTCCGGCACCCTGAAGAACGTGTTCGACGGGCTGGTCTACGGACTGGTGACCGGCGGGGTGTTCGGGTGGCTGTGGCCTGGGGTGTGACGGCGGCGTCTGCAATCCAACGTTTTTAGAAATGCGAAAAAGGGCCCCCGGGGGGCCCTTTTTCATTCCTCAGCCGCCCTCTCCAGATTCAACCGCTGG
>CBDTUS010000162.1:0-8030 GCA_965363725.1 uncultured bacterium | reverse complement strand
ACGCACATGGTCGGCCACGCTCTGGTCGCTGCTGCTGGCCAGCACCTCGGCCGGGGCGGCGCGGCGGAAATGCGTGACTTCCTCGGGCCGCTCGTCGATCAACAGGACGACGATCCGCGTATCGGGGGCGTCTTCATGGATGGCCGTGGCCAGATTTTCCAGGATCGTGGTCTTGCCCGATTTGGGCGGCGAGACGATGAGGCCGCGCGTGCCCCGCGCGATGGGCGCTATCAGATCCACGATGCGCATGGAGGGATGGCCGCCCTTGCCCAGGTTGAACCGTTGTTCGGGATTAAGGGCCGTCATCTGCTTCAAGGGGGTGCGACCGGCGAATTCGGCCGGCGCCAGCCCGCACACCGTATCAATACTTGCCAGGACCGGCCCTTTCGGGCCCTTGCCGACGTCCCCGGCCACCATGGCCCCCGTCGACAGCTTCCATTTCTGGATCAGTTTGTTGGGCACGAAGACATCGGTCCGGTCCGGGGCGAAGGATCGGGCGGGGTCGCGGAGAAAGCCGCCGCCTTTTTGCAGGACTTCGAGCACCCCGGTCTTGGGGCCTGGAGTCGTTTCGGACATGGGGTTCCATTCACTAAAAAAGGAAAGGTGCCGGCTCCACGCAGGAAGCCGGCTTGCGGGGAAATGCGGCCTAGTACTTGTAGTCGTCCGTCTTGTACGGACCATCCACGTTCACGTTGATGTAGTCGGCCTGTTCAGGGGTCAGCCTGGTGATCACGCCGTTGAAGCCGCGCACCATGTCGGCCGCCACCTCTTCGTCCAGCTTCTTCGGCAGGACGGTCACGGTCACGGGCTCACTCTTGGTGTCGGCCCATTTCTGCCCGAAAAGGTGCATCTGGGCCAGCACCTGGTTCGAGAACGACCCATCCATGATCCGCGAGGGATGTCCGGTGGCATTGCCCAGGTTGACCAGGCGGCCCTCCGATAATAGGAGAATGTAGTCGTGTTCATCGTTTTTGTCGCGCTGGATGCGGTGGACCTGGGGCTTGACCTCGGTCCACTCATAGTTGTCGCGCAGGGAGGCCGTATCGATCTCGTTGTCGAAGTGGCCGATGTTGCACACCACGGCGCCGGCCTTGATGGAGGCCATCATGTGCTGGTCGCACACGTTGGTGTTGCCGGTGGTGGTGACGATCAGGTCCAGGGACTCCATCAATGCCGAGTTGATGCCGTCCCGGGTGCCGGTGTTGATGCCGTCGATATAGGGCGAGGCCACCTCGTAACCGTCCATGCAGGCCTGCATGGCGCAGATGGGATCGATCTCGCTGACCTTGACGATCATGCCCTCCTGGCGCAGGCTCTGGGCGGAGCCCTTGCCCACGTCACCGTAACCCACCACGAGCGCCTTCTTGCCCGCCAGAAGCATGTCGGTGCCGCGCTTGATTGCATCGTTCAGGCTGTGACGGCAGCCGTACTTGTTGTCGTTCTTCGATTTGGTCACCGAGTCGTTCACGTTGATGGCCGGCACCTTCAGCTCACCGGTTCCCACCATCTCCACCAGGCGGTGAACGCCCGTGGTGGTCTCTTCGGTGATGCCGTGGATATGGTCGAGCATCTGCGGGTACTTCTCGTGGACCATGGCGGTCAGATCGCCACCGTCGTCCAGGATCATGTTGGCGTTCCAGGGCGCACCGTCCTTGAGGATGGTCTGCTCGATGCACCACTCACCCTCTTCCACGGTCTGCCCCTTCCAGGCGTACACGGGGGTGCCGGACGCGGCGACCGCGGCGGCGGCGTGATCCTGGGTGGAAAAGATGTTGCAGGACGACCAGCGCACCTCGGCGCCAAGTTCGACCAGGGTGTCAATGAGCACCGCGGTCTGGATCGTCATGTGGATGCAGCCCAGGATGCGGGCGTCGGCCAGCGGCTTGCTAGCACTGTATTTCTTGCGCAAGGCCATCAGGGCCGGCATTTCGGATTCGGCCAGGGCGATTTCCCGGCGGCCGAAATCGGCCAGGCTGATGTCCGCGACCTTGTAGTCGGCCACTTTGCTCTCGTTCGTCATTTCTTAACTCCCTGAAAATCGAGGTTCCCTCACTAACTCAATGGCACATAATTTAGGACAAGAGTGCAAGATTTCAATGTTCAGTTTCATTTTCGTGGGGTGAACAGGGGCTTTGGGGCCAAGAATCGACCCTAAATACCCCTACCGCGCCTTGCGCCAGGCCTCCTCGGCCGGCCCCTTGATGCGGTCCCACACCTCTTCGGGAGATCCTTCCCCGTTGATGACCGTCATCTTGCCCTGCTTCCGGAAATAGTCCACCACCGGCAAGCAGACCCGCTCATGTTCCTCCAGGCGGTGCACGATGGTCTCGGTTTCCAGGTCGTAGCTCATCCTCCGGTCGGTCTTTCCGCGGGCATCCAGCCGCTTGATCAATTCCAGGGTCGGGCACTGGATGTCCAGGGTGAATGACACCGAGGAATTGATCTTCCGCAGCAGGCCGTCCAGGATGTAGGCCTGCACCAGGGTGCGCGGAAATCCCTTGAAGATGAAACCGTTGGCCTCGGGGTTCTTCTGGATGTGCTTTTCGATGAGTTTAATGACGATTTCATCGGGGACAAGGTCGCCCTTATCGAAGATCGACTTCACCTTTTTCCCGACAGGCGATTGATTCTTGATCTCTTCCTTCAGCATCTCCCCGGTCGACAGATAGACCAGGTTGTACTCCTTGGCGAGACTGCGGGCCTGGGTCCCGCGCCCGGCACCCGGATACCCCAGCAGCACCACATTGAACAGGACCTTGCGCAGTTCCTTGGCGATGACCTCTTCGATGCGGCCATTGATTTCCTCGATGGTCCCCACGCCGTCGATCGGGAAGTAGATGTCCTGGTCCTTGTAGAACTCGGCCACCGGTGCGGTCTTCTCCTCGTATTCCTTAAGCCGGTTCTTGATGACTTTCTCGATGTCGTCTGCCCGGCCCGAGGTCTTGGCCCGGTGCAACAGGCGTTTCATGGATTCTTCCGGTGGAATGGCTAGGCTGAGCAGGCAGGTCAGGGAGGTGTGCACCTTCAGCAGCATACCTTCCAGGATGTAGGCCTGGACAAAGGTCCGCGGGAAGCCGTCGAAAAGGAATCCGGCGGCGTCGCGATTGGCGAGGATCTTCTTCTCGATGATCTGGGCGATGATCTCGTCGGAAGCCAGTCCACCGGCCTCGATGACGGCCTTCGCGGCCAGGCCCAGTTCGGATCCCTCGGCGATCTCCTGCCGAAGGATGTCCCCGGTGGCGATGTAAACGAGGTTGTGCTTCTTCATCAACAGTTCGGACTGGGTACCTTTACCGGCTCCGGGCGGGCCGAACAGCGCGATGTTGAGCATGGGTCCTCTCCTTGGATCCGATGAAACCGAAATGAGAACGGGCCCGGAGCCCAATCGCTCCGGGCCCGCGATCAACAGGGACAGTCTACCCGTTCTTCTTGGCAAACTCACCCATGAAGTCGGCCAGAGCCTGGGCTCCGGCTATCGGCATGGCGTTGTACACCGAGGCACGGCATCCGCCCACCGAACGATGGCCCTTCAACCCGCTCATGCCCGCGGCCAGGGCCTCGGCCACGAACTGCTTCTCCAAGTCCTCGCTCGGCAGACGCCACACGATGTTCATGTTCGACCGCGCGCCTTCCTGCACCGGGCACTTGTAGAAGTCCGGGTTGGCGGCCATTGCGCCGTAGATCAGGCCCGCGCGTTCGTTGGCCATCTTCGTCGCGGCGTCCAGCCCGCCCTCGTTCTCCAGCCACTGCAGGGTCTTCATCACCATGTAGATGGGGAAAACCGGCGGCGTGTTGTACATGGAGTCCTTGGGCGCGTGGGTCGCGTAGCTCAGGTAGGCCGGCAGGTTGTCGCTGCTGCGTTCGAGCAGGTCTTCACGAATGATGATGATGCTCGTGCCCGCGGGCCCGGCATTTTTCTGGGCACCGGCGTAGATCAGCCCGAATTTTTCCACGGGGATCTTCCTACTCACGAAATCGCTGCTCATGTCGCAGACCAGGGGCACGTCGCCGGTGTCGGGAAAATCACTCCACTGCACGCCGCCAATGGTCTCGTTGCTGGTCATGTGAAAGTAGGCCGCGCCCGGGTTGGCTTTCAGGCCGGCGGGATCGGGCAAGGACATGAAGTTGTCGTCCTTGCCGTCGAAGACTACGTTCACGCCGCCGATCTTCTTGGCGTCCGCATAGGCCTTCTTGGCCCAGGCCCCGGTCAGGGTCATGTCGCAGCTCTGGCCGGGGGCCATCAGGTTCATGGGCACCATCGAGAACTGCATGGTCGCGCCGCCGCCCAGGAACAGGACCTTGTAGTTGTCGGGCAGGCCGTACAGCCGCCTGACCAGGTCCATGGCCTCCATGTGCACGGCGTCGTATTCCTTCGATCGATGGCTCATCTCGATCAGGGACATGCCCTTGCCCTGGTAGTCCAGGAACTCGGCGTGGGCTGATTCGAGAGCGGAATAGGGCAGGGTGCAGGGCCCCGCGCTGAAGTTGAAGATGCGGTTCATCGTTCTCCTCCCAGGAAATTCTCGACGCGCCCACAGGCCTCGTCACCGATGCGCAACAGGTTTTCCTTGCTGGATGCGCCCAGGTGCGGGGTCATGAAGACGTTGGGGGCTTTGAGCAGCGGGTAGTCGGATTCCGGCGGATCCTTCGGCCACACGTCCGTGGCATAGGCCGCGATCTTGCCTGACTCGAGCGCGGCGATGATGTCATTCGAATCAACGGTGCGGCCCCGGCCGGTGTTGATGATGATGACGCCGTCCTTCATCTTGGCGATGACGTCCTTGTTGATCATGTGCATGGTCTCGTCGGTCAAGGGCACGTGCAGGGAGATGTAGTCGGCTTCGGCCACCATCTCCTCCAGGGACGGCTTGAGCACGGCCAGCCGGGAGCTCTCCACGAACTTGTCGTAGGCGATGACGTGCATGCCGAACGCCGCCGCACGAGTCGCCACAGCCTGGGCGATGTTCCCGATGCCCACCAGGCCAAGGGTCTTGCCGTGAAGTTCGGTGCGCTTCATTTCCTTTTTGAGCCACTGGCCCATGCGCATGCTCTCGTTGGCTTTCACGATGTGGTTGGGAACGGCCAGCATCATGGCAAAGGCCAGCTCGGCCACGGCGATGCTGGGGGCATGGGGCGTATTGTGGACCACGATGCCCTTTTCGGCGCAGTAGGCCTTGTCGATGTTGTCGGTGCCCACGCCGCCGCGCACGATCATCTTCAGGTTGGGAGCCTGGTCGATGTATTCGCGGGTGCATTTGGTCTTGCTCCGGATCATCACGATATCGGCCTCGGGCAAACGTTCCTTGTCGGTGGTCACTTCCCCGAACCTGGACAGTTTCCCTTCCAGGGAATCATCGAAAGCGTCGGATATCAGAATCAGCATTTCAGCCTCCTTCGTTATCAGTCATTCAGGCTGCGCACAAGCAGTCCGGAGCGCAGTTTGGGTTCAAACCAGGTGGATTTGGGGGGCATGACCGCGTCGGCGTCCGCCACGGCCATGATCTGGTCCACACTGGCCGGGGCGAAGGCGAAGGCCACCTTCATGTCCAGGCCGCAGCGCCGTTCCAGTTCACGGGAGCCGCGACTGCCGCCGATGAAATCGAT
This sequence comes from uncultured bacterium, assembly GCA_965363725.1. GTDB lineage: Bacteria > Krumholzibacteriota > Krumholzibacteriia > LZORAL124-64-63 > LZORAL124-64-63 > JAGLCY01. The sequence goes on along the minus strand of CBDTUS010000162.1, from coordinate 2,426 downwards.
GCGGGGATCCTTGCGCGGGTCGCCGATGCCCAGCACCGGGGCCAGCAGCAGGTCCTGCAGGATGGCCGCGTCCAGTCCCTTGACGGGGTCGTCGGAGGGGAAGCTGCCCTCCCTGGCCGTCAGTCGATACCACCGGCCGTCCAGGAACATGCCCCACTGGCGGTGGCCGTCGGGTTCGAGCTGGTCGGTGACGGAGACGTCGAAGATCTCCTCTACCCTGGCCAGGAAGTCCTCGCTGGACAGGCCGTTCAGGTCGGCCACCACGCGGTGGTAGCCCATCAGCTTGAGTTCGTCCTCCTGGAAGACTACCGCCAGGAAATGATTGTAGGCCTCGTCGCCGGTGTGGTTCGGGTTGCGGATGCGCATGATGTCACGCACCCGGTAGGCCGAAGCGGTGCGATGGTGTCCATCGGCCACATAGATGGCGTCGATGTCGGCGAACGCTTCCTGGATCGCCGCAATATCTTCTTCATTCGAGACCACCCAGACGGCATGGCCGATGTCATCGTCCGCGATAAAATCCACGTCGGGTTCCTTGGCGCTGGTCAGGCCCGCGACCAAAACGCGCACCGCCTCGTTGGCTCGGTGGGTGAAGAGAACGGGTCCGGCATTGACGCCCAGCACTTCCATGTGCCGCGCCCGGTCGTCCTCCTTGTCACGTCTGGTGAACTCGTGCTTCTTGATCGATCCGTTTTCGTACTCGTCCACGCTGCAGCCCACGGCCAGTCCGAACTGCTGGTGGTCGCCCATGGTCAGGCGGTAGATGTAGAAGGCGGGTGCTGCGTCCTGAACCACCACTCCGTCGGTAACCAGTTTTTGGAAGTTGGCGGCGGAACGGGCGTAGACCTTTTCGTGGTCCTGCGCTTCGGCGGAATCCAGATCGATTTCGGCCTTCACCACGTGCAGAAAGCTGACAGGGTTGTGGCCGGCCATCTCGCGGGCCTCTTCGCTGCTGAGAACGTCGTAGGGCGGGCTCGCCACCTTGTCGGCTTGCCCGCGGGCGGGCCGGTAGGCGGGGAAGGGACGGATATCGGCCATGGGGCGCTCCTCGGGCCTGGGATCATCAGATGCCAATTCCCGACAAATGAAATAGATTTTGGGGCAGAACCCAAGAAGATGTTTATTTTTTAATTTGGATTTTTGGAAGGAATTTTCGGACCCTTTTTTCAGCGCCGAGGCTTCGTCCTCAATGACTTTATCTTTATATAATTCATATCTTTACAGTAACATTATGAACTGATTCCGGAGAAACAAACTAGAACCGGGAATCGCCCACTAGATGGAACTTTGGGGCTTTTTTACGGGGCGAGGGACCCTACCCCACCCCGTACCTCTCCTTCAAAACGTTGAGATGATGCCGTTCGTGACCGGCGATCAGCCAGGGAATCGCCCGCGCCGTCATCTCGGAGCCATTGGCGTTGCCGCGGCGGTCGATTCCGGCCTGATCCAGGCTGCGGAAAAGGTAGACGTGATCGGTGCGGCACACATGCTGTTCGCGCCAAAGGTCGGGCAAGGGCCGATCATGGGCGTTCGAGGCGCTCCCCCACAGTTTCTCATCCATGCCCGGCTGCTCATGCGGTTCACCCCGTGCGAACCACAGGGCGCGGAAGGCGAACAGGCGTTCGGTGTCGATCAGATGTCCGATGAGATCCTTGATCGACCACTTGCCCGGCTGGTAACGATACTCCGCACCGGCCTCATCCAGGGTCCGCATCAACGTGAGCATCTCCAGGCCCTGTTTCTTGAGGTGCTTCAGGATGTCGGTCACATCGGCGGGGACCAGATCCAGATAGCCCTGGTAGTAGGAATCGAATTCCCTGGATGCGGGGCGTGTGAAATCAGCCACGATCATAATCCTCCGTGATGGAAAAACCTGGAAACAACAGGGACCCTGACCTGGGTCCATGCGGGCAATATCCTATCACCGGGTAAGGAAGGCGGTCAATCGCCCTGCTCCGGATTTTTCCCCCGCAGGACTTTTGTTCCGTGCTGTCCCACGAGGTGTTGCCACCGACCGCGTTGTGTTATGCTTGTCCCAGTAACGGTACGGCGCACTTCCGTTTGGGAGGAAATTTTGACCGAAGAACAATCCCCGGATCCCACCGCAGCGGGCCGCACCCGGTTGCTCCTGATGCTGGCGGCCCTGCCCGCCGTGGCAGGCGTCCTGCTGGTGCTCGGCCTGGCCCTGATCGGATCCGAAAACCAGCTGCTGGCTTCCCTCAAGGACGACGGCTACTACTACCTGGTGCTGGCCAGGAATATCGCCGCCGGAAACGGGGCCACCTTCGATGGCCTCGGGCCGACCAATGGCTTTCATCCCCTGTGGACCCTTTTCCTGACCCCCCTGTTTTTCGGGTCTCCGGAATCCTTGTTCGGCCCGGTCCGCGCCATGATCCTGTTGGCCTTGGTGATGCATCTCGGCGCGG
>CBDTUS010000161.1:0-8230 GCA_965363725.1 uncultured bacterium | reverse complement strand
AATGGCTGAAGAAGCAGGTCAAGAAGTAGCCCGAACCGCAGGTGCGGGGAATGGATCCGGACGGGTCGCGGCAAGTCGCCGACGACCCGTCCGGTTTTTTGTACCGGGTGCTGCCAGCATGGCCTGACTTCACGTTTTCAACTAACTTTTCCCCAGGCACCATCGAGGAGGGATGTCATGCCGACGTACGTGCTTATGACCAAGCTCGCCCCCGACTGCATCGGGGACGCCAACGATCGACGGGGAAAGGGCCAGGACTGGCTGAACCGGGTTCATCTGGCCTGCCCGGACGTGAAGTGGATCGCCCACTACGCCCTGTTGGGCCGGTACGACTTCATGGATCTCTACGAAGCGCCGGACGACGCCACGGCCCACAAGGTCAGCCTGATTTCGAGGGAGCAGGGCGCCATCAGCGCCGAGAGCTGGCCCGCCCTGTCCTACGACAAGCATCTGAAACTGATGGAGGAGGTTGCCCGCCATAAAGTTGGCGGAACCCAGGCCGGCGGGCCGACGACCTGACCTGGTGTAAAATATCGGCCTAGTGGACCAGCATGATGTTGGTCCGCTCCTCGTGTCCCACCGCTTCTAGGACAAAGATGTATTTCCCGGAGGCCAGGCGGGATCCGTTGGTGGCCGTTCCGTCCCAGGTGAAGTGGTTCTCCCCGGCCGTGCCCGCCTGGCTGCCCAGGTCCTTCACCAGGCCGCCCCGCAGGTCGTGAATCCGCGCCCGGACGGTGGCCGTGCCGCCGAGGGTGAACCGGATCTCGGTTTCCGGCACCGCGGAACTGCCGAAAGGGTTCGGGACCACCGCGGTGATCTGGGGCACATTGTTGATCACCACGACCGTGACCGGCCGTGAAGTGGTTCCGGCGCCCTGATCGGTGTTGGTGATTTCCAGCGTGGACTGATGCCTCCCCACGCCGAGACCCGCGACCTGGTCGGTCAGGCTCACCGTGACTGCGACCGAGCCTGCCGGGGGAATCGATCCGCTGCCGGGGACCACCTCAAGCCAATCCACGGAAACGGCGGCGGCAAAGGCCGCGAACTCATCCCCGTTGTTCACCAGGGTGTAGACCATCTCGTCGGGAGCAAACGCACCTCCCGCCACACCTGTGGATTCGAATCCCCCTGCGGGCGAGACCGAAAAGCCCGCGCCGAAGGGATCGATGGTGTCCACGGTCATCGCACCGGTCCCCTGAGGATCGAGCCAATTGCTCAGCCGGGATATGTCGGTGCCACCTCCTGCCCAGGACCCATGAAACCATCCGTACCAGTCCCACAAGTCGTTACCGCAGGCCGCGGCCCCGCCGTGCAGCTGGCCCACCACGCGGTGATTCTCGTCGAACAGGGGGGATCCCGAGGAACCCGGCTCGGTGGTCCCCAGGTCCCAGTCCTCCACGCGCAGGTGGGTGCCGTCCCCAGGACTAATATGTTCGCGGTAGGTCGTCACAGACAGGGGATCATCCTCGAAACTGATGCTTTTCTCGTCGGTGCTGGGGTGATGGATCGTGACCGCCCTGGTGGGCACGCCATCGTCCCGCCGCCAACCGGCGTATTTCACCCCAAAAGTGGGATCGGGTACTTCATCCAGTTCCAGCAGGGAAAAGTCCGAGGTCGGCCATTCGGCCTTCAGGGTGGCACCGCCCTGGCTTTGGTCCAGGGTGCCGCCGCCCTGCTGACCGCAGACTGGGCTCTGGAAGTTCCAGTAGACCACCACCGAGGGCGCCAGGTTGGACCGCACGTTGCAGTGGTAGGCGGTCATGAAATAGGGTGTGCCGTCCTGGTCGGTGTTGTTGACCATGAAACCGGTGCACTTCCAGACACCGCTGACGGTGTAGACGCCGACGGTGTCGATCTCGTCGCGCCAGTCGTCGCCTTCCTCGCAGACAACATCGATGTTGCAGGTCCCCGACTTGTCCGCGGGATCCTCCCCGAAATACCGGTAGCCGCGCCCGATCACGGACAGCTCGAGCTCCACCTGCCAGCGCAGGGCGGGCAGCACTTCCAGTTCGACCACCACTTCGTCGGTGATCAGCACGGGGGTCCAGAGCTCGCCATGGTCGGCGTTGTCCGTTTCATCGAACGCCAGGACGGGTCCCGTACCGTCGGCCGGATAGACCAGCAGCCGGGCGCCGGACGGCAGCCAGAACCGGGAGAAACCCAGGTTCAGGGAAAGCGCTCCTTTGCCGTCGATCCGCAGGCGCCACAGGTCGCGGCCCGTGGGCAGGGATTCCCAGGTGCCGGCTCCGTCGGGAGTCAAGGAAACCTCTGCGGGCGAGGCGAAACGGTAGGGCAATCCCTGGTCGACCCTCTCAAGGTCTTCGCGAGCCAGGGCGGCGCGGTCCAGATCCGCCGTGCGATGGGAAGCCACATCTGTCAGGGATTTGACCGACCAGCTGGTGGCCGCCGGCACGGCTTCGGCTCCGAGGCCGGGGACCGGGCATCCGGTCAGGATCAGAATTGTTGCCAGACCCAGGATCGAAATCCGGATTTTCATGGGTTGCCTTTCGGGATTTCCTGCAGGACCTCGGCGGGCCCATCATCATTCACAGCTTCGACAGCGTTCCAGGCGATGGTCCAACCCAGGACCACCTGGGAAAGATAGTGTTTCCGGTCGTTGATGCGCGACCACCCGGTCAGGACCGAGGCGCCACGTGCCGCCCAGCGGGCGGGAATCTTGTCCGTGCGGCGGGCCAGGTTCAGCCAGGGAATGGCCGAAATGAAGGCATGGCCCGAAGCCGCATTATCGTCGGCCATGGGTTTCCAGCGCGGGTCGGGACCCTCGTCCGAGGGCCGGTTGGCGCCCAGTCCCCGCTGCACGGTCCACAGCACGGGCAGGCCGACCACCATCGCCTCGAAATTGCCGCGGCCCCAGCGGCTGAAGCTCCCCGAGCGGATCCAGGCGTCGATGACGCCGACCAGCAGCCAGTTCAAGAACCAGAACCGCTCCCCGAAAGGATTGACGACGTGCGACGCCGCATCGGTTCCCCCGGAGCGCAGTGTCCCGGAATGGAGTTCATCCACCGCCTCGTCCGCGCCGCTGTAGGCCAGGGCCGCCGCGGCCAGGGTTGCTCCTCCCAGACGCAGGAAACTCCGCCGGCCGTAGTTCCGGCGCCAATGGGAGCCCGTGCCCTTGAACAACGGAGCCTTCGGGCGGCCGCGCCGGCTGGTGCCGGGAAACAACAGCAGAGCACAGACCAGGGACAAGCCGATGGCGATCCACATGGGTCAACGACCTGCTTTCCTGTTGGCCGAGGTCATCATCGTACCATTTCCCTGACCATGTCGGCCACCTTCAGGGCGATGGCCGGGGCGCAGGTCAGACCCGGGGATTCGATGCCGATCAGATTGATCAGGCCGGCAAATTCATTCTCTTCGGGTTGGATGACAAAATCCCCGAAACCGGAAACCGCCAATTTGGGCCGCAGCCCGCACATCGCCGGCACCAGGTCGTCCGGCTGAAGCCAGGGCAGGAACCGCCGAGCGTCCTCGAAAAACGAAGTCTGGCGCGCGGGATCCACCCGGTAGTCCAGTTCGAACTCCTCCGGAGCTGAGTTGGCGTCCCGGGGATCGTCGGGAAACCGCTCCAGGTCCGGACCGAGTTTCATCTGGCCCGCCAGATCCAGACAGACATGCACCCCGAGGCTTGACCCCGAAGCCGGCGGCACGGGGTAGACCAGGCGGTTGATCCGGCCGTCGTGGGCGTTGGACACCGCGAAATAGTTGCCCTTGGTAAGGTGCTGTATCCAGTCGCGTGCGGCGATGTCGATGCCCGCCAGCGCGGCCACCCGGTCGGCCCACAATCCCGCGGCGTTGATGACCAGGCGGCTCGAATGGACCCAGCCCTCACGGCGGCGGTCGCCGGTCGGCGTGATGGAGACGTTCCACCCCGACCCCTGCCGCTCCAATTGGGTGACCCGGCTGCCGGTCATCACCTGGGCACCCCTCTCTGCGGCCAGATGGGCGTAGGCCCGGGTGGCGCCTTCGGCGTCCAGGACACCGGTCCGGGGCGACCACAGGCCGGCCACCGCCTTCACCTCGGGTTCCAGGACGGCCAGTTCGGGGGCGTCGATGAGCCGCAGATCCTCCACCCCGTTGGCCTGTCCCAGGGCCAGCAGGCGTTCCAGTTCCGGGATCTCCGCCTCTTCGACCGCGACGATCACCTTGCCGTACTCGTTGTACCCGACACCCGCTGAGAGACAGAATTCTTTCAGCAATCGGCGTCCTGCCACACAGCATTCGGCCTTCAACGAACCGGTCGGGTAGTACATGCCCCCGTGGGACACCTCGCTGTTGCGGGAAGTGGTTCCCCGCGCCAGCCCCGATTCCATTTCCAGCAGGACGGTGCTCAGGCCCAGCCCGGAAACCTCGGCGGCCACCGCGCAACCCACGATGCCCCCGCCGATGACCGTGACGTCGAGATCGTACATGGACCCGCTCATTTTTTCTTTTGCTGGTGAAGCCAGCGATCGTAGTCGACTTCCTCGTAGGCTTTGGTGCTCACGTATTCCAGCACCCGCAGCAGTTTTTCCGGCCCGACATATCCTTCGATGGCCGTCAACCCCTTGCCCTCGGAGTCGAGGAACCACAGGGTCGGCAGACTGGACACCTGGTATTTGCGGGCCAAGGAAGGGAGCTTTTCGGTATCGACATAAACGGCCGCAAAATTTTCGGACAAGTAGGTGATCACCTCCGGGTCGGTGTAGGTTTCCTTCTGCATCTTCTTGCACCACTTGCACCAGGGCGCGGTGAAATGCATGTAGACGGGCTTGCCGAAATCGCGGGCCATCGACAAAGCCTCGTTGTAACCCAACCAGTTGATCCCACGGAGTTCTTCCTTCTCTTCGGCGGCTTCGGTGGCTTCGGTGGCTTCGGAATATCCGGCGGTGACTGTCGAAATCGCCAGCAGCAGGATCGCCCCTATCATAAATCGCCCCGGCAGGGCTACGGCAGGTTTCATGTCAATCTCTCTTTCTAATCCTGGACGGGCCAAGGCCAATCCCGGGGTTCGGGCGCGGTGAAGATCATTTCCCGGCCGCCCACGGGATGGGTCACGGTCAGGCGAAAAGCGTGCAGGGCGATGCGGTGATCGGCCAACCGCCGCCGGGATCCGTATTTGACATCGCCCAGCAGAGGATGTCCCGCCAGGGCCAACTGAACGCGAATCTGGTGCCGCCGGCCGGTGACCGGGCGAACTTCCACCAGGGACCACCCGTCCCGGGAATCCGCCACCTGGTAGTTTAGCAGGCTCTGCCTGGCGCCGGAAAAAGACTCGTTCCCCGCTCGGGTCATGCCTTGTGCATCACCTTTGGCGGCCAGCCAGGCCCTCAATTCCCCGCTGGCGGAGTCGGGGCAACCGGCCACAACCGCCCGGTATTCCTTGGTAACGGTACCGTCCCGGAACTGGCCCGACAACCGTCCGGCGGCCTTGCTGGTCCGCGCCAGCAGCACCACGCCCGACACGTTCCGATCCAGTCGATGCACCAGACCGAGGTAAACCTTGCCGGGCTTGGCGTACTTTTCCTTCAGGTAACCGCCGACCGCGTCCAGCAGGGTCGGATCCCCGCTGCGGTCCCCCTGGACCAGCAAACCAGCCGGTTTGTGCACCGCCAAAAGGTGATTGTCCTCGAAAAGGACATCCAGTTCCATCCAACAACTCCTGTCAGGGGAAATTCCCCTTCGATTCTACCGCGAGGATTGAATAACTGACAAGAAACGCCTGATATCATATTTTTTTCGGGTACGATGCCCACCGACTTGAGCCCGCCTACCGGCCGGGTGTACGGACGAACAGAGGAGTTCCCCATGTTCCGATCCCCGCAATCATTTTGGCCCCACCTGATGACGATCCTGGTTCTGCTGGCTGTCGGCGGCTGCGGGGACACCCAAGAGCAGGCGAGTGAGCAGGCCGCCTTCAAGCCCAGCTTCAAGCGGGCACCCGTGGCCATGGACAAGATCGTCTACCCCGAGTCGAAGACCGTGGACCACACCGACGACTACCACGGCACCCAGGTGGACGATCCCTACCGCTGGCTCGAGGACGTGGACAGCGACGAGACCCACGACTGGGTCGCGCGCCAGAACGAGTTGACCTTCGGTTTCCTGGAGGGCATCTCGGCCCGGCAGGAATATGCCGATCGTCTGACCGAGATCTGGGACTACGAAAAATTCGGCGCCCCCTTTCAGGAAGGCGGCCGCACCTTCTTCTACAAGAACGACGGCCTGCAGAACCAGTACGTCCTCTACGTGCAGGACACTCCCGACGCGGCGCCCCGCGTTTTGCTGGACCCCAACCTGCTGAGCGACGACGGCACCGTGTCGCTGGGCGACGCGACCGTCAGCCGCGACGGCCGCTACCTGGCCTGGTCCACCAGCGTCAGCGGGTCGGACTGGCGCACCTGGTACGTGCGCGACATCGCCACCGGCGAAGACCTCAAGGACAAGATCGAGTGGAGCAAGTTCAGCGGCGCCTCCTGGGACCATGACGCCCGCGGTTTCTACTACAGCCGTTACGACGCCCCCCGCGAGGGCGAGACCTTCGAAGGCGCCAACTATTTCCAGAAGCTCTACTACCACCGCCTGGGCACCCACCAGGACGACGACGTCCTGTTCTACGAGCGGCCCGACCAAAAGGAATGGGGTATCAGCGGCGACGTCAGCGAGGATGGCCGCTACCTGGTCGCCACCATCTGGCAGGGGTCCAGCCAGGACAACGGCATTTTCTTCAAGGACCTGACCGACAAGAGCCTGGGCCTCCGGGAACTGCTGGCCGATTTCGACGCCAGCTACATCTTTCTGGGCAACGACGGCCCGGTGTTCTTCTTCAAGACCAACCTGGATGCCCCCAGGCACCGCCTCATCGCCATCGACATCGACCACCCCGAGCCGGCCAACTGGAAGACGATCATTCCCGAGGGCGACGACCCCATCGACAGCGCCACGATCCTGGACAACAGTTTCGTGATCCGCACCATGCACGACGTGGCCGGCGTGGTGAAGATCTACGACCTGGATGGCACCTTCAAGAACGAGATCAAGATGCCCGGCCTGGGCACGGTTTCGGGTTTCTCGGGCCATCCCGAAGACACCGACACCTACTACACCTTCAACAGCTTCCTGAACCCGAGCGCGATCTACCATTACGATTTCCGCACGCGCAAGAGCACGCTGTTCCGCAAGCCCGACATCAACTTCGATTTCTCGGGCTATGAAACCAAGCAGGTCTTTTACGAGAGCGAAGACGGCACCAAGGTGCCGATGTTCGTCGTGCACAAGAAGGGCCTGACCCTGGACGGGACCAATCCCACCATCATCTACGCCTACGGTGGCTTCAACTCCTCGACCAAACCTCGTTTCCGGATCTCGCTGCTGCCCTGGCTGGAAAAGGGCGGCGTCTACGCGTCGGCCAACATCCGGGGCGGCGGGGAATACGGCAAAGCGTGGCACGAGGCGGCCATCAAGGAGCACAAGCAGGTCAGCTACGACGACTTCATCGCCGGGGCGGAATACCTGATCCGCGAAGGCTACACCAGCGCCGACAAACTGGTGGCCTCCGGCGCCAGCAACGGCGGGCTGATGGTCGGTGCGGTGATCAACCAGCGCCCGGAGCTGTTCGGCGCGGCGCTGCCCGACGTCGGCGTTATGGACATGCTCAGGTTCCAGCTGTTCACCATCGGCTGGGCCTGGACCAGCGACTTCGGCAGCAGCGACGACCCCGAGATGTTCCCGGTGATCTACGCCTACAGTCCCTACCACAACCTGAAGGCGGGCGTGAAATATCCCGCCACCCTGGTCACCACCGCCGATCACGACGACCGCGTGGTGCCCGGCCACAGCTTCAAGTACGCGGCGCGGCTGCAGGCCAGCCAGGCGGGCAACCTGCCCACCCTGATCCGGGTCCAGACCAAGTCGGGCCACGGGGGCGGCAGGCCAACCGACATGATCATCCAGGAGATCGCCGACAAGTACGCCTTCCTGACCCGGGTGCTGAACCTCGAAGGTGGTTGACTGGTGACAGGCACGACCGGATACGAACAGGAATTGATGGAAGCCGACCGCATCTTCGCCCGCGAGGTCGCGGCGGCCACGCCCGGTGAGCACGGAGCTGTCTGGGCCCGGTGGTTCACCTCGGACGGACGGCAAGTCGTTCCCGGCCAGGTTATCGAAAGGTCAGCTTCCATCTCCGACGTGATGTCCAGGGTGTTCGCCAACCCCGGTTATTCCCTGACCT
>CBDTUS010000160.1:0-8325 GCA_965363725.1 uncultured bacterium | reverse complement strand
CGTTTGTCGAGGCCATGATCAGTCAAACCACCCTGGCCGACGGCTCCGACAGCGAAGAGGACTACGTCAGCGTCGGCATGTACTTGAAGTTCTAGGAGGTTGAAGGCCTGGGGTCATGCCTGAATGTTCCCGGCATTCAGCCAAGCAATTTTACTACTGCCATTCGTTGAATTTCGTCGGCGGCCGACCCGGAATACCCCCAAGGTGGGATATCGTCCCCGTCAACCCCGCCCTACGATGAATGATTAGATCAAGATCGTGATAGGGATCCCGGCGAAGGCCGGGAGGAAAGGAAAGAGATCATGCTACGACGACGTCCGTTTGGTTCAAAAACTCCGGTCCCGGGTCAGAAACTCGGGTTAGCGATCCTTCTGGTCGCGGGGATGGTCACCGCGATCGCCATGGCCGCCGAGGAGGGGCCGGCTGCAGCGCCTTCGAAGATCCCCCCCAGCACCAACCCCACCCAGAAGGTCCTCTACCCCAGCGCGGGACAGACCGAGGAACAGCAGATGGCCGACCAGCTGGAATGCTACCGCTGGGCGACCGAGCAGAGCGGCTGGGACCCCTACGAGGCCTACGACGTACTTGTCGAGAAGGGTTACGCCGCCGAGCAGACCGCCGCAGAGGCGGAGGGCGGAGTGATCGGCGGGGCGGCCCGGGGTGCGGCAGCTGGCGTCATCATCGGGGCCATTGCGGGCGACGCGGGCAAGGGCGCGGCCATCGGGGCAGCCGCCGGTGGGCTCGCCGGCGGCCGGCGATCTCGCCGCGCCCATTCGGAGGCTGATTCCCAGGCCCAGGCGGCCATCGATGAATTCAACCGCGGCCTTGAGAAGTGGGATCGCAACTATGCCGCCTGCATGGGCTCCAAGGACTACGCCGTCAATTGAGGCCAACAACGGTCCCACGAAAGGAACGCCGCGATGAAAGCCATGACACTGTTCCTGCTCGTCACGGGGATGATGCTGCTCGCCCTGGCCGGTGCCGCCGGCGCCGAAACGCAATTCCTCTGCTCCCTCACCGAATCCCTGGAATGTTCGGAAGGGGTGGGCTGCGGGCCGCCGGAGTTGACGATCACCCCACCCACGTTTTTCCACGTGGACATTGAGCGCAAGGTCATCACCCTGCTTGCCCCGGCGGAGAGGCGCGGCGAGGAGACCGTCATCGATCTGGCGAAAGAGACTCCCGACGGCTGGCTCTTGGCCGGGGTCGAGTCCGAAAGGGCCTGGAACGTCTACCTGACCCACGCGGGTCACCTGACACTCTCGGTCACCATGGACGGGACCATCTGGTCGACGTTCGGCCGGTGCATGCCCGCCCAGGACGCCGAGCCCTGATCAACCAATTTCGATCACGGACCCATCCGGCTGGGTAGTCTTCAACGCTCGTGATGGCATCGTTTCATAATGTGCTTGGCGGTCATTCGGACTGCGGTCCGGGGATTTCGATTCGTGCGCGCTGGAATTCCACCATGGTGTCCACCATGATCTCGGGTTGCTCCTCGTAAATGAAGTGACCTGCCCCCGCTAGGGTCTGGAAGGTGACGTCCGGCAATCCCTCACGAAGGGCCGCGATGTCCTCTTCCTTCATCGCTCCGTGGTGGTCCGCGCCCCCGATGAGGACCAGGACTGGCTGTGGAATCTCACCGAGGCGGGGAGCTAGGACGTACGGTTCCGGCTGTTCGGCCATGGCGATGAAGGCGTTCAGCGTGCCATCCATGTCCTTGCGTGCGCCCCAGATGTACTCGCGCGCCGTGAATCCGTCCACCCAGCTGGGGTCCCCGGACGAATCCTTCAGGGCGTCCACGGCCCCGTCGCGGATGAACTTGCTGCCGACGATCTTGGACAGCAATTTCGCGAGCTTCAGGCCCTTCCTCATGGTCGGGGTGGCCGCCGTCTCGGCCGGACCGCCCTCGATGGAAACCAGGGCTCCCACCTGGTCGGGTCTGGCCAGGGCCAGGCGCAGGGCCATGGAGAAACCGACTCCGTGGGCGACGACCAGGGCATTCTCCACCTTCAGGTCCTCGAGGACCCTGGCGACCCTGTCCGCCTGGGCGGTCAAGGTGTAGTCGGCGCCCTCCGGGCGTGAGGACCGGCCCAGGGCCAGGGGTTCGATGACGATGGTACGGTATCCCTGCTCGTGCAGCAGCGGCACAACCTTCCGGAACCCATAGGCGCATCCCGAAAGCCCCGGCAGCAGGACCACGGGTTGCCCCTCCCCGCCCTGGTGGACCTGCAATTCCTCTCTGGGCGCCACCGTTATGGTCGTGGCTCCGGTCGTGCCAAGTGCGATCAACAGCAGCAACACCTTCATGTCCGCCTCCGTCTCTCCCGAACCGACCGCCAGTGGGTCATGCGCCCGGGGGATTTAACCCAAGGGAGACATCTTACCCGATGCTCCCAACCGGACCGAATAACACCAAGGTGGGATTGTTTCCCACTGGTCCGGAATGTTAGCCTGCCCCTGTAAGCTATGGAGAACTTTTTGGGATTGAAACCAATGGCTTTGGATTTTCTGGTATAACAGGGAGAAAATTCATGGATCTGAAAACCGGAATCAACCGAGTACAAGGTAATATCGCCAGCGAATATATCGACTTCTGTGCCCGCGTTCCGGCGATCAGAAACAGGCTTCTGCCCAAGGGTCTCGAGCACCTCAGGCGGCACCATCTGGAGAACAATCCCCACAACAATCCTCCCCGAGTCCAGGAGTTGCGCTACATCTCCATGCGCAACCTCCTGAAATCCTATGCAGCCGCCCTCAACGACGGCCGCATCAGTCCCCGTGTGCGGCGCGCCTTCATCAAGAACTTCATCGGCCACAACCTGATGGGGCAGGAAGAACGAATGGCTCCGTTCATCGAGCGCCACGGCTGTGAGCCGCCCGCCTGGATGGTCGTCAGTCCCACCCAGGTCTGCAATCTGGCCTGCCGGGGTTGTTATGCGGCCAGCCACAACAAGACCGTGGCCACCCTGCCCTACGACATCTTCATGAAGGTCCTCGCGGACAAGCGAGAGGCCTGGGGTTCGCACTTCACCGTGATTTCCGGCGGGGAACCCCTGCTGTACAAATCCCAGGGCAAGGACATCTTCGATTGCCTGGCCACCGCCCACATGGACTACCACCTGATGTACACCAATGGCGTGCTCATCGACCGGGACGCCGCCAAGCGCATGGCCGACCTCGGCAACGTCACTCCGGCCATTTCGGTGGAGGGATGGGAGAAGGAGACGAATGCCAGGCGCGGCAAGGGGGTCTACGACAAGATCCTGCGGGCCATGGACAATCTGCGGGCCGAAGGAGTGCCGTTCGGCATCTCGCTGACCGCCATGCGGCACAACGCCGAACTGCTCATGTCCGACGATTTCCTCGACTTCTGGTTCGACCAACAGGGCGCCATCTACGCCTGGATGTTTCAGTACATGCCCATCGGGCGCGGGATCACCATCGAGGACATGATCACCTCCGATCAGCGGCGCTGGATGCTCGACCGCCTGCTTAAGATCCTCTATGACGATGGTCGGTTCGTGATCGACTTCTGGAACGGAGGCCCTCTTTCCGAAGGCTGCATCGCCGCCGGACGCCAGGGGGGTTACTTCTACCTCGACTGGAACGGCGACATCACGCCCTGCGTCTTTTTCCCCTACGCCGCGGCCAACATCAAGGACCTCTATGCCGAAGGCAAGGATCTCTCCGCGGTGATGGATACGGGGTTGTTCCGGGGAATCCGCGACTGGCAGGAGGAATATTACGGCAAAAAGGACGGCACCAAGCCCCAGAACCTCTTCATGCCCTGCCCCATGCGCGACCATCACGACGTGGCTCACACTTGCGCGTTGGAGCATGAAGCCCGGCCCACCGGGCCCGAAGCCGCTGTGGCTCTCCAGGACCAGGACTACCTGGATGGCATGCGCAGGTACGGCGAGGAACTCCAAGTCAAACTCGCCCCGTACTGGGGTGATGGTGGCGACAAGGTGCGGGGAGACCTCTACGGTCTGGAGGCGGTTCCGCCAGCCCGGAACGAATTGGATCCCGTGACCGAGATCAACCCATCGGAAGAGAAGAAAGCCGAAGCCTAGTCCCTCGAGGATGCGATTCTGGGCACCGGTCCTCCCGAATCACCCACCTATGATAAAAAGCCCGGCCGCCACTACGTGGCGGCCGGGCTTTCGTATTCCGGTCAATCGCTTCAGCGCTGCGCAGCGGCGAAGGCCTCGAGTTCCGTGATCCAGGCCTCCCGATCCTCCGCGGAGACGAAGAACATGAAGCGGCCCACGGCCCTCTCGACCCGCATGAGATCGAGCAGGTAGTCGTTGACCGCGTCGATGGCCGCCAGTTCGGCGTTCAGGGCGTTGGTCTGGGCATCAAGCAGGTCCACCAGAATGACCAGGCCCATGGTGTAGTTGTCGGCCACGATGTCCAGGTTCTTGCGGGCGGCTTCGGCTGATTTGCGACTCAGGTCGATGGCCAGCCGGCTCGCGGCCACCTGGAAGGTTGCGTTGCGGATGTTCTGCTCGATGCGCTGCGACGCGGCCTCACGACCGCGCAGGAGACGGTAGGTTTCTTCGGCGGTACGTTTGGTTTCGGCGAACCGGGAGCCACCCTGGAGCAGAGGCAGGGACACAAAAACGCCGACATTCCAGAAGGTGTCGTCGGGTTCGGTGAAATCCGCACCCTCGCCTCCTCTTGAGAAAATCTGATCGATCGAACCGGCCAGGCCGATGTCCGGGGCCCAGAAAGACCGGTTGGCGGCTGTATGCTGACGTTCAGAGGCCAGAATGGCGGCATCGAACTGCCTCAGTTCCGGTGAGCCGTCCAGCCCCTTATCAACCAGGAATTCCCGCAGGATTTCCAGGCCGCGGCCATTGAGGGTGTAGCTGTCGACGCGAGGGGAGACCATGGTCCGGTACTGGTCGCCCAGGGTGGCATCTTCCAGTTCAACCGGACCCTCCAGGGGGCGCGACAGGACCCTGTTGAGTTCGAACAAGGTGAGACGTCGGTTGACCGCCGCCTGCATGACCAGGGACTGCTCCCCTGCGATCTTACTCTCCCAGCGGTAGAGCTCGGATTTATTGGCGTCGCCCACGGAAACCCGAACATCGGCCCGCTCAAGGTTCGTACGGCTGAAGGCAAGGTTCTGGCGCTGGACCTTGAGTTTGGTCTGGGCGCGCAATACGTCCAGATAGGCGGTGGCAGCTTCCAGGCCGACATCCAGGCGAACCTGATCCCTTTCCCCGACCCGGGCTTCCTGCAGATGTTTCTCGATGGTATATCCGGCCCATGCGCGGTCCGAATAGATCAACTGGGTCAGCGAGGCGTTGCCCAGGAAAGTGCGCTCGGACGTGGCGGGAAACAATTGCGCGCTGTCCTTGTCGATCACATATCCGTCCAGTCCCAGATTGATCTGCGGGAGAAGATCTCCCTTGGCGACGTTCACCTGGTACTCGCCCGCAGCCACGGACCTCTCGACCGAGGCGATGTCCCGGTTATTCTTCTGGGCTTGGGCCATGGCAAATTCCAGGTCGATGATTTCGGTGCCGGGTCGGGCGGCCTCTCCTATGAGGACGGCTTCAATTAGGACTTCGAAGGGAGGCGCGACCCCGATCAGGTTGGCCGTTCGGATGTTCAGGAATAACCGCCCGTCACGAAGCATGTTCACCGGGATTTCGGCGGGATCATCTCCGGACATGATTTGTTGGGCGACTACGGCCGCTCGACGGATCATCCGCCGTTTCCATTCGGCCGGTGCCACGCCCAGCAAGGCTCCGGCTTGGACTTCAGGTTCACCAATCAGGGAAATCACGGGCAGTTTTCGCTCGATCAAGGCGTCCAGCAGGTTTTTGACCTGCGACGAGGACATGTCGGTCATGGGGAGCAGATAGACCGCGTCGACATCCGCGGGCAGTTGTGTCAAAACCGATTCCACCGACCCGCTACTCGCCAGGAAACTGGTTTTGGTGCTGGTGAATTCAGCCAGGCCGGACGCGTCTTCCGGGAGGGCTGCCACCCAGCCGGAACTGCCGACGACAGCGAGGTGATCGTATTCGACCACCTTGTTCAGAGCATCCATGTCCGCGCTCAACAGGTTGCCTACAGTGATGTAGGTGAAGTTTTGGAGCCCGCTCGTACCATTGTCGTAGGGAATTCCCTGAATAGCCGGGTTCATGACCCAGATGCCGATCACAGGCCGGGACCTTTGGGACAGGCGGCTGGCTTCCACCGATCCCAAGGGGCCGGAGGCAACAATCAGGTCGACCTGTTGATCGGCCTGGAGTGATTCCAATTCGGCCCTGACCGAGGCGGCCGAACCGTCGGCCGTCCGCTGGAGTTCGTCCGGCATCAAAACGGTGTAATCAACCTCGAGAATGCGGCGCAACTCCAGGCTGAGGCTGTCCCGGAAACCAGCCGCCCAGGAGGCGCCGGCCCCGTCGTGGACAAAGGCCACCCGGACTTCGGGGAGTGATTGGGCCTCCCCGGGATGGGGGACCAGGAGATTTACCGCCAGGATGGCGCACAAAAGGACCAGCAGACGTCTGTTCACGACGATTCCTCCAGTTTTCCGAAAGGGCCCGCCCAACAGCGGGCCCGAAGATTACAGGACTCAGTCCTTGCTGGGCGTGGCCTTGACCCCAAAGATCAGGGCGTAGAACACGGGCAAAACAACCATGGTCAGAACGGTGGCGAAGGTCAGACCCGCCGCCACTGTCACCGCCAGGGCGTTGAAGAAAGGATCCGGGAACAGGGGCGCCATGCCCAGCACCGTGGTGGCCGCCGCCATGGCCACGGGCCTGAGGCGGCTGGTGCCCGCGGAGAGGATGGCGTCATAGACGCCGAGGCCCTCGCCCACCTGGATGTTGATCTCGTCCACCAGCACGATGGAATTCTTGATGATCATGCCAATGAGGCTGAGGAAGCCCAGCAGTGCCAGGAAATTGAACGGCAGACCGGTGGCCAGCAGGCCGATGGTGACGCCCACAATGCCTAGGGGCACGATCATCCAGATCACCAGGGTCTGTTTGAGGGAGTTGAATAGAACGATCACCGCCACGATCATCAGCAGGATGAATAACGGCATGCTGCCGGCCAGGGAGGCCTGGGCCTCTGTCGTGCTCTTGTACTCACCCCACCATTCGGTGGTGTACCCCTCGGGCAGGTCCAGCGCTTCCACCTGTGGCCGCACATGGGCCAGGATCCTGGTCGCCATTCCGAACTCAGGATCGGCGAGGACGGTGATGGCTCGCCGCCGGTTGACCCGGGTGATGATCTGGTCTTCCCAGACGGTTTCGAAACCGGTCACGACCTGGGTCAGGGGAATCGAGCGGCCGGCCACTTTGCTCCATATCTGGAGGTTGTTGATGCTGGTGATGTCCAGTCGCTCAGGCGCTGGCGCGCGCATGATCACCGGCAACAGGTCGATGTCCTCGCGATACACGCCCACCGTGACGCCCTCGAATCCCTCCATGAGGGAACGGGCGACGTCCTGCGTGGTGATGCCATTCAGATTGGCCTGCTCCTTGGCGAGGATCGGCCGCACCACCATGACGGGGCTGCCCCAGTCCGTCCTGATGTTGAACGCGTCAGGATGGCTGGCGAAGATGGCCTTGACTTCCTCGGATATGCGCCGCAGTTCACGCGCATCGTCCCCGATGATCTTGACCTGCACGGCACCGGGATCGGCGGGGCCGTTGATGAAGCGTTTCACGGCGGGGACGCTCTCGGGATAGTTCTCCTCGATGTACTGCTGGATCGCCGGCTTGAGCCGCACGATGTCTTCGAGTTCGCCGACCTCCACCTGCAACTGCGCGTACGCGGCGTTGGCCTTCTCCGGCGAGTAGGTGAGCAGGAACCGCAAAGCCCCCTGGCCGATGGTGGCCGACACGTGCTTGACTCCCTCCATGCCGAGGACGTGCTGCTCGATCTCGGCGACGTCATGTTCGGTGACGTGGATGCTCGTGCCCTGGGGTAGCCAGTAGTCCACCAGGAACTGGTTCCGCGACGAGTCGGGAAAGAAGCTGCCCTCGATGGTGCCGAAGCCGTAGACCGAGGCCGCGAAAATCGCCAGCACGACCATGACCGTGATCCAGCGCTGGCGGATAACGGTGCCGAGGAGTCCCCGGTACTTGCGGTAGAACGGTGTGTCATATGGATCTGCCGGTGCGCCTTCCTTGGCCGGTTTGACTTTGAGGAAACGGGTAGCCAGGAAGGGCGTGATGGTCACCGCCGTCACCCAACTGAGACTCAGGGAAACCAGGATCACCGTGTAGAGCGACCTGGTGTACTCGCCGGTCTTGTCCTGGCTGGTGCCGATGGCGGCGAAGGCCAGGATGG
>CBDTUS010000159.1:0-8347 GCA_965363725.1 uncultured bacterium | reverse complement strand
GATCCGAGGACAGGGTCAGGTCGCAGGCCATGCCGATCTCCTGGCCGCCGGCGATCCGCATGCCGTTCACCCGGCACAAAGTCGGCTTCTTGCAGCCCAGGATACCGTCGACCATGGCGTTGAACAGGTCCATGTACTCGCCGTATTCGTTGGGCCGGCGGCTGTAGTACTCGGCGTACTCCTTGGTGTTGCCGCCGGTGCAGAAGGCCTTGTCGCCGGCGCCGGTGAACACCACCGCGACCACCGACCGGTCCGACGAGGCCGCCTGGAAGCCGGCGATCACGCCCTTGACCATCTCGGTGGTGTAGGAGTTGTACTGGGCGGGGTTGTTCAGAGTGATCCAGGCGTTGAAAAGGCCGTCGACCACCTTGCCGTCCGGGTCGGTGACCGGGCGTTTTTCATAGATGGTGCAGGGTGCTTCCGTGCCCCAGTGCTCGGTTCCGTACAGGGCGTGGTTCTTGATCGCGTCGTCGCGGGGCAACCATTCCAGTGACATGGGGCTGTCTCCTTTATGACTGAAGTCGAAAACTAGCGAAATGCCGAAATGCCGGTGATCTCGGCACCGACGATGAGAGTGTGCACATCATGGGTGCCTTCATAGGTAATGACCGATTCCAGGTTGGCCATGTGGCGGCCGGGTGAAAACTCGTCGGTGATGCCCGCGGCGCCGAGGATGTCCCGCGCCGCGCGCGCGCAATCGAGGGCCATGGCCACATTGTTGCGCTTGGCCAACGAAACAATGGGCACCGGGTTGATCCCGTCGTCCTTCAGCCTTCCCATCTGCAGGCACAGGCCCTGGGCCTTGGTGATTTCCGTCAGCATGTGCACCAGCTTCTGCTGCACCAGCTGGAAAGAGGCGATGGGCTTGCCGAACTGTTCCCGTTCGCCGGCGTAGCGCAGGGCCGTGTCGTAGCAGTCCGCCGCGGCGCCGACCACCCCCCAGGCGATCCCGTACCGGGCCTGGTTCAGACAGCTCAAGGGTGCTTTCAGGCCCCGGGCGCCGGGCAGGCGGTTGCTTTCGGGCACGCGCACGTCGTCGAAGACCAGTTCGCCCGTGTCGCTGGCCCGCAGGCTGTACTTGCCGTGAATGGTGTTGGTGGAAAAGCCCGACATGCCGCGTTCGACCAGGAATCCGTTCACGCCGTCTTCGGTGCGCGCCCAGACCACCGCCACGTCGGCCAGGTTCGCGTTGGTGATCCACATCTTGGTGCCGTTGAGGATCCAGTCACCCCCGTCGCGCACGGCACGCGTTTCCATGCCGCCGGGGTCCGAGCCATGATCCGCTTCGGTCAACCCGAAGCAGCCGATCTTCTGGCCGGTGGCCAGGTCGGGCAGCCAGCGCTCCTTCTGCTCCGGCGTGCCGTAGGTGGCGATGGGCCACATGACCAGGCTTCCCTGCACCGAGGCGAAACTGCGCAGGCCGCTGTCGCCGCGCTCGAGCTCCTCGCAGATGATCCCGTAGATGGTGCCGCTCAGTCCCGGGCAGCCGGGACCCTGGACGCTGGAACCCAGGAGGCCGAGGGAGCCCAGTTCAGGAATGAGTTCGGTGGGAAAAGTTCCGGCCTTGAAGTGGTCGCGCACCAGGGGCATGAAGCTTCGTTCCACGAATTGCCGCACGGTGTCGCGGACGCTGCGTTCCTCGTCGCTGAGGTTGCGGGAGAAGCGGTAGAAATCGACCCCTTGAAATTCTGCCATGTCTTCCGGCCTTGAAGGGAACGAGGATGGATTGCCCCCGACGGAGCTGAGGAACCTGGGCGCACCATATCCGGTTTGTCCGGCGATTGCAAGAGGGCCGCCCCCGGAAGCCTGACGGTCACCTGGCGAGCTGGTCGGCCAGCCCCCAGTTCAGGACCAGCCGCATGTCCGGCTCCCGGCTCCTTCCCCCCGGCTTGGATTGAAGCCGGATGAGGCGCCCATCGGGCATGGGAACGATGTTGGTCACGTCGTTGACATCGACGAACACCAAGCGCGGCTCCGAGATCTTCAGCTCGGGATCGGTTTCGACGGTCACCGCGAAGAACTTGTCCTCATCGGCGTCGATACCCCAGAAATACAGGGTTTTTCCATCAGCCGACCACAGCGGCTCCTCGCCGCCACCCCGCGAAACAGGGTGGATCGGAGCGCTGTCGGGGTTCCCGGCGATGAACGGGCGCAGGAAGATCTCCATCCGGCCGGTTCCGTTCGCCTGGTAGGCCACCCACTGTCCATCAGGACGGAACACGGGCGATCCTTCACCCATCGGTGAAGCGTAGAAGGCCCGGCCGGTGTCGTCATCTCCGACGTCGAAAAGGTAGACCCCGGATTCACGACCATCTACGGGAGTGTTGGTGGCCAGCAGGTGCTTGCCATCCGGACTGAAATCGAGGTCACCAATCTTGAGTTGAGCGTTGTCGGCACGAGGCAGGAGGCGTTCCGGGGTCGCGCCGAGCACGGCTTCAACAGCCATGACTTCCGAGTTGCCCCCATCCTTGAAGGCACAATAGGCGAGGCGTCCGTCCGGCATCCAGGTTGGGGAGTAGACGTACCCACCCTTGGACAACACCGGGCGTGCCAGCCCGGAGGCGATGTCCAGAACCGAAAGGGTGCGGCTGTTTCCATCCCGGTGGATGTAGACCAGCCTCCGGCCGTCCGGTGAGAGCGTCGCCTGGTCCGCGAAACCTCCCGGCACTTCCAGGAGGTTCTCGACGATCCGGCCCGATTCCTCGGCTATGACGATTACCGAGCGATCCTGGGACACATCCCAGGCGGTCAGGTACACGGCGCGTTCACCTGTTCGATCCACCGCGAAACGGAAGACCCCCGACAGGAGCCCTTTCGCCGGCCCCGTCAACCGGACCTCGTCGGGATCGAACGGCGCGATCCATATGCCTTGCTTCCGCCGGAAAGCGAGATTCCCGCCGGGCATGAGGTAATGTTCGCCGGCATCCTCGAGCAGGAGTGATGTCTCTCCCGTCTCGAGATCTATCCGGTGGAGCGAGCGTGACTTCGTGGACGGGCTCCACGCGCCCGCGAGCAGAAAACGACTATCGGGACGAGGCATGGTGAACCCGAACATATACAGATCTCCCAGGTCCTCGAGACGGACGAGCAATTCGGGCATTCCCCCTGCCGTGCTCAGCCGG
The DNA here is from genome assembly GCA_965363725.1 of uncultured bacterium. Classification (GTDB taxonomy): domain Bacteria; phylum Krumholzibacteriota; class Krumholzibacteriia; order LZORAL124-64-63; family LZORAL124-64-63; genus JAGLCY01. The sequence continues at coordinate 5,225 of CBDTUS010000159.1, read as the reverse complement.
TAGAGTTCCTGTCCGTCCTTGGACCGGACGACGAGTTCCTCATCCGAGAGAAACCCCATCCCGCGGCTGAGCAGGCCGTTCTGCTCGAGGTCGAAAAGCTTGGTGGCCGGACCGCCGGCCAACGGCATCGAACGCATCTCCGATACGGGCCGGGTCGCGTCGGCCACCTCGAACACGATCTGCTCGCCGCCGGGGGAGAACAGCAGGCGCTCCGCAGCACGCTCGGTGCCGGCCAACTTCCGGAACTCCGTCTCCGACCAGGCCCGCACGTAGACGGCGCTTTCGACCGGATCGTTCCCGCTGGACCGCTCGTTCGCGATGATGGCCACCGTCTCTCCGTCGGGCGAGAGGGCGAATTCATCTACTGCCGTGAACCGGTCCGAGAGGGGAACCGCGACGTGCATCGGGGCAAGCTTGGGTTGCGGTCTGAGCAGCCACCCCGCGCCGGCGCCGGCAATGGCCAGGACAATGGCCGCGATCCCGATCAGCCCAAGCGGTATCCGCCTCTTGCCCGACTCCGCAGTTGGGGGCGGCTCGTGCCGGGCCCGCATGAGTTCGAGGCGCACATCACCGATGTCGCGGTAGCGATCGGCCTTGTTCCGTTCCAGGCAGCCGACAAGCACGTGCCGGACCATGTGGGGCGCTTCGGGGGGGATCAGGTTCAGGTCGATGTCCTTGTGCAGGACGGCCCCGATGGAATCGGTCGCCGTCTCGCCGCGGAAGGGGCTGGCGCCGGCAAGCATCTCGTAGAGGACCACACCGAAGGACCAGATGTCGGTGCGCCGGTCAACGCGGCGCCCGCGGGCCTGCTCGGGGCTCATGTACGCCGCGGTGCCCAGGATCGCACCCTCGATGGTGGGTGAGCGCCGGGGTTGAGTCGAAGTCAGAGTGGCGCTTTCGAGACCGGCGTCGGTCGAGGACACCCCGGAGTCGTCGGCGCGGGCCAGACCGAAGTCCAGGACCTTGACCTGGCCATCGGGCGTGATCTTGATGTTGTCGGGCTTGAGGTCGCGGTGGATGACTCCGGCCTCGTGGGCCGCTTCAACACCCGCGGCGATCTGGACCGCGAACTCCAGCGCTTCGTCCAGGGGCACGGGGCCCTGATCGAGGCGGTCGCCAAGCGTTTCGCCCTCGACATACTCAAGAACCAGGTACTGGGCGCCCTCGTGTTCCTCCACGCCGTGGATGCCCGCGACGTTGGGGTGATTGAGCTGGGCGAGGCTTCTGGCCTCGCGTTCGAAGCGTTCCAGCCGGGATGGGTCCTGAGCAAACACCTCGGGCAGCGCCTTGATCGCCACGTCCCGTTCGAGGCGCGGATCACGGGCGAGGTAAACCACGCCCATGCCGCCGCGGCCGAGTTCACCTTTGACTTCGTAGGGACCTATCTTGTCTTGCATCAGTTTTGGTCATGCTCCTGCCTTGGACACAAGGCCTTTTGGATTCTTGAAATAAAAGCAGGTGAGGACAGGCTATTCCCCGCTCCACCTCTCGACAACCATCAGCGGGCGGTTCCCCTTCTCCTCATCCGCCTGATACAGCATGAAGAAGCTCTCGCCGTCCCCGGTCACCTGCAGGTACAGAGGCCAACCCACCCCGTATATATCCTCGCCGCGCTCCCGGGTGAACAGCGTCTGTAGCGCGCCCAGCCTTACTGTCGGCTGCCTCTCGACGGTCACCTCGACCAGATCCAACCCGCTCATGAAATAGAGTCGGTCGCCCGTCCCGTTCCACTGCGGCCAGCCGCCTCCGTCCACCGACACCTGGCGCTTCTGATCGCCTTGCGGATAACGGCGCAGGTACACCTCGTCTCGGCCGGTCTCCCGCGAGACGTAGGCGACAAGGCCCCCGTCCGGGGAGACCACGCCCCCGTACTGCCAGCCTGTGCCGTCAGCCACCACCACGGCGTCGTTCGGCATCTGCAGCGGGGCCAGCGCTCCGTCCGGGGCGGTCAGGTCCAGCGAATACTGGTCCCAGCTGTCCTGCGGCTTGTCGCTGGAATAAAGGACGGCGCGGTCACCCGGCGCCATAAACGGGAAGTGCCCCAATTTCAGCACCTGCGGCGGCACCAGACCCTCGACCGAGATCCGGTGCAATTCCATGCCCGAGGCGCCCGAGGACTCGTCGCCGGCGGCAATGACGAACTTGCCGTCACCGGTCCAGCACGAGGTGAGGTAGTGGTTGTCGTCGAACGTGAGCCGGCTCTGGGTGCCTCGGGCCAGGTCCAGCATCCACAGCTGGGTGGACTCGCCGTCGATCACCGACAGCACCACCCGTTCTTCCCGGGAGTCCAGGGCGAAGAAGGGCGTCACGTTCTGCGCCTCGCCGTAGTTGGCTATCACCCGGCCGCTGCGGTCGCAGCGCACCAGCTGCCAGTTCAGCACCCCGCTGCCGGTGGCGCACAGCAGGGTGCGATCGCCGGATACGCTGGGCCAGAGTCCCTTGCTCACCACCAGGAACGGCTCGCCCTTCACCTCTTGGCTGTCCGGATCGTAGGGAACGGCCCAGACGCCCGCGTTGGGCCCGTCCTTGCGGAACAGCACGTGGCCGCTGTCACAGTAGATGGGGTTGAGGATGGGGTCTTCCCCACCGTCGAATACCAGGGTCTCGGTGCCGTCGCGATGGTGATAGAGCTGCGTGAACATGGCGCCCTTCATGTGGGCCGAATACACCAGCCCGCGCCCGCCGCCGACCAGACTGGGGTCGTGGACGTCCTGCACCCGGCTGGTGTCCGGCACGAAGTACGCCGAGGGCACGCCGCCGCGGGCCGGCACCTGCATCACGCCCTTATCGTCGCCCACGGTGAACAGGATGTGGTCGTTCGGGTCCCAGGTGCCGCCTTCGCCGCGGTCGCCGCCGGACAGGTCGCAGACCATCACGGGTTCACCGCCGGCCACTTCCAGCCGCAGCACCTGCGTTTCTCGGAAGAATCCGATCTGCCGGCTGTCCGGCGACCAGAACGGCATCCGGGCATCTTCGGTGCCGGGCAGCTCGAGGGTGGCTCCGGTGTCGAAGCGCCGCAGCCACAGGCGGTCGTTCAGCCGGTAGACGACCATCACGCCGTCGGGCGAAATGGCCGGATGCTGGGCCGGGTCCTCGGCGGCCGGCGGCAGGGCGATTTCCAGCCGGCGGGTCGGCGGTGACGGGGGTTCGGGGGTCAGGCTCTTGATGACCGCACCGCCCGCGATCAGGCCCAGCACAAGGCCGAGGGCGGCGAACATCAGGGGTTTGCGGCGGCTGGTTGGGGCGGCCGCGATCTCTCCCTCTTCGATGCGCGACATCGAAAGATTGGTATAGAGCGAACTGACTCCATCTCCGCTCAGCAGGATGCGCGCCTCGCCGATGTCCTGCAGCCTTTGGAGCCGGTCGCGCTCCATGCAGCGGGCCAGCAGCAGGCGCACGGTTTCGGGGGTGTCGTCGGGCAGATCGTCCCACGGCGGATCGGATTTCAGGATGCCCGCCAGGGTGTCGCTCACGGTCAAGCCCTGGAACATGCGGTTGCCCGTCAGCATCTCGAACAGCACCACGCCGAAGGACCAGATGTCGCTGCGACGGTCCACCGCCGTGCCGCGGGCCTGCTCGGGGCTCATGTAGGCCGCCGTGCCCAGGATCACGCCCGCGCCAGTCATCATCGCGGTGATGGTGGGCGAGTTGAGAGGTTCTTCCTCGGCCGTGCTTTCGCCCTGGAAGGCGCGGGCCAGTCCGAAGTCCAGCACCTTGACCTTGCCGTCGGGAGACAACTTCACGTTGGCGGGCTTCAGGTCGCGGTGGATGATGCCGCTCGCGTGCGCCTCTTCCAGCCCCTGGGCGATCTGCTTGGCGATGGCGACCGCTTCTGCGTGCGGCAAGGGTCCACGGGCGATGCGCTCGGACAGGTCTTCGCCTTCAGCCCGTTCCATGATCAGGAAGTTCAGGCCCTGGTCGGCCTCGAGCCCGTAGATGGCCGCGATGTTGGGATGATTCAACGCCGCCAGGGTGCGCGCCTCGCGGTTGAAGCGGGCCAGGCGCTCGGGGTCCTGGGCGAAGTGGTCGGGCAGGATCTTGAGCGCCACCTCGCGGCCCAGCTTGGTGTCCTTGGCGAGGTAGACGGCGCCCATGCCGCCTTCGCCGAGCTTGGACAGGATCTCGTAGTGGGCCAGGGTCTTGCCGAGCATGGGGGTCCCTTGGGTTGAATGATTGGGGATATAATCAGTTGAATATGATAATGCGAATCGAAGTAAGGAGCTACTTCTGCTCCCACCCAGCCCGCCAGTTCCTGATATAAACCAGATCCCCAGGCCAGGGCTCCTTCTCCTGTTCCGAATTCATGACCATGACAAACCCGTCCTTGCCGGGAATCTTGTCGTAGGCCCAGATGTCCGAACGAAGGCTGATGTCCACCTGGAACAGTTCGTAGGGCCTCGAGGGGCGCAAGCCCCCCTGACCGGAATTGAGGTCGACCGCCATCATCCGCTGGCCGTTGAGGAAGAAGATGCGCTGGCTATCGTCGTCCCAGCAGGGGTCGTTTCCTCCACCGGTCGAGACCATCCAGCGGCGGCTGGGGTTGGTGAAATCCGCGAGGTAGGTCTCGCGGTTGCCCGTTTCGAGGGCGTCGTAGGCGACCCACTTGCCGTCCGGGGAGATCCGCGGCGACCCGTCCTGGGCCGAAGACGCCACCAGGGGTTCCAGGTTGGCCGGGTCCAGGGGAAACTCCGGATGCGTCTCCAGGTCGTACACCATGATGTCCCAGGAGGTCTCCTCGGAATGGCGGTTGATGAACAACCACCGCCCGTCGTGGGAAAAATCGTGGGGGTAGAGATCGGCGCCGTCCCTGAGAACTTCTTCGGGTACGCCGCCGCCCGCGACGAAGATGCGGTCCAGGCCGCGGGCCGACCAGCCGCCCTGGGCGAAGTAGAGGAACTCACCGTCGGGGGACCAGAAGCCCAGGGTGGTGACGCCATCGGTGCTGACCAGGCGGGATGAGGATCCATCGACCAGATCGTAGAGCCAAATTTCGTTCCGGCCGTTGCGCGCGGTGGATACCGCAACGGTCCTGCCGTTCGGTGACACCCGGGGATAGAAGTAGGTCCCCTCGGGAGCCTCCACCCTGGTGATCGTTCCGGTCAGGTCCACGGTGGCCAGGTAGCCCTGCTGGGTCAGGTCCTTGCCCCGGCGGAAGAGAACGTCCCCCGCAGGGGAAATGTGGAAGACGGCGCTGCCGTCGCCGGCTGTTTCGTCGCCGGTGCTGG
>CBDTUS010000158.1:0-8397 GCA_965363725.1 uncultured bacterium | reverse complement strand
CCCCGCAACCGCCGCCGGAGTGCGGGCGCCGAGGACGCAATCCACATCGCCGGCCCGGTCGAAAGATTCGAGCCCGGCTCGGTCACCGCCTTTCCCGCAGGCCGCTTCTATCTGTCCCGACTGGCCGACGGCGGCTTTCTGGCCCTGGGCCGGACCTGCACCCATCTGGGCTGCACGGTTCCCTGGATCGAGGCCGATCAACAGTTCGCCTGTCCCTGTCACGCTTCGGTGTTCGACATCACTGGGGAAGTGTTGAGCCCGCCGGCGGACCGGGCCCTGGACATGTACGCCGTGCGCATCGAAAACGGCATCGTGAAGGTGGACCTCAGCCGGGCCATCAAGCGGCAGGAGTTCGAACCCACGCAGGTCACCATGCCATGAACCGCTCCCTGGAAAGATGGCAATTCATCGGTCTGGCGGCGGTCGCGTCTATCGTCCTGCTGATCCCCTTTCATGTTCTGCGGAATGGCCGAGGGCCGGCGCCCCCGGTGGCCAAGGCGCCACCCACTTTCGTCGGCCGGAACGAATGCCGCACCTGCCATGAACCCGAATTCCAGTCCTGGCTGAACAGCGACCACGACAAGGCGATGGACGTGGCCGCGGACAGCACGGTGCTGGGCGATTTCGACGATGCCGTTTTCACCAGCAAGGGCGTGACCTCACGATTTTTCCGGCGCGACGGCAAATACTTCGTCCACACCGCCGGTCCGGGCGGCCTGATGGCCGATTTCGAGATCACCCACACCTTCGGCCACGAGCCCCTTCAGCAGTACCTGGTGCCCTTTCCCGGTGGACGGCTCCAGTGTCTGACCATTGCCTGGGACGTCGACGAGGGCCGCTGGTTCGATCTGTATGCCGACGCGGAGATTCCCGTGGACGACTGGCTGAGCTGGACCGGCGGCGGCCAGAACTGGAACGGCATGTGCGCCGAGTGCCATTCCACCGACTTGAAGAAGAATTACGATCCCGAGACAAAGACCTTCGACACGACCTGGTTCGAGATCGATGTCAGCTGCGAGTCCTGCCACGGACCGGGATCGGATCATGTGGAGTGGGCGAACATCCAGCCCATGGCGCGGCCCGACGTGGAGGATTACGGCTTGGCCGTCCCGACGGGAAACCTGGAGACGGTCGAACTGGTCAATCTGTGCGCCCCCTGCCACTCCCGCCGGGTGACGCTGGGGGAATACGACCACACCAAGGCCCACCTGATGGAAAACCAGGCCCCGACGACCCTCGACGAACGCCTCTACCATGCCGATGGCCAGATCCTGGACGAGGTCTACGTCTACGGCTCATTCGTGCAAAGCAAGATGTTCGCCAACGACGTCAGCTGTCGGGACTGCCATGATTCCCACAGCCTGAAGCTCAAGTTCGAGGGCAACGACCTGTGCCTGCAGTGTCATCTGGCCGAGACCTACGACAGCTACGATCACCACTTCCACAAGAAGGTCCACGAGGGCAAACCCAGCGACGGGGCCCTGTGTGTAAAATGCCACATGCCCGAGAAGGCCTACATGGTGATCGATGAGCGGGCCGACCACAGCATCCGTGTGCCGCGGCCCGACCTGAGCCAGATAACAGGCAGCCCCAACGCCTGCAACTCCACCGATTGTCACGGCGACAAGCCCGTCGCCTGGTCGGTGGAGCATTTCGAAAAGTGGTATGGCCTGGCTCGGAAACCCCACTTCGGCACGACCTTGGCCGCTGGTCGGGCCGGGACGCCCGAAGCGCGGGACGACTTGATCCGTCTGGCGGGGGACATGCTCTATCCCGCCATGGTGCGGGCCACGGCGCTGTCGCTGCTACCTTACTATCCCTCCCCTGAAAGCACGGCGGCGTTCGCTCGGGCGCTGGCCGACGAAGACGCCCTGGTCCGCTATACAGCCGTCAGTAGTATCTCGGCGGCCACGGGACAGGAATTTGTGGAACTTGTGGCGCCTCTGCTGGTTGACCCGGTGAAATCGGTGCGCATCATGGCCGCGTCGGCCATCGCCGACGCCCCGGCCGACCTGCTCAAACCCTACCAGCAGGAGGCCCTGGCCGCAGGTCTGGCGGAATATGAGGAAGCGATGGCCTATTCCCTCGACTTCTCTTTTGCGGGCTACAACCTGGGCAATCTGTACGCCCGCCTTGGCGAGTCCGACAAGGCCGAGGTATTTTACAAGACAGCTATCGATATCGATGGTCTCTTTGTCCCGGCCAGGGCCAACCTGGCCATCCTGCTGAATTCGCTCGGTCGTAATGAAGAAGCCGAGACCCAATTGCGGGCGGCGGTTGCGGCCGAGCCCGAGGCGTATGATCTTGCTTACTCCCTTGGGCTGTTGCTGGGGGAGATGGGAAAATACGAAGAGGCCGAAAAATACCTGGCCAGGGCGGTCACGGGCATGCCGGATCATCCCCGGGCGGCCTATAATCTGCGGCAGGTCAGGGATTATCTGAACGCCCGATCAAGGGAAGGAAATAAATAGTGAAGATCTTGAAATCCTGGTTAGTGCTCATCGCGCTTATTCTTCCGGCCATTGCGCTGGCCGCTGAAGAAGACACCGTCGCCCACCGCCTGTTCCACATCGAGCGCAACAAGAACGCTAACATCGTGGTCTATGACGCCATGGTTCTGCCCGACACCACCCTGCCCAAGAAGGACCCCGTTGTCGTCTACTGGTTGAAGCTGGCCGAGGGCGGGGAGCGCAAGAACCTGAAGAGAATTGAAAAGAAAATGGCCTACGGTTTCAAGGTCAAAGACAGGGAAGGCGACCGACTGGTCATGGACATGAAGGCCGACATCAAACGTCCGGTGGTGGTCTACAAGCTCGACGGCATCTACAAGGCGTTCGTGAAGATCCAGGACGCCCAGGTAATCCTGGACAAGGTCTATATCTTTGCCGAGGAAGGCGGGATGCTGCCGACGGTCAAATATATCGAACTGTTCGGGACCAATCCCGCCACGGGCGAAGAGGTCTACGAAAAATTCGAACCTTGATCCAGGCTATCCCGGACTGATGGTGGACTCTTTGCCCGCGCGTCTCCGAAAAAATCCGGGCCCCAGGGAGCCCCGTGCCCATCTTCACAGTTTATTTTTTTTGAATATTGCTTGTCCACTGAAGGGGGCTGTGGTATAAGTTCATTATATATAACTGCTTGCGTCGCCGCCCCCTGATTCAACTCCCCGGAGGCCCCGCCTATGTCCGGCCAGAATGAAAACAAGATCTATGACCCCAACCCCGAGGTGGCCGCCACATCCCACATCGGCAGCATGGAGGAGTACCAGCGGCTCTACCGCCTGTCCCTGGACGATCCGGAAACGTTCTGGGGCAAGCAGGCCGAGAACCTCTCGTGGTTCCACCCGCCGCGCATGGTCTTCGACCACGACTACGAAAACGTCGACTTCAGCTGGTATCTGGGCGGGCGACTGAACGCCTGCTTCAATTGCGTGGACCGGCATCTCGAAGACAAGGGCGACCAGGACGCCATCATCTGGGTGAAGGACGAGCCCGGCGAATACGAGCACATCACCTACCGACAGCTGAAGCACGCGGTGGCGCGGGTGGCCAACGTGCTGAAGGCCCATGGGGTGCGCAAGGGAGACCGTGTCGCCATATACATGCCCATGATTCCCGAACTGGCCTACACCATGCTGGCCTGCGCGCGATTGGGGGCGATCCATTCGATCATCTTCGGCGGGTTCAGCGCCGACGCCATCCGCGACCGTGTGCTCGACGCCGAATGCAAGCTGGTGGTGACGGCCAACGAGGGACTGCGCGGGGGCAAGAAGATCAAGCTGAAGAAGACCGTGGATCGGGCCGTCGAAGGCCTGGACATGGTCGAAACCGTGCTGGTGGCCCGCCGTACCGACTCAGAGACGAACATGAAACCCGGCCGCGATTTCTGGCTGGACGAGGAATGCCGCAAGCAACGTTCGACCTGCACGATCGAATGGATGGGCTCGGAGGATCCGCTGTTCATCCTCTACACCTCGGGGTCTACAGGCCAACCCAAGGGCGTGATGCACTCGACCGGCGGCTACATGGTCTACGCGGCGATGACCCACAAGATGGTCTTCAACTACCAGCCGAAGGACATCTACTTCTGCGCCGCGGACATCGGTTGGATCACCGGGCACAGCTACATCATCTACGGGCCCCTGGCCAACGGGGCGACCACGGTCATGTTCGAGTCGATCCCCACCTATCCCGACGCGGGCCGCTACTGGCAGATCGTGGACGACCTGAAAGTGAACATCTTCTACACGGCGCCAACGGCGATCCGGGCCATCGCCCGCGAAGGCGACAAGTTCCTGGAGAATTCCTCGCGCGATTCGCTCAAGGTTCTCGGCACCGTCGGCGAGCCGATCAATCCCGAGACATGGATATGGTACCTGGAGAAGGTCGGCAAGAACCATTGCTGCATCGTCGACACCTGGTGGCAGACCGAGACCGGCGGGATCATGATCACGCCGCTGCCGGGCGTCACCCCTCTCAAGCCGGGGTCGGCCACGCTGCCGTTCTTCGGCGTCAAGCCGGTGCTGGTGGACGAGGAGGGCAAGATCATCGAGGGCAACGGAGTTTCGGGCAACCTCTGCATCGAAAAGACCTGGCCGGGCCAGGCGCGCACGGTGTGGGGCGATCACCATCGTTTCTACGAGACCTATTTTTCTCAGTACCCGGGCCTGTATTTCACGGGCGACGGCTGCCGACGCGACGAGGACGGCTACTATTGGATCACCGGCCGCGTCGACGATGTGATCAACGTCAGCGGGCACCGCATGGGCACGGCCGAAGTCGAGTCGGCCCTGGTGGCCCATGAAGCGGTGGCCGAAGCCGCCGTGGTCGGTTTCCCGCACGAGATCAAGGGGCAGGGCATCTTCGCCTACGTCATCCTCGGGGTGGACGCCAACGGCGCTACGCCGGGCGAGTTGACCGGCGCCCTGAAGGAGCAGGTGCGGCACGTGATCGGCCCCATCGCCACTCCCGACCAGATCATGATCGTGCCCGGCCTGCCCAAGACGCGCAGCGGCAAGATCATGCGGCGCATCCTGCGCAACATCGCCGCCGCCGAGTACACCGATCTGGGCGACATCACGACCCTGGCCGATCCTTCGGTGGTGGAAAAACTGATCGAGGGACACAAGGAACTGATGGGCTGAGGCTCGGCTGATATTAAATAGGATTGAGACAGGGGGCCCCACGAATCACACCGGGGCCCCTTTTTTGGTTTAGAATCGGTAAAGGGCACCGATCGTCACCGAATCCAATTCATCGTTTTCAACGGTATATCCGATCCCGGCATTGAATTTCTGAAGGCGATACGAACCAAAAAATTCGAATCGGGTAAGTTTGACGCCGGCCCTGAAGCCCAGAAAGGGGCTGTCCTGGACATGGCTGACCCCGCCTCCCCTGGCGACGCCGCCACCTATCCCGATCCCTGTGCCGATTCCTCCGTAAATGAAACTCCCGGTAAGAACATAGATCGAGGGTTGGAGCATCCCCGAGGAAAAACCGTACCTGGGCAGAAAATCCAGGGCGAATTCGAAATTGATCACCGGTGGGCCGAAGGAGAATGCCAGGAAGATGCCCACGGTCGGAGAATCAAAACCATCGACCTCGGCAACATCAGTCACGACCTGATGGTAGTGAAGCCCCACGGCCGTCCTGGCTTCCGCTTCGGAGGAGCAGGTGGCGAGCACTATCAATGTCGCCGATAGAATATTCAGGATGGTGGAAGATTTCATCGGGTCGTCTCATGGTTCATGGTCCCAGCATTGTATCCACCGACGCTCCAATTATCAACGGCGGGTGGGGGGAAAGTTCTGGCCTTCCCATTTCAGCTGTTTAATAGTGGGAATAATCCCATCCGCCTGATCAATCCCAAGGAGGGAAAACCCATGAGAACAATCATCCGGTCAACACTTCTCTGCGGCGTTCTGCTGTTATTGGCGCTGACCGCCACCGCCGTTGCGAAAGAGGGTGACCCCATGGCCGAAGGCGGGGAACGGCACCTGAACGACCACGGGTTCTTGCCTTCGATTTACGTGGGCGATCCCTTCGTTTCCTCCATTTTCCAGAACCATACCGGAGGTGGGATAGCCTCGAACCTCCAAACCCCCTTCCTGGATCTCGATGGGAACGAATTGTTCGTGCTGGAGGGCAATTTGTTTTTTGCGGCCCTGGGCCTGGGTTATCAGCAGAAACTGGGCTCGAAGTGGGCCGTGGGGGCTGAAATTTCGGCCCTGGTGCGGTCCGGCACCAATGCTGAGTCCTTCCTGGTCGAGGGGGCGGACGTGGACCGACAGGGGGGGTTGTGGGTCAAGTATCTACTCAGAAGAACGGAAAAATCCCAGTTGTCCCTGGGATTGGACTGGAGCTATTCAAAAACCATCTATTTCACGCCTCGGGACTTTGCACAGCACATCGCCGACGGGGGAGATCTGGAAGATGCCCCCATCGTCATCAACAACAAGGTCTGGACCGCAAGGATCATCGGAAACTGGGCCCTCGCCTTTTCGCCGATGTTCGCCATGAGGATCAACGCGGAGCTCGGACTCTACGAGGAACCGGGAACCTCCGGGGTTTCCAAGGGCAGTCATCGCCTGGGCATCCTGGGAGAGATGGATCTCAAACATACCAAGGGTGCCGTGCCGCTGGGCATCACCCTGGGCTACACCCAGAATCTTCCGGATGACGACCCCTTCACCGGGCTATCGGGCGTCCTTTTTGGTCTCTGGTACACCGGCAAGCAGGATTTCACGGTGGGGGTGGAGACGGGGTTCATGAAAATGCCGGTGGTCAACCAGGTCACGGACAAGGTGGACACCTTTTTCGGGATCTTCACCATTCGCTACTACTTCTAGGGACAGGCAAACAGAAAGGGCCCGGTCCGAGGACCGGGCCCTTTCTTTTCCCGTTCGGGGATTTCTAGAAAGCGTACCACCAGGAACCGGTGAACCGCTGGCCTTTGAGATCCGTGTTTCCAGTGGTCATGGCCACGGGTACGTTGGTGGTGAAGTTGATGAATTCCAGACCCCAGCCGAAGTTCTTGGTCACAGCGTACTTCATGTTGATGAAGATGGTCTGGTTCTTCAGGTAGGGGCCGCCGAGCTCAACAATGGCAGCGCCGCCTTCATCCATTCCATCGAAGCCCAGGTCTTCATCCTTGGGGTCATCCACGCCGTAGCCGGCGTTGAAACTGACTTTCGGGGAGGCGGTGAACTTGAGGCTCGCAAATCCGCCCACACTGCTGATTTCCTTGCCGCCGCCAGGGTAGGCGGGGTTGTAGTCCAGGCCATAGTGGACGTATTCGCGGCCGATACCCTGGCCGGTGTAGACCTCACCGTTGAGGAGGAACTTCTTACCCAGGGGGACCTTCAGTTCGAACGCGACCAGGTGGGAGGAAAAATCAGAAGTATCGGCCACCGCTCCTGTTGCCGCCGAGCTGGTCAGGGCCACGTCGCTCGCCGAACGGAAACCCCCACCGATGGCTACCACGCTGCCTTCGCCCAGCAGATCGCTGAAGCCGATGCGCCCCAGCACCCAGGGCATCTTTTCCTGCTGCTCCTGGGAGTTGGACACCCGGTGCTTCATGGCGCTGACCAAAAACTCGATGTTGTTGGGCTTGTAGCGCAGGGTGAACTGGGGAACTCGCCACCACAGGTTACCAGACCAGCTCTGCACACCGAAGTCGAGGGTGCCGGGATTCTGCTGGGCGACGGGAACCCAGTCCTGGCCGCCACGGATGGATAGCCCGTTGCTCTTCTTGGCTTCGGCGTAACCGAGGCGCATGCGGGGCAGCAGGTTGTTGCCGGCGTTGGAGCCGTAGAAATCAATCTCGAGAACGCCGCTGTAGGTCCAGTCGCCCTGGGTGGAACTGGCCTTGAAGCCGAACCTGCTGTCCCGGGGATTGAAGCTGAACTGCTCGGTATCGTCGTCTTTCAGGTAACCCATGAAATCGATGGCCTGCTGGCCGGTGTCATACTGCATGTCCAGTTTGGCCTTACCCCAGATTTTCACGTCCACCCCGCTGGAGACATCGGGTTCATCGGCCGAGGCCAGGACGATACCGGGAATCATGAGTGCGAACATCAAGCAGATAAGAATTCTGATTCCTGTGGTCCGGCTACTCTTCAGCATTCTTTGACCTCCGTTAGTCTATCAGGGGATTGGGTCAGACTCGGTTCCGCACAACCTCATCAGGGGTATGATCCGGTAGATTGTCACACCTGAAAAGGAAACAATCAGGGAGAGGAGACGGGGACGAGTGCAGGGGCAATTTCGAAACCATTTGGATATTCTGGCCTCAGTCCCAGAAAATTACAAGCCTTTGTCAAAATTACTTATCCTGTTGAATTTTAACAATTTCCGGCTTGTTAATCTCGGCGATGATCACCGTGGCGATGCTGCC
>CBDTUS010000157.1:0-8476 GCA_965363725.1 uncultured bacterium | reverse complement strand
CGAACGCGGCAGCATACCGTACTCGGCGGTGATCCAGCCCTGTCCGGAACCCTTGAGCCAGCGGGGCACCCCGTTGGCGATGGAGGCGGTGCACACCACGTGGGTGTCCCCCATCTCGATCATGCACGAGCCCTCGGCATGGGGCAGATAGTCGCGGGTGATGCGCGTGGGCCGCAGCTGATTGGGACCCCGGTCGCCTGCTCTTTCGATCACGTTGTTCTCATTCTTTCGGTTCGACCTATGTTTCAATCATCCAGTTCGCCGACGGCTTCCATTTCGTCCAGACCGACGGTGATGACTTCGGCAATCGGCTTGCCCAGGAAACGGGCGCCGATTTCCTGGAATTTCCAGGGGATATCGCTCAGGTAGAATTCGAGCTCGCCCTCGCGGTCCTGGTCCGTGCGCAGGAGTTCCAGTTCAGACAGCCGATCCTCTGCCGCTTCGGCCAGGGCCGCGGCCGAATCGACCAGAGTCACTTCCGGCCCCATGAAACGGCCGATGTCCTCCTTCAGCGCCGGGTAGTGCGTGCAGCCCAGGATGAGCGTGTCCACCTGGGCCTCCTTGAGGGGCACCAGGTATTCCGCGATGGCCAGGTCGGTCATCGCGTGTCCCATCAACCCCTCTTCGACCAGGGGCACGAACAGCGGGCATTCCTGGACCAGGATGCGGTCTTTTCCCAGACCACCGGCGGCCAGCCCCTCCTGGTAACGTCCCGAACGGATGGTGCCCGAGGTTCCGATAACCCCCACCGCACCGCCCCGGGTGCGGGACAGCGCCGTCCGGACCCCGGGATTGATCACGCCCAGGACTGGGACCGGCATGGTGTCGCGAAGATATTCCAACGCAAAAGCGCTGGCGGTGTTGCAGGCCACGACGACCATCTTGACGCCCAGTTCGACCAGCAGGCCGGCGTCCTGGCGCGCGAAGGCGCGCACCGTCTTTTCCCCCTTGGTGCCGTAGGGCACGCGGGCCGTGTCACCGAAATAGATGATGTCTTCGCCCGGCAGCCGTCCGTGCAGGGCCCGCAGGACGGTCAGGCCGCCCATGCCGGAATCGAAAACACCGATGGGCCGGTTCCGGTCGTTGGTCGCGCCCATCTACAACCACCTGCGGGGGTCGAAGGGCCGCACCATGTCGAGATTGCCGGCCAGGGTTTCCACCTGGGCCCCCTCGACGAGAATCACGCAGCGCCGGGTACCGGGAAAATTCAGGGCCACCGTGCGCAGGATCGAGGTGAGGGTCGCCACTTCGGCCGCGCTGCCGCCGGGATGACCGGTCACAAGTTCCTCGCTGAAGTCGAGCACCACGGACTGGTCTTGCGGATCGACAAAGGCCGCCAGGGCGCGCGTGCCCCGGGGCATGGCGCTGATCGCGCCGCTAATCCGGGGTCCTTCACACAGCACGGCCAGCAGTCCGAGCAGGTCCTCGCCGGGACGGTCTCGGCTGGGGATCTGCCTTTCTTCAGTCACGTACCCGGTGGCGTCCCACTCCGGGAAGACCAGCACCACCGCCCGATCACCGGCCATCGACGATTCCACCAGCGCCCCATTGTTGCCCAGATCCGCGAATTCATCCGCGCCCTCGTCACCTGTGCCGCGCAGGAACCACCAGGCACCGAGAGCCACCGCAGCCAGCAGCACCAGCCACAGGATTCGGCCCGGCGGCGATTTCTTTTTCCGAGGCGTCTGGGGGCGCCTCACCGAAGGGTGCGATCTCGGCTCAGTCATCGGCCACCTCCTGGCCGGCGCCGATCTGATCCCGATAGTTTAAGATGGCGTCGCCGATGGCCCGGGCCAGGTCCCGCTGATAGTTCTTTTCACCCAGACGCTGCTCCTCCTGGGCGTGGCTCAAGAATCCCAGCTCGATCAGAACGGCCGGCATGTAGGCTCCCACCAGGACCCGGAAACCCGCCTGGCGCACGCCACGGTTGGGCAGGCCCAGGTCGCGAGTGACTTCGTTCTGGATGGTCTCGGCCAGCTGGCTGCTGCTGGAAATGAAGCGGTTCTGAACCAGCTCCCAGACGATGAACTCCACATCATTCGGCTCGCCGTCGGGACCTGTCGAACGGCCGGCCTGGTTCTCGGCGGCCTCCACACTTTTGGCCCAGTCACTGCGCGCCGGCGACAGGAAATACGTTTCCAGCCCGTGGGCGCCGTCGTTGAACCAGCTGTTGCAGTGCAGACTCAGAAACAGGTCACCACTGGAACTGTTGGCGATCTCGGCCCGATCGGCCAATTCGAGATAGGAATCGTTGTCCCGGGTCAGGACCACCTTCAGGTCGCTTTCCCTCTCCAGATACCGTCGCAGCTCCTTGGCCACACTCAGGTTGACATCCTTTTCCATGATGCCCCGCCGGCTCACCGCACCCACGTCGTGACCGCCGTGGCCGGGATCGACCACCACGGTCTGGACGTCGATCCGGTTGGTGACGTCGACCGGACCCTGATCGATGTTCACGCTGGCGTGCCCCCGCGGCACGGGATCGGGCATGGAGGAGACCTGCTCTTCTTCCAGCACGACCACGATCTCGCGGCCTTCGTCGGCGGTGTAGGTGCGGTACCGGCCCACGAGCTGATCCACGTTGATGGTGACCGTGGCGTGGTCGCGATGCTGGCGGCTGGCAACGGACTGCACCAGGCCCCGCCGCTTGGAGGATCGGACAGCGCCGGTGTTGACTTCGCCCCCGTAGAACTTCACGTCGATGACGCCGGTGCGCGGGCTGCTGGTCCGGTAACCCAGAGGCTCGCGGGTGAAGATGTGCACCGCCGTGGTGCGTCCCAGGACCTCGACCTCGAGGCGGGCCACGCTGTATTCCGCGCTGCCCAGGGCCAGCTGCCGGGCCTCGCTGTCCCAGGCGACACGTTCGCGGGTCTGGGGCCCGACCACCTGCTCCAGGAACACCATCGGCAGCCACAGGTCGCCCTCGAAATCGAGCACGGGCACCGGCAGCAGCATGTCACCTTCGGAAGAAACCACCACCCGGCTCCCGGCGGTCACCCGGAAATTCTTCTCGCCCACCTTCAGGTCCAGATGCCTCAGCTCACCCTGCCAGTAGCGGCCGGCCTTGAGGATCGTCGCCAGGGTCGCCGACCGCAGATACATCTCCTGGGAGTCGACCAGCAGCTGGCGCCCCATCGCCCGCCGGGTTTCCCCGGTTGCTTGGTACTTGATGGTCAGGGGCAGGCTTTCGGCGTCGGGGTTGATCCGCGAGAAAGCCAGGGGATCCAGATAGGTGTCGCCGCCCCCGGTCCCGGTGGCCGCCTCGTCCTGGGCGAACGCGCCAACGGCCGCCACCAGCAGCACGGCCGCCAACAAGGCTGCCCGCAAAACGTGTGCATGTTTGGACTGCATGATGATGGAAAATCTCCCGGCTACCGGCGGCCAATTTCCTTGGCGATCCGCCGCTGAACATCCTGTTTCGCCTTCGCATCCCTCTTGTCATGCAGTTTCTTGCCGCGGCCCAGGCCGATCTGGATTTTCACCAGACCTTTCTTGAAATAGATCTTAAGAGGCACCAGAGTCAGCCCCTGCTCTTCCACCTTGGGCCGGATCTTCCTGATTTCCCTGCGGGTGAGCAGCAACTTGCGGCGCCGGAAGGGCTCATGATTCTCTCGGTTACCCATTTCGTAGGGACCGATGTGCATCTTACAGATCCAGGCCTCGCCTTCCCGGATTTCCCCATAGGAGTCACCCAGATTAACGCGTCCGTTGCGCAAGGCCTTGACCTCGGTGCCCATAAGCACCAAACCAGCCTCCCACGTGTCGAAGATTTCGTACTCGTGGCGGGCCTTTTTGTTCTTGGCGATGATCTTGATGCCGGCTGGTTCACTCTTGCGAGCCATGTCTGCTCCATGGTAAGGCCCACCCTCTGACGACAGGCCCGGTAATAGACCAGGAATATACCGTTCGAGGGCCCCGCTGCAAATCACGGATTTTGATCGCCGCAGGTTGACAGGGAGATTTCGAGCGGCTAGATTGACCGCCCGTCAGGACGGATTTCCATCCGCCTGACGTAAAGCGTGCCCAGGTGGCGGAATTGGTAGACGCGCTACGTTCAGGTCGTAGTGGGGGTAACCTCGTGGGAGTTCGAGTCTCCCCCTGGGCACCACGCAATAAAAATCCCGGATCTTTCCGGAATTTTTTCCCGAATATTTCCGGAAAATTTTCCCCGCCTCTCCCTCCGGAGAGGTTGTTTTTTTCCCTGCGGCACGTTTTCTGCACACATCCAGCGGGACGAAGTGGGCCAAATCGGCCTGATTCGTGTTAACTCATGGTTTTTAAGGGCCTTAAGTTGGCCCGCCCCCTGATCGAGATCGGGAGACCGTTATGCGCTGGATCGATATCACACTGCCCGAACCGATGATTTGCCAGGATTTGGACGGCCGATTGGCGGCCGCCCGGGACCTGGCCGCCCAGATCCCGGCTCTCCAGGAGGAATTCGGCCTGGATTCCCTGCGGGTTCTCGAGATGATGGCCACGGCCGGCCAGGAACTTTTCCAGGGCGTGGTGGCGGTCGATCCGGAGGCCTTTTCCCCCACCCGGGCCACCCCGGCCGACAACCGGGCCGTCCTGGGCGATCCCGATCACGACGACCTCGTGGGCTACCACATCGAGACTCCGGAATCCTGGATCAACCTGCCCTGGACCTGGCTCCACAACGGAGTCGGCTTCCTGTTCGAAAAGCATCCTATCTGCGCCGGCACCTGCGGCTCCGTTCTGCCCGAGGGCAGCCGGTCCCGGCCCTGGATGCAGCGCCGCACCCGGGCCCGTTTCCTGGTCGGAGAAAACGGCGACACCACCTTGAAGGAAATCCTCGGCCAGCTCCGTCCCGGCGGGGGCGGGCGGCCCGAGATCCTCTTCGTGCCCGGACACAGCGATCGTGAGCGACGGAAGCTGATCTACCGGGAGGCCGAGCTGATGGAGGGCGCCCTCGAAAACGGTTGCCAGGGCGAAACCCTGGTGCACCTGGACCTGCCGCTCGATCCGGTGACACCCAGCGATCTGGTCCAGAAAAGCCAGCAATACCAGGTGATCCACTTCGCCGGCCCGACCAGCCATCCAGCCCAGGCCAACGACCCCTACGGCGAGTTCTGGATGAACCGCCTCATCGAAGAAACCGCCCAGCAGGAAAGTCGTGAACTTGAAGACGCCCTGGGCATCGAGGGCGAGGTGCTGGGGGTCGATCCGGTCACTTCGCTGCTTGACGACATCGTGGAGCGTTACGAAACCGGATCCTCCAACTGGGATACGGTGACCGTCTCCGCCGCTGCGGAAGCCGAAGCCGGCGGTCCAGCCTTCCCGGGCGGGTCGGCGGTCCCCCGGGCCACCCGATCCTGGCTGCTGGATGACGGTCCGGTCATGCCCGAGGATCTCGAACGAGGCGGCATCCTGCCTCCCCTGGTTTTTTCCAACAGCTATCTGGCCCTGCCGGAACTGGGGCACCGTTTCGTGAAATCGGGGGCCTCGGCCTTCATCGGACCGGTGGCGCCCCTGTTCAGCCGGCCGGCCCGGTTTTTTGCGGGGCATTGCTACGGAGCGCTGGGGCGTGGCTGGAGCACGGGGGCGGCGGTGTGGAAAGCGGCGCAGGATTGCCGTCGGCAATTTGGCGCTGCCCATCCCGCCTGGCTCAGCTACGGGGTTCAGGGGTACGGCAAACTGGCGCTTCAGTACCTCTAACCGGCCCTGGAATGGCGGCCGATCATCGCGATCAGCTCGTCGTGGATCAGACCGTTGGTGGCCACCAGCTCAGGTCCTCCGGGAACATAGGGGCGTCCCTCGTGATCGGAAATCCTGCCCCCCGCTTCCCGAATCAGCAACAGGCCCGCGGCCACGTCGTGGCGATGGATCGAGCCCTTGAAACTGGCAACCAGGGCGTCGTAACTGCCCGACGCCACCCGGGCGAGTTCCAGCGCGATGGCGCCCACCTTCCGAATCTTCATCGTATCGAGGAACATCGCCTGCAAAAGATTCGGGTGCCCCACGAAGCGGCCGTCCTTCTTGAACTGGGTGCCCACCACCGCGTCGATCAACCGTGACCTTCCGCTGACGGCGATCGGCATATCGTTGAGCCGCGCCCCCCGGCCCTGGGTGGCGATGAACCCGTCCCCAAGCATCGGCTGGTAGACACAGGCGGCCAGCATCTCGTCGCCTTCCATCAGGGCGATGCTGGTGCAGAATCCAGGCAACCCGAGGGCGAAATTGAGGGTGCCGTCCACCGGATCCAGATGCCAGGTGCGACCGGAGGAGCCGACCCTCCCGGTGCCTTCATAGTGGTCGCCCAGCTCTTCGCCCACGATGCCGTCATCGGGGAAATCCTCGCCGATGCGGCGACGCAACAATCTTTCGATTTCCAGATCGGCGTCGGTGACCGCCTGCCGACCCGGCTTGAACTTCAGTTCCCCGGTTTGGCGAAAGTGACCGCGGGCAATCCCCGCTGCTTCCTCGGCCCAGGCCTGCATACGGAATTCCAGGTGGACAAGGGCAGAATCGGACTCAGTCATCGTCATCCCTTTTCTGTTTCGCAATGGCTGCCGCCAGATCATGCGCACCCTGCCGCACGTTGGCCACGATGGCGTCGATTTCCGCGCGCGTCGCCCGGTCCTGGTGGATACCCGCCACGGCGACCACGGTCCCCTCCCAGACTTCCCCCAGTATCTCCGCGCATTCCCCCGCCAGGAGGCCTTCCCGGTGGTCAGCCAGTTCTGTCACCACGGCGGGACCTCTCGCCGTACGACCGTCCAACACCGCCACCGCCCCGACATGAGCCTTCCCGCCGGTGATCAGAAGGAGAAGATCGCACCCCTGAACGAGCAATTCCAGTTGGACACAGGTGCGGCCGGATCCTACAATCCTCGGCTCCACGGGGGGAATCTCCGCTCTGGTGGAATCCCCGGTCCAGTCGTCGGGACCTTCATGTTTCATCTCGATGCAACCCCCGGGCTTCCACGTCCGTCATTAGGACGGACATTGGGCCGGCATCCATTCAGCAAGTGACCGACATCGTCCCGCCGAGGGTAATGGATGCCCCGGCAGGAAATACAGGGTATATTTCCCAAGAGAGACCGGGAACTATTGCGGGAACCTATTGTTAGCTACCCATTCCCGCGACAACATCCGACCTGATCCCGACCATTGGGACCAGGTCAATAAACGGAGCGCCATGCCGTCCGAACGGCTGCACCCAAATCCCCTGTCGGGAGTCTACAGGCTGCTCACGTCCCGGGGCACTCACCTTGCCATAGGAGTGCTCACGGTACTGGCGGTGCTGTTCAGCGGGTATGACGCCACGCGCACCCGGCCCAGCGACGGCACCGTGTGGCTGTTGGGCCGACCCAAGCTCGAAGTCCTCGACCTGCTCGAACGCCAATCCGGCGAGCCCACCCCGCTGCAGCGGGGCGATCAGATTTCCGGTATCGCCAGCACCATCGTGGTGTCCCCCCAGCAGGCCGCCAAGACCCTGAGCAAGCTTTCGCCCGGGGACAAGGTTTCCTACCTGATCTACCGCGACGGCCGGCAGCTGCTCGTCAAGGTCCCCCTGACCTCGACCCGTGTCAATATCCGGGACTATTCCGTCAACGTGGTGCTGGCCCTGGTCTACCTCATCATCGGGTTCGCCGTGTACCTGCGCAGCAACAACGAACGACCGGCCGGCCTGTTCTTTCTTCTGTGCATGCTGTTCGCCCTCTACTTCATGACGAACCTGCAGCAGTCGAGCTACTTTCTGGGCGCTATCATCACCCAGAATATGGGCGCCTTCGCTCGCTTCATGTTACCGGCAGTTTTCCTGCACTTCTTTCTGGTCTTCCCCCGCAAGAAGGTGACCCTGACCCGGCATCCCTTCCTGGCGCCGCTGCTGTACATCATGCCCTTGATGTTCTATATCCGGTTCACCCTGGACCAGTTCATCGGCGCCGAGGGCGCCAAGATCAACGCCACCAGCTGGATCGTCCTGGGGATCTACTACGTGCTGGGACTGGGCGCCCTCCTGCACGGCTATTTCAGCTACCGCGATCCGCTGATGAGGCAGCGGGTGCGTATCCTGACCTTCGGGACCCTGGCCGCGGTCATCCCCTTCCTGATCTTCAAGATCGGGCTGGAGGAACTGACCTTCAAGACGGGCCTGACCCGTCTGGGCGCGGTTCCCCTGGCTGCCATCCCGATCTCCTTCGGCTATTGCGTGGCCCGTTACCAGGTCCTGCAGATCGACCTGTTCATGAAGCGCACCCTGGCCTACACGCTGCTGGCGGGATTGATCTGGGTCGCCTACCTCAGCGGCGTGTGGTGGCTGGGCAGCAAGGTGCTGACCCTGTTCGGAGGCTCCAGCCCCCTAGTCGCCGCGGGTACGACCCTGGCCATCGCCGCGGCCCTGTGGCCCGCGCGGTCCCAGGCCCAAAAATCCCTGGATCACCGGTTCTACCATTCGCGCGACAACATGGCCGCCCTGATCGAGGAATTCAGCAAGGAGATTCCCCGGCTC
>CBDTUS010000156.1:0-8591 GCA_965363725.1 uncultured bacterium | reverse complement strand
TGGGCAACGGTCTGCAGGCCCTGGGTGTTCCCGAGGTATGGCGCCAGCTGGGGTTGGACGGAACCGGTCAGGTTGTCGGAATCATGGATACGGGTGTTGACGCGGCTCACCCCGCTCTTTCGGGGAGCTGGCGCGGAAACTCAGCTCCGGCAAACGAGTGCTGGCTGGACCTGATCGATACCGGGAGCCCCAACTACCCGGTGGATGTTCACTACCTGGGTACCGTTCATGCCGGTCTCATGGTCGGTCATGCCAACGGGGACACCGTCGGGGTGGCTCCCGGAGCTGAGTGGATCGCCGCCAACCATCTCTTTCAGTACTCGGGCCCGGAATTTGATGCGGATGTAATCACATCCCTGGAGTTCATGGCCGACCCGGATGGGAACCCTGCGACTTTGGACGATGTCCCGGCGGTGGTTCTCAATGCGTGGGGTATCGAGGAGAGTTATGAAGGTTATTTCGATTGCGACAACCGGTGGTGGGATGCCATGGACGCCTGTGAAGCCGCGGGGCCGGTCTTGATCTTCTCCGCCGGCGATCATGGTCCCAGCGGATCTACCATCTGGTCACCGGCCGACCGTGCCCAAACAGAGACGGCCGGTTTCAGTGTCGGCGCGGCCTCGGATCAGGCTCCCTTCGAAGTGGCTAGTTTTTCCAGTCGAGGTCCTTCCGGATGCGATAGTCAATTCGACACTAAACCGGAAGTGGTGGCCCCCGGAATCGAAGTGACAACCACTTATCCCGGTAACCAATGGGTCTACTACACCTCGACCGGTGGGGCTGCAGCCCAGGTGGCCGGCGTGGTGGCCCTCATGCGTCAAGCTGCACCGGATGCCGATGCTGAGACCATCAAACAGGCTTTGCTTACGACAGCCCGGGACCAGGATGACCTTGGCGACGACAACACCTCGGGTCGGGGCTTCGTTGACGCATACGCCGCGGTTTTGGCGGTCATGCCGAATGTCGGCACGGCCAGCGGCACGGTGACCGATCTGGTGACCGGGCTTCCCATTGCCGGAGCCGCGCTGGCTCAGGTCGGCGGGAACCATGTCGTGACCAGCGACCAGGCCGGGATTTGGACCCAGGTTCTGCCGGTTGGATCCTACGATTTTCAGGTGACAGCTCCTGGATACTACGACGAAACGGTCACCTTCGAGATTGTTGACGGATTGAACACAGTGGCGAATGTTTTCCTGGATCCGCGACCTCAGTACCAGGTCAGCGGGATCGTGACCTTACCGGACGGCTTGCCCGTATTTGGGGCCGAAGTTCTTAGTTTCACACCACCGACGACTTCCGCAGTCACGGATTCGACCGGTGCCTACAGCATGATGCTTCCCGGTGGCCCAGGACTGGATCATTCCCTGGTCGCCTGGGGTCCCTGGGAGGGAGATGTCACCGCCGATTTCATCCTGAATGCAGACCTGTCCTTGGATTTCTCCCTGCCGGCGAAACTGGGTGACGGTTTCGAGACCGGGGGTTTGCAACAGTACAACTGGACTAGCCCCGATGACGGCGTGTGGGTGGTTGACGAATCCTGGCCGCGTTCCGGCCGTTTCAGTGTACGCTCGCCGGAACTTCGATCAGGTGGCCTGTCGAGCCTGGTGCTTGACTTCTACGCCGCCGAGGAGGGCCAGTTGACCTTCCACTTGCGCGTGGACAACTATCCCGAGGTAGATTTTCTCTTTTTCTACATGGACGACGACATCCAGGGTGAATGGACTGGAGATGTACCTTGGACCTCATTCACCGTAGACGTGCTCCAGGGCCATCATGTCTTCGAGTGGTTCCACTTACAGCAATCAGGCAGTTTCGACGAACCCACGGTGTGGCTGGATGACATCAGCCTGCCACCCACGGCCCCTGAGTCCCTGGCGGTCATCAGCTTGGACGTGGCGACGATTGATGCGGTCGTGGAGATGGGTTCCACCACCACCAGCTTCTTCAACGTCACCAATTCCGGCGATCATGCCCTGGATATCGCCATCCGCCCGGATACCCCAAGCAAGTCTGCTGGCGGACCGGACGGCTGGGGTTACCTCTGGCAGGACAACGATGAGCCCAACGGCCCGACATACGATTGGGTCGACATCCTGACCGATGGCAACGCGACGGGGTTGGGCAACGAGGAACTGGTCTTTGAGGTGGACCTGGGTTTCCCGTTCTTGTTCTACGGCGACCTCTATAGCGAGTTGAACATCAGCTCCAACGGTTTCCTGTCATTCACCTCGACTTCACCAGCCTATTTCAACCGGATCATCCCCAACGGGGCCAATCCAAACGCATTGATCGCACCCTTCTGGGACGACCTGAATCCTGCCACCGGCAGCGGCGAGGTTTTCTGGAAATCCGAACCGGAAAATGGCCGATTCATCGTCACCTGGAACAACGTGAACCACGATGGCACTTCAACGCCGGAAACTTTCCAGGCCATCCTGAACGTGGACGGCAGTATCGTCTTTCAGTACGCACTGGTGAACAACCCGGCCAGTTGCACGGTCGGCCTGGAAAACCCCGACGGCGATGACGGCCTGCAAGTCGTCTGGAACGATGCGGATTATTTGCGCTCCGGCCTTGCTATCCGGGTGAACCCGGTTCCGCCCATCGACTGGGCTGTCTGCGATCCCTGGTTTGCCCGGATACAACCGGGCGCCACCCTGCCGGTGGACGTGATCTTCGATGCCTCCGACCTTTCCCTGGGAGTGCATAATGCCGTGATGCGAATCGCCTCGAACGACCGGTCGGCGGGAACCCGAGATGTTTCCCTGGAGCTGACGGTGACCGAGGTCAGTGAGGTGAGCGATCTCCAGCGTCTTCCGGTTTTTCACGGTGCGGTTCCCAATCCATTCAATCCGATCACCGAGCTGCGCTTTTCGTTGCCTGTCCGGGCCCGGGTTTCCCTGAAGGTGTATGACCTTAAGGGGCGTCTGATTCGCGATCTGGTGAACGGGTGGCTCGAAGCCGGGCCTCAGTCGCTGGTCTGGAACGGTCAGGACCACCAAGGCCAGGGCGTGGCCTCAGGAAAATACTTCGCTCGCCTGGAGATCGATGGTGTCTCTTCGGTCAAGGGTATGACCCTGGTTCGCTGACAGACACAGATAGGGACCGGTATTGACCCACATTTAAAGGCCCCGGGATGTCCTCCTTCGTGCGGATTACCCGGGGCCTTTAAATGTGGGTCAATACCGGTCCCTATCTGTGTCTGTCAGCGAATCGGCGAGATCCTCGAGGCGCAGGTTCAGCATGATGTGCAGGCGGTAGGCGAGGTCGGCGTTTCCCGGGGGCAGGTGGAGGGTCCTCAACGACCCCATGAACTTGCGGTGGGAGCGGCACCGGCGGTAATCGGGTTCCCGTGGCGGGTGCAGAAGATACCGCTCAACCAGATCCAGATCCGGATCCATCAGCAGAGTGGTGGAATAGTAGACCAGGCCGCGTGTCCGGTAGATGCAGGAGCCGCCGATCTTGCGCTCGCCGATGGCCAGATCGGAGATGCCGAGCTGACGGACGCCGGGAACATCGCAGGCCGTCAGGGCGTCGATCAGCCAGTCGCTGACGGCGGCGAACGCTGTCTTGATCATGCCGATGCCCTCCAAAGGCAGGGCCACCGATACGATCAGGTTGCCGGGATCCAGCACGACACTGCAGCCGCCGCCGGGTCGCCGGTAGAGGGTGGTCCCGTCGGTCTCGATATTGGAAGTGTTCAATTCCAGTTCCTGTTTGCCGCCGCGCCCGATGACCACCGAAATCGCCGGAGGCTCATAGACGCGCACCCGGGGCTGTTGGTCGTCCCGGGTGCGCGCGAGCATGTCGTCGTCAAGATCGTAGGGGACCGTTTCCAGGTCCGGCATCGCCCTTATCTCACTTTGCGGGGCGGATTGACGTGCACCGCTTCGCCGGCCGCCACTTCGGCCGCCTCGAGGAACGCTTCGCTCAGGGTGGGGTGGGGGTGGATGGTGACCATGATGTCCTCGAGGGTCGCTCCCATCTCGATGGCCAGGGTGCCTTCGGCGATCAGCTCACTGGCCATGGGGCCGACGATGCCGACGCCCAGCACCATGCCGCCGAGCGGGTCGGCGATGACCTTCACCAGGCCGTCGGTTCGTCCGAGGGTGCGCGCACGGCCCAGGGCCGACAGGGGAAAGCGACCGATGTTCACTTCGATGCCCTGTTCTTCGGCCTCGCGTTCGGTCAGTCCGGTCCAGGCGATCTCGGGGTCGGTGAACACCACCGCGGGAATGGCCCGGTTGTCGAAGGCCACGTCGCCCCCGTAGATGGCTTCGGCGGCGACCTTGCCCTCGCGGCTGGCCTTGTGGGCCAGCATGGGGCCGGTGGCCGCGTCCCCGATGGCATAGATGTTGGCCTCGCCGGTAAGGCAGGTTTCGTCGGTGAGGATGAAACCCTTGTCGTCGGTGGCCACCTTGGTGTTTTCCAGGCCGATGTCGTCGGTGTTGGGCCGTCGTCCGATCGCCACCAACACCTGGTCGTAGTGTTTGCTGACAACCTGGCCGTCGGTTTCGATCTCCACGTCGAACCCGTTGGCAGCGTCGCCGCCCGTCTCGGCGATCGACTTCACCTTCGAGTCGAGCATGATCTCGTGAAGGCGTTCAGACACCTGTCCCACCATGACGTCCACCAGGTCGAAGTCGGCGCCCATCAACAGGCGAGGGAAGAATTCGACCACGGAGGTTTCGGCGCCCAGCCCCTGGTAGACCAGCCCCATTTCCAGGCCGATGTAGCCGCCGCCCACCACCAGCAGGGATCCAGGGATGCGGGGCAGTTTCAGGGCGTCGGCGCTGGACCAGACCGAATCCACGATGCCCTCGGGGAGCCGGTTCAAGCTCGAACCGGTGGCGATGATGGCCTGTTCGAAATCGATCCCGCTGACCTCGCCGCCCTCGATGCTCAGGCTGGTGGATGATTCGAAACGGGCGTGGCCCTGGATCACCGTCACGCCCCGGCGTTTGAGCAGCCCCTTGATGCCGTTGGACAGGCCGCTGACCACCTCGTCGGTCCAGGCGCGCAGCTTGACGGGGTCGACTTCCAGGCCCTTGAAGGTCAGGCCGAACTGGTGGGCGTGCCGGGCCGATTCCTGGATCTCGACGGCGTGGATCAGGGTTTTCGAGGGGATGCACCCTTCGAGCAGGCAGGTGCCGCCGGGACGCTCCCGCTTCTCGACGAGCAGGACGTCCTTGCCCAGGTCCGCCAGGCGCAGCGCGGCGACATATCCGCCGGGCCCACTGCCGATGACCACCACCTGGGTTTCTTCACGCAGACTTCCCATGACCATGACGAGGCGCTCCTATCAGGTTTCCAGCAGCAGCAGGTTGGGGTCCGACAGCTGGCGGACGAGTTCGGCCACGAAGCGGGCGGCGTCGGCGCCGTCGGCGATGCGATGATCGAAAGCCAGGGTCAGGGGCAAAATCTTCCGGATGACGATCTCACCATTCCGGACCACCGGCTTTTCCTGAACCTTGCCCATGCCCAGAATGGCTACTTCGGGATAATTGATGGTCGGCAGCAGGGCGGTCCCGCCCAGGGGGCCCACGTTGGTGATGGTGAAGGTGCCGCCGCGCATGTCCTCGGGGGGCAGTTTGCCTTCGCGGGCCAGGGTGGCCTTCTCGTAGATGTCGTCGGCGATCTGGATGATGCTCTTGTTGTTGGTGCCCTTGACCACCGGCACCACCAGGCCGCGTCCGGTGTCGGCCGCGAACCCGATGTTGTAGAACTTCTTGTAGATGATCTCCTCGCGGAACGGGTCGAGACTGGCGTTGAAGGCCGGTGCGGCCTTCAGCCCCGCGGTGATGGCCTTGATCACGAAGGCCAGCAAGGTCAGCTTGCCGCCGGCTCCGCCGGTGCGCCGTTCCTTTTCCCGGATGCGGAACTTGTCCAGTGCGGTCACGTCGGCGTCGTCCATGTGGGCGACGTGGGGGACCAGCGACATGCTGGTGACCATCTTGCGGGCCACCTTGCGCCGGATCGAGCGCAACGGCTCGACCTCGACCGGGCCGTCGCTGCTGAAATCGGGCATCGGCTCGATTTCCAGGAACGGAATGGTGGCCGAAGCATGGGCGGCGAACTCGGCGAAGGCCGTGTCGTCGTGCACCTGCTTGGCGGGCAGGTGTTCGGCGGTTTCAGCCGCCGGAGCGCCCGCGCCATGGTCGGCGAAACGATGCAGATCCTCGGGCACAACCCGCCCACCGGGACCGGTGGGGGAGACCAGGTTTATGTCGATCTTGAGCTCGCGTGCCAGCCGCCGGGTTGCCGGGGCCGCGGGCACGGGCCTCCGGACGCCGGGCATGGCCGCCGGAACTACGGTCTCGGGAACAGGAACAGGTGTAGGAGCGTCGGGGGCGGCAAAGGTCTCCTCCGCGGCGGCTTCTTCGACCGCGGCGGCAGTGCCGGTGCCGTCGTCGATCACGACTACCACGTCACCCACGTTGATGATGTCGCCGACCTTGCCCTTGAGCGCGGAAATCTTCCCCCCTTTTGGCGAGGGGATGGTCACGGCGGCCTTGTCGGTCTCGACGTCCATCAACGGTTCGTCTTCGACGATCGGGCCGCCCTCTTCCACGTACCACTTGAGGATCTCGCCCTCGGCGATTCCTTCGCCCAGATCAGGCAGTTTGAATTCGAACAAGCTGGCTGCCTCCCGGTCAGAAATTCAGGGTTTCCTCGATGGCGTGAACCACCCTGGGCGCGTTGGGCAGGTAACTCTTTTCCCGCCCGAAATACGGCGTGACGACATCGTAACCGGTCAGGCGTCTGACCGGTGCTTCCAGATAGAGGAAGGCCTTGTCGTTGATCCGCGCGGTGAGCTCACTCGACATGCCGAAACTGCGCGGCGCCTCCTGCACGATGACGCAGTGTCCGGTTTTGGTCACCGATTCCACCACCGTGTCGCTGTCCAGGGGGGAGATGGTCAGCAGATCGATGATCTCGATGCTCGTGCCGTGCTTCTTTTCCACCTCGGCGGCGGCCTTCAAGGCCGGCCGCATCATGGCTCCCCAGCTGACCAGGGTGAGATCGGTGCCTTCCTGCACCACCTGCGACCTGCCCAGGGGCATGATTTCTTCCTGGTCCGGCACTTCTTCGCGGAAGGCGCGGTACGAGTGCTTCGGTTCCATGAACACCACGGGGTCGGGGTCGCGGATGGCGGCCACCAGCAGGGCCCGGGAGTTTCGCGGGCCGCTGGGGGTGACCACTTTGGCGCCGGGCAGATGGGCGTAGGTCGCCTCGCGGCTTTCGCTGTGGTGCTCGAGCGCGCGCACGCCGCCGCCGTAGGGCATCCGGATCACCATGGGCACCGTGTACTGGCCGTGGGTGCGGGCGCGCATGCGCGTGGCGTGGGCCTCGAACTGGCCCATCATCAGATAGCTGAAGCCGGAGAACTGCATCTCGCAAACCGGTTTCAGTCCGGCCATGGCCATGCCGATGCTGGTGCCGATAATGGCGCTCTCGGCCAGGGGTGTGTCGAGCACGCGGTCCTTGCCGAACTTGTCCAGCAGACCCTCGGTCAGGCGGAACACGCCGCCGTCGACGGCCACATCTTCCCCCAGCACGATCACGTCATTGTCTTTTTCCATTTCCTGATGCAGCGCCAGGTTGATGGCCTGGACCATGTTGAGTTTAGCCATGGTCGGCCTCCCTCTTCACGTTGGCCAGGAAGTCCTGGTGCTGCTCCGTGATGACCGGGTGCTCGGTGCCGAAGACGTGCTTGAAGGGTTCGTCCTGCTGCCAGTCCTTGGGGGATTCGAACTCCTTGACCGCCTCTTCCACCTGGGCCTTCACCTCGGCCCGCAGGGCCTCCTCCTTGGCGTCGTCCCAGTATCCCTTGTCCCTCAAATACTTGTTGAAGCGGAGCAAGGGCTCCTTCTCCCAGGCGCGCTTCTCCTCCTCTTCGGTGCGGTACTTCTTGGGATCGTCGGCTGTGGTGTGCATCATCAGCCGGTAGGTCACCGCTTCGATCAGGGTGGGACCGTCGCCCTTGCGGGCCCGGTCCAGCGCTTCGTTGATCGCCACGTGCATGGCCAGCGGATCGTTGCCGTCAACTTGCAGACAGGGCATTTCGTAGGCGATGCCCTTCTGGGCGATGGTCTTGCTGGCGGTCTGGATCTCGCGGGGCACCGAGATCGCCCACTGGTTGTTCTGGACGATGAACACCGCGGGGACCTTCCACACCGAGGCGAAGTTCAGCCCTTCGTGAAAATCCCCCTCGCTGGTCCCGCCGTCTCCGATGAAGCAGACCGTCGCACTGTCTTCACCCTTGTAACGGCTGGCCCAGGCCAGGCCGACGGCGTGCTCGACCTGGCACCCGATGACCACGCTGTTGGGGATGATCCTCAGGTTCTTGTCGGGCAGGATGTTGCCTTCTTCCCAGCCGTTGTAGTAGTAGAGGGTGGAGGTCAGGGGCTCGCCGCGCACCAGCCGGCCGCCCAGTTCGCGGAAGGCGCCCACGAACCAGTCGTTCTTCTGCATGGCCAGGGCCACGGGAACGGAGATGGCTTCCTGGCCGGTGTTGGGCGGGAAGGTGCCCAGACGGCCCTGGCGCTGGAGCTTGAGCATGCGCTCGTCGAGCTCGCGGGCCAGCCGCA
>CBDTUS010000155.1:0-8615 GCA_965363725.1 uncultured bacterium | reverse complement strand
CCGGCACCACCTCCCCCCCTGCTCCCCTCATTTTTTGTCTTTTGGCTTTGGTATGTTGTCGTGTTTTCGGGCGTATGGAGGCCGCGGAGGCATGGATGCCGGAGCGGCCGGAACCCGAGTCGCCAGGGGCTGGAGGCCCCTGGTGACGCCCCGTACAAAGGACTCCATACCAAGGCCCAAAGACAAAAAACGAGGGGCGACACTCCTGCCGCCCCTCTCCTTGCTCACCCATCCGAAAGGTCCGGGGATTTCTCCCCACGCATCCTCATCGGGTGGACATGTATGGGTACGGATAATTCCGAGGGGGGTCAAACGTTTCCTTGACCGTCCGCGGGCTCGTCCAGCGGATCAGGTTCAAGTAGCTGCCCGCCTTGTCATTGGTGCCCGAAGCGCGGCTGCCTCCGAAGGGCTGCTGCCCCACGACCGCCCCGGTGGGCTTGTCGTTGAGGTAGAAATTACCCGCGGTACCCTCCAGCTCGTCCTTCATCATGATCAGCGCCGCCCGGTCCTGGGCGAAGATCGCGCCGGTCAGGGCGTAGGCCGAAGACTTGTCGCACAGGCGCAGGGTCTTCAGCAGGTCCTTCTCCTTGTAGACGTGGATCGACAGCACGGGCCCGAAGATCTCCTCGACCATCGTCTCGTACAGGGGATCGTCCGCCAGAATGACCGTGGGCTCGATGAAGTAGCCCTTGGAGTCGTCGCACTTGCCACCGGCGATGATCTTCGCCTTGCCTTTGGCCGCCTTGCTGCGCGCGCGGGTTATGTAACCGCTGATGCTGTCGTAGCCACCCTGGTCGATCACGGCGCCCATGAAGGTCCGAAAATCGGTGACGTCACCCATCTTGATCGTGGCGATCATGGCGACCAGCTTCTTCTGGACTTCCTTCCAGAGATTCTCCGGGATGTAGGCCCGACTGGCCGCGCTGCACTTCTGCCCCTGGTACTCGAAGGCGCCCCGGACCAGGGCGGTCACCAGGGCATCGACGTCGGCGCTGGGGTGGGCGAACACGAAGTCCTTGCCGCCGGTCTCCCCCACGATCCGCGGGTAACAGCCGTAGTTGTGGATGTTGGTGCCGATCTGCTTCCACATGCCCTGGAACACCGCGGTGCTGCCGGTGAAGTGGATCCCGGCCAGGTCGCTGCTGGCCATGACCGGGTTGCCGATCTGGCCGCCGCTGCCGGGCACGAAGTTGATGACGCCGTCGGGCATCCCGGCTTCCTTGAGGATCTGCATGATGTAGTGGCCCGAAAACACCGAACTCGAAGCGGGTTTCCAGACGACGGTATTGCCCATCAGCGCCGGCGCGGTGGTCAGGTTGCCGGCGATGCTGGTGAAGTTGAACGGGCTCACCGCGAACACGAAGCCGTCCAGCGGCCGCTGCTCCAGCATGTTCCACATGCCGGGCGCACTGTCCGGCTGCTCGCTCAGGATCTGGGCGGCGTAGTGGGGATTGAAGCGCCAGAAATCGATCAGCTCGCAGGCGCTGTCGATCTCGGCCTGCAGGGCGTTCTTGCTCTGGCCCAGCATGGTCGAGGCGTTCAGCAATTGCCGATGCCTTCCGGCCAGCAGTTCGGCGGCCTTCAGCAGGATGGCGGCCCGGTGCTGGAACGGGGTGGCGGCCCAGCCCTTCTTGGCCTTCTGCGCCGCCTTGATGGCCAGCTTGACTTCCTTTTCGCCGCCCTTGTGATAATGGCCCAGCTTGTGGCTGTGCTTGTGGGGCATGACGCAGTCGGCCAGTTTGCCCGTCCGAACTTCCTCGCCCCCGATCACCATGGGAATGTCGATCTTCTGGCCGGCCATCTTCTTCAGTGCGGCCTTCAGTTCACCCTTTTCCGGGGAACCATCCATATAGCCCTTGATGGGCTCGTTCTCGGGGAACGGTACATCGAACCTGGCTTCGGACATGGCATTTCCTTCCTGAATGGACAGAAACGGACCGAGGGGAATGTATTTTCTGGGCAAGGGTGGCAAACAAGATCCTCCAAATCAAGAGAATCGTTGTTCCTGCCGGACAGACTGTTACAATAGGGGAGCAAACCCGAATCCATGACCCCATCAGCGCCCCCGGGGGCGCCACCGAGGTGGCCCGGACATGACCAAGGCTCCCAAAAACCTGCAGACCATCGAGTCCCACGTCCTGGATCTCCAGCGCCTTCATCCCAGCGCCAGCGGGGACTTTACCAGCCTGCTCAACGACATCTCGTTTGCCGCCAAGGTGGTCAGCCGGGACGTCACCAAAGCCGGCCTGGTCGAAGACATTCTCGGCGCCACCGATGCGGAGAACGTGCAGGGCGAGATCATCCAGAAACTCGACGATTTCGCCAACAACGTGTTCCTCAAGTGTCTCGGGCGCCGGGGACAGGTCTGCATCATGGGCAGCGAAGAACTGGAAGACCCCGTGTTCGCCGACACGAGCCAGGGCACCGGCAATTACATCGTGGTGTTCGACCCGCTGGATGGAAGCTCCAACATCGACGCCAACGTTTCGGTCGGCACCATCTTCGGGATCTGGAAACGCAAATCCCGCCTGGCCCATGTCAACGAGGACGACCTCCTGCAGCCCGGTTCCGAACTGGTGGCCTCCGGCTACATCATCTACGGATCCAGCACCATGTTCGTCTACACCGCCGGCAACGGGGTCCACGGATTCACCCTCGACCCGGGCATCGGAGAATTCCTGCTCAGCCACGAAAACATCATGACCCCGTTCCAGGGCAAGATCTATTCGGTCAACGAGGCCTACGAGCCCCGCTGGAGTCCCGAGGTCCGCGAAGTCCTGCGGCAGCTCAAGTACGGACGGAATTCCAAGATGTCCACCCGCAAGGACGCCCCCACCGAAGGGGCCGGCATGTCGTCGCGGTACATCGGATCCCTGGTGGCGGACTTCCACCGCAACCTGCTGTACGGCGGGGTCTATCTCTACCCCCCGACCACCGCCCATCCCCAGGGCAAGCTGCGCCTGATGTGCGAAGCGGCCCCCCTGGCTATGATCGTGGAAAACGCCGGCGGTTACGCCAGCGACGGGCAACGGTCCATCCTGGATGTCGTACCGGATTGCCTGCACATGCGGGTCCCCCTGTACATCGGCAGCCGCGAAGACGTGATGTGGATCGAAACCATGCTCAGCCGGGGAACCTCCGCCCTCTAGAACATTTCAGGAACAAAAAAAAAGGCGGCCACAAGGCCGCCCTCCTTCATCCCTGGAAATCGATTCACACCTGGGGATCCATCTGTTTCTGCAGTCCGCGGGTCTCGACCACCAGGCCGAGGGCCATGTTGCGGCAGCGAGGCCGGTGCAGGGTGCCCGCGGGAACCAGCAGCGCCTCCCCCTGGCGGACCTCCACCTCCTGGCCTTCCATCTCCACGACCATGGATCCCTCGAGGATGTACACGAACTCATCCTTGTCATGGGAATGGACGATGTAATCTCCGCTGTAACGCACGATGAAGGCGTGGTAGTCGCTGTCGATGTTGGTCACTTCGACGGGCCGGAAGACCTGCGAAAGCCCACGAGCCAATTTCAATACGGGAAACTTCGTCACTGATCCAACTCCTTGCCGTGCGCGGCCAATGTGCCGCACGAGATCATTCGTCCCCGGATTCCGCTTGCAGGAGGGCCGCTTCTTCGGAGTCGGGGAACCGGGCCACCAGATCCTCCGCCATGGCCGCGGCCTCCCCGGGCCTACCCAGATTCAACTGGGCCGCCCGGGCCTTGTACATGGCCGCCGGAGCACGGTCGCTCTCCGGAAACCGGGCCAGTATATCTTCAAAATAACCCAAAGCGGTTGCATCTTCACCCTCGCCGTAGGCCAGATCGCCCAGCCGGAAGAGGGCATCGTCCGCCAACTCGGAGTTGCCGTACTTGGACAGGAACTCCTCGAAGCCGGACCGGGCCAGTTCGACGTTGCCCCGGTTGCGGTCCAGCTCGGCCATTTCGAAAATGGACCGACCCTCTTCGGGAAGCGTCTCGGTCGCCGCGCTGGTGGCCGCCGGGGGCTTGTACTCCCCGAGGGTCGGAATTCCCATCCGAGTGGCCAGCAGACCGACCCGGGCCGAGAGATCACGCTGGTATTCAGCGTTGTCCTCGAGCAGGCGGCTCAACTGGTCCATCTGCGTGGAAATCTGCGACAACCGAGCCAGCCGCATGGCCGAGGATTCGGAGCCGGCGTCTCGATCCATGCGCAGCAGTTGTCCGAGTGCTTCGACCTCCCGCAGCAGCCGCTTGTTTTCGGTCTGCAGGCGGGCGATCTCGTCCTGGTTCTCCTGGACCGACACCTCGATGCGGTCCAGTTGAGGGGCGCAGCCGGCCAGCAGGATGCTGGCGGCCAGGACCGCCAGCGCCAGGCCGGCAGTCCGTAGCCGTCTTCCCCGATTGCAGGGAGCATTGCTCATGTTACCCGTTCCCATCCGACCCTAGGGCCGCTCGAAATGCGCACGCCTGTTCTTGGCCCAGGCGGTCTCGGAGCTGCCCATCGCGAAGGGTCGGCTTTCCCCGTAACTGGTGACCCGGAGTTGCCCGGTCGGCACCCCGAGGCTGACCAGGTAGTCGCGGACGGCCCGTGCGCGTCGCTCGCCCAGCGCCAGGTTGTACTCGATGGTCCCCCGCTCGTCGGTGTGGCCGGAGATGAGGATCATGACTCCGGCTTCCTTCAGGATCCGGGCGTTGCGGGACAGGATGCCCATGGCCTCGTCGTCCAGGTCATACTGGTCGAAGGCGAAGAACACGTCACCGACGCCGAAATCGGCGGGATCCATATTGGCGTAGTCCGGCTCTTCAACCACGACCTCGACCTCTTCGGCCACCGGCGGCTCGGGCACTTCCTCAGTGGTTTCACCAACGGCCGTTTCGACCGGATCGGTTTCGACTTCGGCTTTCTTGCCGCAACCGGCCATCAGGACCAGACCCAGCACCAGCAGCAGGGCCAACATCGCGCTCCGTGAAATCCATCCTCTGTTCATGCCTGTACACTCCTTGAAATGATGAAAAGCGGCCTGTTCCTACCGGGACCAGGCGGGGGTGATGTCCGGGTCGTCCCCGAACGTCAATTGACGGAAATCATCTTCAACCACATCGTAGACATACAACTTGAAAAACCCGCTGCGATCCGAGGCGAACACGATGTGCCGCCCGTCGGGCGCCCAGCTGGGGTCTTCACAGTTGCGCCACCGGCCGTCGGTCAGAACCCGTCGATCTTCGCCGGTGGACTTCATGATCACGATCTGCGTGTAGTTCCCGACCCGGGTGGCGTAGACAATCTTGTCGCCCCCGGGAGACCACGTCGCCGAGTCGTTGTAGCGTCCCTCGAAGGTCAACCGGCGTCTGCCGGCCCCTTCGCTATCGATAACATATAACTGAGGGGTACCGGTCCTGTCACTGGTAAAAACCAGATCTCGGCCCCCCGGAGACCAGCAGGGGCTGATTTCGATGGCCCGGCTGGCCGTCAACCGCTTGATGATCTCGCCCTCGGGAGAAATACGGTAGATTTCCGGATTGCCTTTGTGGGACAGGGACAGCAGCAGTTCCTTCCCCTCTGGATGCCAGTTGGCCCCGTAATTGAGCCCGTCCATGGCGATGACCCGCCGCACCTTGCCGTTGGTGGTATCGAGACTGTAAAGCGCCTGCTGGCCCTCTCGGTAGCTGGTAAAGGCTATTTCGCTCCCATCCGGTGACCAGTCGGGGCACAGGTTCAATTCCCGATTGGCGGTCAGACGGAGAAGGCCCTCGCCGTCATAATCGACCACGTAGAGGTCCCGGCGTTTCCCTTCACCCCGCGAAAACACGATCCGGGACAGGGCCATGCCCGGCTCCCCGCTCAACCAGTAGATGACCTCGTTGGCGAAATGATGAGCGGTGGCCCGCATCTGTGAAGGCAGCGGTCGGTAGCGCTTGTTCATCAGCAGCTGGCGCTGCGGGAAGGACAGCAGATTCAGGGAAATGGTGACCGGCACGTTTTCGCCGGTCTGTTGTGCATCGCGCAACGGCCCCTCCACCGTCCCTTCGATGGTGAACTCGAAGTCGAGGGTGTCGGAATCGCCCTCGGAAAGACCCACGCGGAATAGGCCGCTCAGGTGCAGGTCGCTGGCGATGATGTCGGCCATCTTAATCGCCGCGTCAGCCGATTCGACCCCGCCGCTCAGGACATCCATTTCGCTGATCAGAACATCGGTCTTGATGAAAGCCGTGCTGGTGTGTTCGATGATGACTTCGTCATTGCGCCCCTGGGCCGCGGCCGAACCGCACCACAGAAGGCAGACCGCCGCCAGGACCAAAAAAAGTCGTCCGCATGTTTTCATCAGGTTCCTGGCTCCAGGTTGAAAATGAAGGTCACGCCCAGGGACGAACCGGTGAACTGGGGCGGCAGCGGGGGCAGCTTGGTGGTCTGCACTGCCCGCAGGGATTCCCGGTCGAAGACCCCCACCCCGCTATTGCGGACCAGGGTTACCTGCGTCACGGCGCCGTTCTTGGCGATGCTGAAATGCACCGCGCACGAGACGACGGCGCGCTTGCCGAAACCGATCTGCCGCGGTTTCCAGTTGCGGGCGATCAGACCCTCGACCCGGGACAGATACCAGGAGAAGGGAAAATCGGAATCCGTGTCCCCGACACTGGGGCCGCTGATGATGGGCGCGGCCACCTGTTCGACGGGTTTCTCCAGGGGCTCCGCTGGCTTCTCCTGCTGTTCGGGAGCCTCGATCTTTTCCTGCGGCGCCTTCATCTCCTGCTGCTGCTCGGGCTTGGGTTTGGGCAGTTCCTTGGGGGGCTGTTCGGGTTTGATTTCCGGTTGCGGTTCGGGCTGAACGACGATTTCCGCGGGCGTCTGGGTTTCCGGCGGCCGGGTCTGAGGCAAACGGACCATCTTGACCTTGATGGACCGAGAAGGGCGCACCGGATTGCGCGCGACATGATTGCCGAACATGACCAGCACCACCAGGGCGACAGCGTGCACCAGAACCGATACAGGGAGCCCGCGGCTCAACATCACTCGTCATCCACCGGTTGGCCGGTCACCAGGCTCAGGTTCAGGAAGCCTTCGACTTCGACGGCCGCCATCACCTTCAGGACAAATCCGTAGGGCACCTCTTCATCGCTGCGCAGGTAAACGGGAACCTCATCCTTTTCCTCTTCGTAGGGAGCCAGCAACATGGCCAGGTCGCTGATCTCCACGGCCTGCTCCTGGAAGAACACCTGCCGGTTGTTGGTGATGGAAATGACCGGCCCCTCCTTGACCACCACGTTGCGCGTGGCCGCCTCGGGCAGGTTCACCTCCACCCCGCCCTGGATGTAGGGCGCCGTCAGCATGAAGATGATCAACAGCGTCAGGGTCACATCCACCAGTGAGGTAATGTTGATGGTGGCCATGGCACTGTAGGACCGTTTGCGTCCGGCCATCAGATGGTCTCCCGTTCATGAGGCGCCGGGCGCAGGCCCTGATCCCGGCCCACGGGGGCAGCCTCGCCGGCGGCGGCCTCTTCCAGCACCGTGCGCAGGCGGTCGATTTCGTTGGCTACCAGATCGATTTTCCGGACAGTCATGTTGTAGAAGATCACCGCCGGGATGGCCGTCGCCAGGCCCGCGATAGTGGTGATCAGGGCTTCGGCGATTCCCGGAGCCACTACGGTCAGGTTCGCGCTCTGCATCGAAGCCATTCCCCAGAAAGAGCTCATGATCCCCCACACCGTGCCCATCAAGCCCAGGAAGGGAGAGATGGTCACGGCCGTCGAAAGCAGGATCAGATACCGTTCCAGGTTTTCGGTCTCCAGATAGGCCACGCGCTCGGAGGCTCGGCGAATCGCCGGCCACTGGGTCATCGACTCCGTTTCGAGAACAAGATTGCACAGGGGCAGGTCATTGTTGTCCCCGCACCAGCGGATCAACTCTGCCCGTTCGGACCCACCCTGGGACGTATTTTCCAGCCAGCGTTCGCACTTGGCCCAGAATTCCGCGTGGCCCGCACGGATTCGTGACAGGGTGCGTGCCTTGTCAATGAACACCGCCCAGGACATCACCGACAAGACCAGCAGGACCACCAGGATGAACTTGCCGAAAAAGGTGGAATCGGCCACCAGTTCGACCAGCTGCCCGGGCCCCAGAGCCGCCAGGAAGGTCGCCGAAATAATCGTGGCGGACATGCGTTCTCCTCGGATATTCGGTTATGAGGGGGATTCGGCCTCGTTCCATCCGGCCGGATCCGGGCGGTCCGTCCCTGGTCCGCCACAAGGTCCCGAACGGGACCAGATCAGTTGTACGTCAGAAAGCCATCGCCCGCGGGAAGGAACAGGGGGGATATCTGAAAGTTCCCGCCAGGTCTAACCAGCTACGTGAAAACCGGGTTCAGCCCCGGCCCTCGAAGACTTTCAGGGCGAAGGCATCCTGAAAATCATATTTGTCGATGAAATCGGCCAGGGAATCTTCTTCCCGCTTGCGCAGCAGCCCGTCCTCCACCAGATGGAAGACGATCCGCCCGAAATCAATGGTCGCCTGGACGCCCCAGGCATTGAAGACCTCGCCGGCCATGACCCCGTAGCGCTTGCCGACCCTTTATTTACAAGGATTACTAGCTTAATATCCGGAAAGGATGCTTTACGTCTATCTATAAACTCCATACGTTTCTCT
>CBDTUS010000154.1:0-8713 GCA_965363725.1 uncultured bacterium | reverse complement strand
GAAAAGATGCTCAAGACCCGGCGCTTCACCCGCCTTTCCAAGGCCGGGCTCGAAGTGCTGGCCATCATCGGCTATCGGCAGCCCCTGACCAGGCTCGAGGTCGACGACATCCGGGGTGTCAACAGCAGCGGCGCCATCAGCACCCTGACCGAGCGCAACCTTATCTCCGTGGTCGGACGTTCCCAGGCGGTCGGCAATCCTCTCCTGTACGGGACCACCCGGGAGTTTCTCAACCATCTCGGCCTGAAGGGCCTGGGACAGCTGCCCGACCTGCCGGACATCGAAGGGGTCATGGACGATCGGGACCAGTTGAAGGAATTCGCCAACCAGGTGGGACGCGACCTGACGGACGAGGAACTGGAAGACTATTTCGCCACGCCGGAAGAAAACGGGTCCTTGCTGGAAACAGACGAAGCCGAGGCCGAAGACTCGCCGGAAGATGCGTCGAAAGATGAAACTCCCCTGCCCGAGCAGGCCGAACCCAAGGAGAACAGTGACGCCTGAACCGGGCATGCGCCTGAACCGTTTCCTGGCCCGGGCCGGACTGGGGTCCCGCCGTTCGGTGGAGGACATCGTGCGCGCGGGCCGGGTGCAGATCGATGGCCAAAAGGTCGAGGACCTGGGGCGACGGGTCCAACCGGGGACCAATACCGTGACCGTCGACGGGCGCCCCGTGATCCTACCCGAAGGCTACCGGGTCTACGCCTTCCACAAGCCTCAGGACGTGGTTTCCACGCTGGCGGCCCAGGGGGGGCAGCCATCCCTGCTTCCCTATCGTCTGCAGTCGGATATACCCGACCGATTCATGCCGGTTGGCCGGCTTGACTCCGAGACCACCGGGTTGCTCCTTTGGACCGACGATGGGATGCTCAACCAGGCCATGTGCCGTCCCGAATCCGGATTGTGGAAGACCTACGAGGTCGACCTCAACGGGGAACTGGACCGGAACATGATCAAGACCCTGACCAAGGGTGGGGTAATGCTCGACGGGCGGCCATGCCGGCCCTGTCGACTGGTATTGAGACCCAACGGGACCACCCGGCACTGGGTCATCGAAATCCACGAAGGACGCCGGCGCCAGATTCGCCGGATGTTCCAGGCGGTGGGTTTGAAGGTGGTGCGCTTGCAACGGACGGCCATCGGGCCGATCAAGCTGGGCATTCTGCGCCCGGGTGATTTTCGCAGACTGGATCATTCAGAGGTGGAAGCGCTGCGCGGACAGGTTGCGGTGGCCGAATGACCGCACCTTGACGACGGCGTGGTGAACGAGGGGAGTGACGATGGATTTCAAGAGTCTTTTTCGCCCCGGCATCCTGGCGACCCGGCCCTACAGCCCCGGTCGTCCCATCGAGGAAGTCCAGCGCGAGCTCGGGCTGGACTCGGTCATCAAACTGGCCAGCAACGAAAACCCCGAGGGTCCTCTGCCCGCGGTCCTGGAGGCAATCCAGAAGGCCGCCTGCGACATCAACCGATACCCCGACGCCGCCTGCTTCGAACTGACCCGCCGACTGGCCACGCATCTGGGCGTGGAGCCGGGCGCCTTGATATTCGGCAACGGCAGCAACGAGGTCATCGACATCCTGATCCGGGCCCTGGTCTCCCCAGGGGAGAACGTCGTCTTCAGTCATCACAGCTTCATCGTCTATGCCCTGACCACGGCGGTTCATTTCGAATGCGGGCGCCCCGTGCCGCTGGGCCCACAGGACAAGCACGACCTGCCCGCCATGGCCGCCGCCGTAGACGCCCAGACCAAGCTGGTGATCGTCTGCAACCCCAACAACCCCACCGGCACCTACAATGCCGTCGAGGAGTTCCGGGAATTCCTGGCTGCGATTCCGGTGAACGTCATTGTGGCGGTGGACGAAGCCTATTACGAGTATGTGGCGGCCGAGGACTACCCCCAGACCCTGGCCATGCTGCGGGATCATCCGAACCTTGTGCTTTTGAGGACTTTCAGTAAGATCCATTCGATGGCCGGGCTGCGTATCGGCTACGGCGTGGGGCATCCCGGTCTGATCGGGGAGCTGCACAAGACCCGCGAGCCCTTCAACGTCAACATGCTGAGCCAGGCCGCAGCGCTGGCATGTATCGACCACTGGGACGAAGTCGAAGGCCGCAAGCAGCGCAACCGTCAGCAGCTGGAATGGATGGAGAAGGAACTGGCCGGCCTCGGCCTCGAAGTGGTGCCGAGCCAGACCAACTTCATCCTGGTGCGTACGCCGGGCGACGCCGGCAAGGTGACCGAGGCGTTGCTTCAAAAAGGCGTTATCGTTCGACCCATGCACGCCTTTGGCCTGGGCGAGGGCGCATTGAGAATCAGCGTGGGCCTGCCCGAAGAGAATCAACAGTGTTTGGCGGCACTCAAGGAGATCCTGACCTGATGGGCGCACCCCAACCCGGAAAACGCACACCGCTGGTGAGCCGCCAGGCCGGCCAGCCCGACACCATCGTCCAGGTCGGCGAGGTCGGGTTCGGCGCCAACCGGGTGGTTCTGATCGGGGGACCCTGCTCCGTCGAGGACCGCGACCAGATGGCCCGCACCGCCGCCCAGGTCGCAGCCGCAGGGGCGACCATGTTGCGCGGCGGGGCCTGGAAACCCCGCACCAATCCCTATGATTTCCAGGGACTGGGGGCCGAGGGTCTGGAACTGCTGGTCGAAGCGCGTCGCGCCTCGGGCCTGCCGGTGGTCACCGAGGTTCTCGATCCGCGGGACGTGGCCCTGGTCGCCGATGCCGTGGACATGCTGCAGATCGGCAGCCGCAGTATCCAGAATTTCCCTCTCTTGCGCGAGGTGGGCGCCAGCGGCAAGCCCGTTCTCCTGAAGCGGGGAATGATGACCACCATCGACGAATGGCTCAGCTCCGCCGAGTACGTCCTGGCCGCCGGTGGCAAGGACCTGGTCTTTTGCGAGCGCGGCATCCGGACCTTCGAGCCCGCCCTGCGCAACACCCTGGACGTGGGCTCGGTGGCCGTCCTCAAGGACATCACCCATCTTCCGGTCATCGTCGACCCCAGCCACGCGGCTGGCGACGTCCGCTACGTGGCCGCCCTGGCCCGCGCCGCCGTGGCCGCCGGAGCCGACGGTCTGCTGGTGGAGACCCACTGTGCCCCAGACAGGGCCCTCAGCGATTCGGCCCAGACTCTCGGGCCCGAAGACTTTGCCGACCTGGCCACTTCGTGCCGGGCCGTGGCCCGGGCCCTGGGTCGGGACCTCTAGCATGGCCTCCCTCCAGGTCGACGAATTCCCGCCCCTGAATCCCGCTCTTATGCCCGAAGACGCAGTCATTGCCATCGACGGCCCGGCTGGCTCGGGAAAATCGACCACGGCCCGCGCCCTGGCCGATATGTTCGGACTGCTCTACATCGACTCCGGCGCCATGTACCGGGCCCTGACCCAGGCGGCCCTGGCCACGGGGGTGGACCCAGGCGACGAAGCCGGCCTAACCGAAATTCTCCTTCCCGCCCGGCTGGAACTCCAAACGGCCAAGGGTGACGTCACGGTTTTCTGGAACGGCAAGGACGTATCCCGGGCCATCCGCACCCCCGAGGTGGAGGCCGCCGTTTCCCAGGTCAGCAGCCATCCCGCCGTGCGCGCCAACATGGTCGATCGGCAGCAGGTCATGGGTCGGCAGGGCGGCGTGGTGATGGAAGGCCGGGACATCGGGAGCGTGGTCTTCCCCTTGGCGACGGCCAAGATTTTTCTCTCCGCCTCTCTCGAAGCCCGGGTGGACAGGCGCTTCCGTCAGTACCAGCAGCGGGGAATGGAGGTGTCACGGGAGGAATTGCAAGAGGACCTGGCCGAACGGGACCGCAAAGACAGCTCGCGGAAGACCAGCCCACTTCTCATCTCCCCGGATGCGGTGGTGATCGACAGCAGCGACTTGAATCTGGACCAGCAGAACGAAACCTGCGCCCGGGCCTGCCTGTTGAATCCGACCCTGGACCGTGATCTCGATACGGATCTCGAAACCTCTCTGAGAGAACTTCCCTGGCACTACCGCTTGGCCTACGGGGTTTTTTATTGCCTGGCCAGGTTCT
Source organism: uncultured bacterium (assembly GCA_965363725.1). Classification (GTDB taxonomy): domain Bacteria; phylum Krumholzibacteriota; class Krumholzibacteriia; order LZORAL124-64-63; family LZORAL124-64-63; genus JAGLCY01. Next base: position 4,675 of record CBDTUS010000154.1, on the reverse strand, counting down.
ACGGCCTGCGCAAGGTGGGGCTGGAAGGCAAGGCCCTGCCACGGGGCTGCATCCTGGCCGCCAATCACGTCAGCAACTGGGATCCCCCCTTGGTCGGCTCGACCTTATGGCGCCACCCTGTCCACACCCTGGCCAAGGCCGAACTGTTCAAGGTCTGGCCCATGGGCGGCCTCTTTCGCTGGCTGGACAGCATCCCCATCGAACGGAAGGGTTTCGACGAGGGGGCCTTCGCCGAGGCCGCCGACCGCCTGGCCGAAGGGGCGAACCTGCTCATTTTCCCCGAGGGAACCCGGCGGGCCATCGGGCATCCCGGCCCCGTCCGCAACGGTCTGGGCATCCTGGTCCAGACCACGCCGGCACCCACTTTGCCGTTCATCATCCGCGGCAGCTACGGGCGCAGGCCCGGGGGATCGCAACTTTCACCCCTGGAAGTTTGGTACGGCCCGGTCATCCGCTGGCATGGCCTGCCGGCCCTCAGGGAAAATCTGGACAAAAAGGCAATCAGCCGCCGGATCGCCGACCTCTGCGAAGCGGCCTTCCGTGAGCTGCAGGCCCGGTCCTTCGCCGAAACCCCCCAGACCGAATTCGAGAAGGAATTGGGCGCCAAGCAATTGAAGAAATTCGCCCGTCGACAGAAGGAAGTCTTCGGCCGCTGAAGAGTGGGTCCTGCCTGTTTCCCTGAATTTGTTTTTTGATGAGTATCCTTTTTCAGAATCCCCCGAATTATCCCGGTCCTCCTTGCCATGGTTTAACTTGCCAACTATATTCCCGGGTCTGCCAGGGGCCTAGGTGTCCCGGCGTATTCATCTGTCACTAGGAGGCAACCTTTAATGACCACCAACCCCAATCCCGGTTCCGAGGAAGCGCGCGAGGACGCGGCCGAAGCCGCCCCCGCCGCCAAGAAGGAATACACCCCCAAATCCAAATTCAACAACGACGACGATGACGACGACAGCCGCGGTGCGGCCGCCGAAGTCCTGCCAACTCCCTCGGCGCCCCGTCTGAGCACGGAATACGATCCCGACAGCATCGTCAACTTCGACTACCTCGAAGAAGAAGGTCAGGAATGGGATCTGAACTCGGACGAAATGCTGAGCCTGATCAACCAGTACGAAGAGACCCTCACGGACATCCAGGAAGGCCAGATCCTCAAGGGGACGGTCATCGAGGTTCGTGACAACGAGGTCCTGCTCAACATCGGCTTCAAGAGCGAAGGCGTGATCAGCAGGGAGGAATTCGGTTCCACGACCGTGTCGGTCGACGACACGTTCGACGTCTTCCTCGAGAAACTCGAAAACCTCGATGGTCTGGTCGTGCTGTCCAAGGAGCGGGCCGACTTCCTGAAGGTCTGGGACAAGATCAAGGTGGCCCACGAGGCCGGCGACGTCGTGACTGGTATTGTCGACCGTCGAATCAAGGGTGGATTGGTGGTCAAGCTGTGGGGTGTGGACACGTTCCTGCCCGGCAGCCAGGTTGCCCTGCGCCAGGTTCCGAACCTGGAAGATATGATCGGCGAGGAAATCCAGTGCCGCATCATCAAGAAGAACAAGCGCCGCCGGAACGTGGTTGTTTCGCGGCGGATCGTGCTGGAGCAGGAGCGTGAAGAGAAGAAACGCTCCCTCATTTCCGAGCTCGAAAAGGGCCAGGTGCGCACCGGCGTGGTCAAGAACATCACCGACTTCGGCGCCTTCGTCGATCTCGGCGGCATCGACGGTCTGTTGCACATCACCGATCTGAGCTGGGGCCGCGTCTCGCACCCGAGCGAAGTGGTGACCATCGGCCAGGAGATCGAGGTCAAGGTCCTGGATTTCGAGGAGCAGCGTGAACGTATCAGCCTTGGCCTGAAGCAGCTGCAGTCCTACCCCTGGGACAATGTCGACGAGCGTTATCCCGAGGACTCGGTCGTACGCGGTCGCGTGGTCTCCATCACCAACTACGGCGCCTTCGTGGAGCTGGAGCGCGGTGTCGAGGGTCTGATCCACATCAGCGAGATGAGCTGGACCCGTCACATCAAGCACCCCTCGAAGGTCGTCTCGATCGGTGATGAGGTCGATGTGATGGTCCTGAAGATCGACAAGGAGAACGAGAAGATCAGCCTGGGGCTCAAGCAGTGCGAGAGCGATCCCTGGGTCACCCTGATCGAACGTTACCCCGCCGGCTCGGTCATCGAGGGCAAGGTCCGCAACCTGACCGATTTCGGCGCCTTCGTCGAAGTGGAAGAGGGCATCGACGGGCTGGTCCACATATCGGACATGAGCTGGACCCGGCGCGTGCGCCATCCCAAGGAGATGCTCAAGCGCGGCGACAGCGTGCAGGTGCAGATCCTGGACATCGACACCAGCAAGCGCCGCATCAGCCTGGGCATCAAGCAGATGAGCGAGAACCCCTGGCCCGTGCTGGCCGAAGAGTATCCCGTGGGCCACACCCTCGAGGGCACTGTCAGCCGCATGCTGGACCACGGGGTCATCGTGGAGATGGGCGAGGATTTGGAGGGCTTCGTGCCCATCGGCCACCTCGGCATCCCCAAGCTGGACAAGCCCCAGTACTACTTCAAGGAAGGTGAAAAAGCCGACCTGAAGGTCATCAAGATGGACGTGGAGAATCGCCGGATCGTTCTTTCCATCGCCGAACGTCTGAAGGACTTCGAGGAGGACGCCACCGAGGAGTTCATCAACGCCCATCCCCGTCTCGAAGACGTGGTGGCCGCCGAAGCTGCCGCCGAAGCGGAAGGCAATGCCTCGGGCGACGCGGACCGCACGGACGACGACGACGTGTATCGCGAAGAAGCGGAAGCCGCGCCTCCTGCCGAGAATTTCCCGGCCAAGGAGGAGACGGTCGAAGCCGAGGCCGCTGACGACCAACCTGTCGAAGCAACTGAAGCAACTGAAGCAACTGAAGGCGCTGAAGCCGCCGAATCTGTCGATGGCGACGTTGAAGAGGACGGCGAAGACAAGGACAAGTAGCTGGCGCCGGAATCGGTTTTTCCGGTTCGGTTCTTTTCCGCCCGTGAGAGGGGCGGAGGGTAATACCTCCGTCCCTCTTTGTTTCCGACAGCCTTTGAGGGAGCTTTCATGAGCGATCTTCAGGATCTACAACCCTTGCCGGCGATCCAACCGGCGTCCGCAGCGGGCGGAACACCGCTGCGGGTGGCCTTCTGGACCCTGGGCTGCCGGTTGAACCAGTACGATACCGAGGGGATCAAGGCGTCCATGGCGGGCGTCTACAACATCGACGTGGTCGGCTGGAACGATCCCGCCCATCTGTATGTCCTCAACAGCTGCACCGTCACCGCCAAGGCCGATCAGGAATGCCGCCGTCTGGCACGACAGGTCAAGCGCCGCCATCCCGCCAGCAAGGTCGTGGTGGCCGGCTGTTACGCCCAGACCCAGCCGGAAGCCCTGGCCGCCGTTCCGGAGATCGACGGCGTGGTGGGCAATACCACCAAGGATGACGTCGCGGCCTGGCTGCCCTCCGTCATCGACGAGGACGCGCTGACCATGAAGGTGGAGGACTTCCGCGAAAACCCAGAATTCGACTCGCCCTTGATCGACAGTTTTTCCGGGCGCAGCCGCGCCTTCGTAAAGATCCAGGACGGGTGCAACCTGCGTTGCACCTACTGCCTGATCTGGCGGGCCCGCGGGCCCGGCCGCAGCCGGACCGTGGACGATGTCCTGGCCCAGCTGCAACTGCTGGTGGACAGGGGCTACCCCGAAACCATCCTGGCGGGCATCCATCTGGGCGGGTACGGTCGCGACCTGGAGCCCAAGGTCCTGCTGCCTGATCTTCTGGATACCTGCCTGCGCGAAATCCCCGACCTGCGTATCAGGTTGAGCAGCATCCACCCCAATGAGGTGACCCCGCGTCTGCTGGAGATGTTCGCGACCAATCCCCGACTTCGGCCCCACCTGCATATTTCACTCCAGAGCGGCAGTGACGGTGTGCTCAAGCGCATGAAGCGGCCCTATCGCGGAGACAGGGCGTGGCAGGCCATGAGGGACGTCGCCGCCACGGTGCCTGATTTCGGTATCGGGGCGGATATCATCGTCGGGTTCCCCGGTGAGACGGATGCCGAGTTCGAGGACACCCGGCGCATGGTCGAGGAGCTGCCATTCAGCTATCTGCACGTTTTCCGGTTCTCACGCCGACCGGGGACCCCGGCGGCGGACATGCCCGACCAGGTACATCCGGAAACCATCACCCGCCGCAGTGGCATCCTGCGGGAACTGGCCGAGCAGAAGAAGGCGGATTTCAGCCGAGCCCTGATCGGAACCGTCCGCGAGGCGGTCATCGAAGCCGAAAGCGATATCCCCGGCTGGCGCCGGGCCACCACCGACAACTACGTGACGGTCATGGTGTCCGACTCCATGTCCCGGGAATTGCCTCCCGGAACCCTGGTGCGGGTGGCCATCGATAAATTCACGGACGGCAACCTGTATGCGTCCGTCCACCCGGAGTCCGTCCTGACCGAGTCCGCCGGAAAGGGAACCTGAGATGGCCACCTTCCAGAGCGACCTGCCCCAGTTTTCCCCGGTGCCCGAGGATTCGGAATCCCTGCCCGGCGTTTACGTGGAGACCTATGGCTGTCAGATGAACGTCTACGACAGCCAGGCCATCGAGGGCATATTGAAAAGGGACGGGTTCCGCCTTTGCCAAGAGGAGCTGTCGGCGGACGTCA
>CBDTUS010000153.1:0-8735 GCA_965363725.1 uncultured bacterium | reverse complement strand
TCTCGCCGCCGAAGGCGCCGCCGATCTCCGCGCCGCTGGTACCGATGTTGATGTTGGCGATCCCGCAGTCACTGCCCATGTAGCTGAGGAATTTTTCTCCCTCGCCCACGCTGTCGGTGTAGACCGCGCTGCTCAGGCCCTGAGGCACATCGTTGTGCATCTTGATGGCCTGATCGAACCGCTTGTACTTCATCACGTACACGATCGGCGCGAAGGTCTCGCTCTGCACGATGGGAGCCTTGTTGTCGATCTCGATGATCGTCGGCTGGACAAACGTCGCGGTGCCGTAGGGCCTCAGCACCTTGCCGCCGTACAAAACGTTGCCGTCCTGTTCCTGGGCGGCCTTGATGGCGGCCTTGTAGTCGGCCACGGCGCCCTCGTCGATCAAGGGTCCCATCAACGTCTTGGGATTGAGCGGATTCCCGATAGCCACCCGCCGGTAGTTGGCGATCAGCTTCTTCAGGAATTTGCCGTAGATCTTCTCGTGGATGATCAGGCGGCGGGTCGAGGTGCAGCGCTGGCCGGCAGTGCCCACGGCACCGAAGAACGAGCTGGCCAGGGCGCCGGTCAGGTCGGCCTTGTCGCTGATGATGATGGCGTTGTTGCCGCCCAGCTCCAGGATGGCCCGGCCCAGGCGGGCGCCGACCACGCCGCCGATGCGCTGACCCATGCGGGTCGACCCGGTGGCGCTGATCAGGGGCACGTGGGGATCGTTGACCAGCTTCTCGCCGATGGTCGCACCCCGGCCGATCGTCACGCAGCTGAGGCCCTCGGGCAGGTCGTTGGCCTTGAAGACCTCGTTCACGATGTTCTGGCAGGCGATGGCGCACAGGGGCGTCTTGCTCGACGGCTTCCACAGGCAACTGTCGCCGCAGACCCAGGCCAGAGCCGTGTTCCAGGCCCACACGGCGACGGGAAAGTTGAACGCGCTGATGATGCCCACGACACCCAGCGGATGCCACTGCTCCATCATGCGGTGCTTGGGCCGCTCGCTCTGCAGGGTCGGGCCGCTCAAGTTGCGGCTCAGGCCGACGGCGAAGTCGCAGATGTCGATCATCTCCTGCACCTCGCCCAGACCCTCGGTGTAGATCTTGCCCATTTCCAGGCTGACCAGGGCGCCCAGCATGTCCTTCTTGGCTCGCAGGGCCTCGCCCACCTGGCGGACGATCTCGCCGCGCCTGGGAGCGGGCAGTTCGCGCCAGATCACGAAGGCCTTGCGGGCCTGTTTCATGACCTGGTTGTAGTCCTTGGCGCTGGCCTGTTCAATTTTCGCCAGGACCTCGCCGTTGGTCGGATTCTTCGAGGTGAGAAAATCCCCGCTGCCGGCGAACCACTCGCCGCCCGTGTTGGCGCCCTTCATCTTTGTTTTCAGGCCCAGGGCCCGAAAGATCTGGCTCGTCGGCACGCTGCTGTTCATTTTCCTGGCCATGGTAAGGTCTCCTCTTGCTCGGGGTCCCCCCCGCTCAGTAAACGGTCTTTTCTTCCTTGCAGACGATGTCCAGGTTCGCGAGTTCATCGAGAACCGGATTGTAGATTTCCGGATGAACCGGACGCAGCACGCCACGCAGGCTGATTTTATCTTCCAGGATCAGGCGCGCCGCGATGGCTGCCGGCAGCGACACCGTGCGCGACATCGAGCTGTCGCCGTATCGCACGCCGAAATCGACCAGGGTCGAGGTCAACCGTTCGTAGTGGTTGTCCTCCTCGAACCAGGCCTTGAACTTGTGGAAGAGCACCACCATGTCCCGCTCACCGGGATGATAGGACAGTTTGTCCTGCATGATCTCGCCGAGGGCGTCCAGGGGGGAGATCTGGTCGTGCCCGATGGGCCGTCGCGAGAACATGCCCAGCCAGTGGAGGTTCCAGGGCGGCAGGCAGTCCGCGGGACGCCCCATGCGGTTGGCCGCGGCCACGCGCAGATCCTCGTCGGGTGCCGCACCGAGCAGGTCCCGCATGAAATCGGCGTAGGTCATGCCGCTGGTGTCACGGGGTTCGTTGTCCAGCAGCCCGATCTTCACGAAGCTGTACATCGAATCGCACCAGCCCAGATAGCGCAGGGTGCCGCGAAATACCGAGCGGACCTCGTCACCCAGCTTGTAGACATCACGGTATTCGAGGGAGTCCCGATTGGGGTAGGCCTCAAAATCCCCCGCACCCGGCACGTGCAGCAGGCGCATATCCCGGAACAACCGCTCGGGAGTGACCTCCACTATATGATTGTCACGCCAGTATCGCGCGCCGTTGCGGCTGGCCTGCAGCACGCCGCGCGGAGCCCAGGAGAACTTGTACCCGAAGGGATTGTCGTTGGCCTCGGGCGCCGGCAAACCACCGCAGTAGGATCGGAAATGCCGGATCTTGCCTCCGCGTGAATGCACCTCATCGATGATCCGCATGGCCGACATGTGATCGATGCCTGGATCCAGACCGATCTCGTTCAGGAAGATCAGGCCCCGCTTCTTGGCCTCGGCATCGAAGGCCATCATCTCCTCGGAGACATAGGAAGCCGTCACCAGGTTCTTCCGCTTGTCCAGGCAGTGGTTCGCCACCAGGGGGTGATAGCTGTAGGGCACCAGGCTGATCGTCAGGTCGTTAGCCGAAATCAAACCGGCGAGGGCCTCCTCGTCGGAGAGATCGAGCCTGAGAGCCTTGCTGTGGGGATCGTCGCCGATCAGCTTGACGGCGTCTTCCAAGTCGAGGCTGGTGACCGTCAGCTCAAAGCCTCGGTCCTGCAGATACCGGATCAGTGGGCCAGCCACCATGCCAGCCCCCAACACGAGAATTTTCCGCACCCTAGTTCCTTTCCCGGCCGCCGAAAGCGCGCCTACCCTCCGGACTTGTCGAGGGCATCCTGCAGGTAACGGTAGTTCGGGGTCAATTCACCCCGGTGGGTGATGACCGCTTTTTTCAGATAGGGCGGCAGATGCAGGCCCTCAAAATCGGAACTGAAATCCGCCTGCCCAAGGATCGGCACCATTTTCCCCAGAACCTCGCTGAAGTGCTCGGAGGACTCACGGGGCAATTCACAGGGCAGGTTGTCCACCGCCATGATCACCGGCCCGTCGCCGACCACGCCGTCGACCACCTTGCCCGTCACGGGATCGAAGACAAAGCAGGGCTTGTCCGGCATCGGGGCCTTGAGGGTCAATTCGATGCTGCCCTCGATGTCGCAGCTGATATCACCGATGACCTGCAACCGGGGCCGCTTGTCCGACCCATAGTGCGCCTGCGCCCATTTCCGGGTGACCAACCGGGGATACTTGTCTTCCCAGTAAATGGTATTCATCAGCACATCCAGGTGGGGCAGATATTTTTCGAAGATTCCCCGGTAGTTCCCCGGACGCTGATAATAATCCTGCAACACGAACTGGGCCTGGTCCGACCGGGGCTCGACCATGTCCTCTTCCTTGAAGACGACCCGGACCAGAGGGCCGGCCTGGGCGGCGGTCATCCCCGCGACATCCTCCAGGTCCTCGACGGAGATTTCCCTGACCTTCAGGCAATCCAGGACCTCCCGGCATCCCTTGGCCACGTTTCCGTATCCGGCCACGCCGATGATGACCGGTTCGGTGTGGGCTCCCAACCCCTCGTTCTGGAGGCGTTGGCCTATTTGCACCAGATGATTCTTGGCCTCGACCAGGCTGTTGTATTCGTAGGCGTGCTTGAGCTCCGCCAAGGGGGTCTCGACCCCGTGATAGGCCATCCGCTGCGCCAGGCAGACCAGGCTTTCGATCATGCCCGCGTAACCGGCGTGCACACTGAAAAATATCAGCCGCCGGTTCTGCTCGTCGGCAATCCGTTCGTAGTCGATGAGAGTGGATCCGGTATCGAGCAGGTGCCGGAGCATCGGCATGTTGTAGCCCTGGCCCTTCACCGTGTGGGAGAAGTAGAGGTAAACCTTCTTGGGCTGCAGGACATCGATCGGGATCTCCTTGACCGCCAGGATGATGTCCGCCGGATCCAGACTCTCGGCCACGGTCACGCCCGCATCGCGATACTCGTCGTCGGTGAAGACCCGGATTTTCGAAGGCTGGATCGTGAAGTCCAGATGGGGATTCTTGCTCAGATCGGCCAGGTCGGCGGGCACCAGGGGAACCCTGCGTTCCCACTCGTTCTTGTCTTCCCTGCGGATGCCGATAGTCACGCCCATGGGATCACCTGTCACTGGCTTTTCTAAGGGGTTCGAGGCGCCGGCCCGACACAATTAACCAATTGCAATATCAGGGGTACCGGTTCGCATAAGCTAGGTGGCGAAAGCGGGGGAGTCAAGCCCCGCCGGGCAGGCCGGCGGGGCACCAATAATGGGGTCAACCGCCTCCGCGAGACACGACGGCATACACGATGGGCAGCAGGAATCCCAGGGCCATGAGCACCCCGCCGCGGCCCGTCAAGCCCTTGCGGCCGCGCACCAGGAAGATCCCTGTCATGGCCATGACAATCAGCATCCCGCCGTACACGTCCGCGATGCCGGTCCAGGGAGATTTGCCGGAGTTGAGGTGCATGAAGTTGAGGTCGAACAGAAGGGGCCTCTTGGCGAATCCATGGCGAACCACCTGGCCCGTCACGAGGTCCACGTCGTAACCCCCACCTTCGAGAAACACCTGGAACTCGGTTTCACTGGCCCGCCAGGTATTCTTGATGGGCTCGGTGACGGCCAGACGCTCCAGGATCAGCGGCTCGATTTCCGCCGTCGGCCCGGTCCCGGGGGATTCGATGGTGAATTCCTCGAGGGTCCGCGAATAGTTGGCGTCCCAGTGATGGGCGTGATTAATCGCGATGCCGCTGATCGCGTAGACCAGCGTCAGGCCCACCGCCAGGAACCCGAGCTCCCGGTGGAAGGTCCGGCACCACTTCCGAAAGGTGCGCATCTCCATATTACTTGACTGCGACCACCGCACCCGTACCGCTGATCTGGTACATGGTCATGCAGGTGGTGACTTCACCTTCGTCGAATTCCTTGCCCTCTTGGCGGGCTTCGGCGGCACAGACCTTCTTGGTCTGCTCCATGGTCAACTCGTTGGCCGTCCACACGCCTTCGGCGATGACTTCGTCGCCCACGATTTCCGGCGGGAACACGATCACGCCGTCCTTGACCTTCACGCGGACGGTTTCACCCTCGGTGTCACTGGCGATATTGATCCAGCAGCCGCGGTGGGCGCAGACGCCGACGGCGGTTCCCTTGACCCGCACGGTCTTGCCGACGTAGGCCTCCGGCGCAGCGAGAAGTTCACTGACCAGCATGGTGTCCGGAGCCGATACGCCTTCGCCGTACACGGTGCCCTTGATTTTTTCGCCATCGCCGGCGATAGCCGCGCCGGCCATCAGCAGAACAAAAATCACCATCAGAAAAGCGGAAAACGAACGCATGTCAGCCAACCTTTGTTGTGAGTGGTTTCATCCCCAAAACCATGCCGGGGGCATGGATGATTCCCGTCTCAAATATGCAATTCCGTTATTGAATTTTCAAGTGCAGGATATCCGGGGCCGGGACAGGGGCTAGAATGGGTCATTCAGAGCGAATCGAAGGCCACCTGCCAACCCGTTGCGCCAGTTCACCCAGTTGTGACCTGCGCTGCGGGTGACCAGGCGCACGTCGGCCCCTCGGGAGGCCAGCGCCTCCGCCAGACGGCTGTTGCTGGGCCGGAGCCACTCCAAAGTGCCGCATTCCAGATGCCAGCGCAGGGGTTTGGGATCGTCTTCTGTAACCTCGGCCAGGAAGGATTCCCCTCCCGCGAACGGGTTGCCATGATCCATGTCGGGTGAAAAAAGAAAAGCCCCGGACTGGGTCACGACCTTCTGGAAAAGGTCCGTCCGCTCCCAGGCCAGCTGCGCGCTGAGCAGCCCCCCCAGGCTGGCCCCCCAGGCCGTCCGGCGCCCGTCGCACCGCACCCGCCGCTCGACCGCCGGCAGTACTTCTTCGAGTAGAAACCTGCGGTAGGCAGGATTGAAGGCATACTCCACCGTGCGCTGGCCCGGAGGTACAAAAACCAGATGGGCGGGGCCGATCTGTTCGGCCTCCAGCAGGCGGTCGAGCGTCTGGGGCACGCGGCCCCAGCCGTAGTAGGCCTTGCCGTCCTGGAAAAGGATCAGCGGAAGTTCCTCCTCCGCCCGACCCGCGGGGGAATATATAAGCACATGTCTGGACCCACCCATGATCCCGGACGGGATCTCCAGGCGCAGTACCCTGCCCCGTGGCCGCACGTTTTCCGCCACCGCATCCGGATCCGGGAGGTATTGAGGTCCTGTCAGGTTGCACGCGTATTTCCACCAGGGATTGAGGCGCGGGTTCGTGTTCTGGGGGTCGGGATGGCGCTCACCCCCGGCGTCGGCGAAGGCGTATTCGAAGTAGGCGTCGTCCGGAATATCGAAGGGGTCAACCCTGTCAACCGGCACCGGGGCGCGCTGCCAGTCGGTCAGGTCGCTCAGCAGATGGGCGGCCCAGGAAGGAGGAGTCAGCGTGACACGCATGGATCAGGTCCGCAGGTCGCGACCGGTCTTGTCCTTCAGGGTCTGGACCTTGGCCTCCAACCGGCCGGACCTCCCCGCCCGGTAATCGATCTTGATCTGGCAGGCCACCCGGCCGCAATCCGCGCTCATGCGGTCGAAGCACTTCTTTACCACCGCCATGACCTCGTCGTATTCCCCTTCCAGGCAGGTTCCCATGGGGCCCAATCGATAGGGCAACCCGCTGTCGTCGATGATCTCCAGGTTGCGTTTCACGTAGTCGCTGACACTCTCGCCCTTGTCGGTGGGATAGAGGGAAAACTCCAACAGCACCATGGCAATCTCCTCAGGCGGTGGGTTCCTACAACTTGGCCCGCTTGGCGGCCTTCTTGCGGTCGTTTTCATCGAGGTGATACTTGCGCAGCCGGATGGACATCGGGGTGACTTCGACGAATTCGTCGTGGTTCAGGTATTCCAGCGCCTCCTCCATGCTCATCTTCAAGGGCGGGGCGATCTTCATTTTCCGGTCGCTGCCCGAGGCCCGCATGTTCGAAAGCTGTTTCGCCTTCTGGGCGTTGACGACCAGGTCCTCGTCCTTGGAGTACTCCCCGATGATCTGCCCGGTGTACAGGTTGTCCCCCGGTTCGATGAAAAACACGCCGCGGTCCTGCAGGCCGTCCAGAGCGAAGGCCACCGACTTGCCCGGATGCATGGAAATGATGCTGCCGTTGATCCGTTCGGGAATCGAACCCTTGAAATACTCGTACTGGTGATAGCGGTGATGCATCACGATCTGTCCCGCCGTGGCGCGCAGCATCTTGCTGCGGAAGCCGATCAGGCCGCGACTGGGAATGTGGAACTCGAGGAAGGTCCGTTCCTCCTTCTGCTCCATCTTGACCATGTCGCCCTTGCGCGTGGCGGCGTACTCGATCACCGCGCCGGCCAGGTCGTTCGGCACATCGACCGAGAGGACCTCCACCGGTTCCGCCTTCTTGCCGCCGATCTCCTTGTAGATGACCTGGGGCTGCCCGACCATGAACTCGAATCCCTCCCGCCGCATGTTCTCCATCAGGATCGAAAGGTGCAGGATGCCCCGCCCGGACACCTTGAACCCGTCGGTGACATCCTCCACGCGCAGGGCCACGTCGCGCTCCGCCCCGCGGAACAGCCGGTCCCGGACCTGGCGGCTGGTCACGTACTTGCCTTCCTGCCCGTACCCCGGGCTGTCGTTGGGCCGGAAGTTCATGGACAGGGTGGGATCGTCGATCTCGATGATCTGCAGCGGCTCGGGATGTTCGGCGTCCGCCAGCGTGTCGCCGATGTCCACGCCCTCCAGACCGACCACGGCGCAGATGTCCCCGCACTGGACCTCCTTGACCTCCTTGCGCCCCAGGTTGTCGAACACGAACAGCTGCCGAGCCTGGGTCTTGACCTCGCTGCCGTCCCGCTTGCACAGCACCACCGGCTGCTTGACCCGCAGGGTGCCCCGCACGATGCGGCCCATGCCGATACGACCCACGTAGTCGCTGTGGTCCATGGCCGCGACCAGCATCTGGGTCGGCCCCTCCTTCACCTCGGGGCCCGGCACATGGGCGATGATCATATCCAGCAGGGGAAACAGGTTTTCCCGCTTGTCCTCCAGTTCGCCCACGGCCCAACCGTCCCGGCCCGCCGCGTAGACCCCGCGAAAATCCAGTTGTTCGTCGGTGGCTTCCAGCTCCAGGAAGAGGTTGAAGATCTCGTCCAGCACCTCGTCGGGCCGCGCGCTGGGCCGGTCCACCTTGTTGATGACCACCACCGGCTTGAGGTTCAGCTTCATGGCCTTCTGCAGCACGAAGCGCGTCTGGGGCATGGGGCCCTCGAAAGCGTCGACCAGCAGCAGGACACCATCGGCCATCTTGAGGACACGTTCCACCTCGCCGCCGAAATCCGCGTGGCCCGGAGTGTCGATCAGGTTGATACGGGTGTCATTGTAGGTGACGGAAAAATTCTTCGAAGTGATGGTGATCCCGCGTTCACGCTCCAGGTCGTTGGAGTCCATGATCCTTTCCTGGACCTCCTGGCCGGTACGCCACACATCGCACTGGCGCAGGATCTGGTCGACCAGGGTGGTCTTCCCGTGATCGACATGGGCAATAATGGCAACGTTTCTGATTTCCATAAGCATATCCTTGGAGCAAGAAAATACGGCCGGGGGGCCGCCATAGGATAGTCATCCGGGAGAATTGGGCAAACTATTGGTTGTGCCTTTGAGATTGTGTCCGGCCCATCTTTTGCGGTGGGCTGGACATGGT